>JBBSUT010000180.1:0-4168 GCA_038234155.1 Sphingomonadales bacterium | reverse complement strand
TAGCGCAAATTGTCCGCATCGCAGTCCTTGCGAGTGCCGCAGCCGAGCGCCTGGATCAGATCCATGATCTCCTGATTGGCAAAGATTTTGGCGGTGGTGGCCGATGCCACGTTCAGGATTTTCCCGCGAATCGGCAGGATCGCCTGGGTTTTGCGATCGCGCGCCTGCTTGGCCGATCCGCCAGCGCTATCGCCTTCGACGATGAACAATTCGGTGCCGTCAGGCCCGGACTCGGAGCAGTCGGTCAGCTTGCCCGGCAGGCGCAATCGGCGTGCGCTGGTGGCGGTCTTGCGCTTCACCTCGCGCTCGGCCTTGCGTTTGAGCCGTTCGTCCATCTTTTCCTGGATGAAGCCCAGCAACGCGCGCCCGCGCTCCATGTTGTCGGACAGGAAATGATCGAAATGGTCGCGCACCGCATTTTCCACAAAGCGCGCGGCCTCCGGCGACGTCAGCCGGTCCTTGGTCTGCGACTGGAATTGCGGCTCGCGAATGAAAACGGATAGCATCAGTTCGCACCCGCCCATCACGTCGTCTGCGGTCAGCTGCGCCGCTTTCTTGTTTTGCGCCAGATCGGCGAATGCGCGCAGCCCCTTGGTCAGCGCAGCGCGCAGGCCCTGCTCGTGGGTGCCGCCAGATGGCGTTGGGATGGTGTTGCAATACCAGTCGACCGCCCCCTCGGACCAGAGCGGCCATGCGATCGCCCATTCCACGCGGCCTTGACCGTCGGGAAAATCCTGCCGTCCCGAGAAAAATTCCGCAGTTGCGCATTCACGGCCTTGCATCTGCTCGTAAAGATGGTCGGACAGGCCGCCAGGAAACTGAAACACCGCTTCGCCTGGTACATCATCGGTTACCAGGGCGGGCGCGCATTTCCAGCGGATTTCGACGCCTGCGTAAAGGAACGCCTTGGACCGCGCGAGCGTAAACAAGCGCTTCGGCTTGAACATGGCCCCCTGTCCAAAAATCTCGTCGTCCGGCACAAAACTGATCATCGTCCCGCGCCGATTGGGGGTGCCGCCCAGTTCTTCCAACCCGGTCTGCGGCGCGCCCTTCGAGAAAGTCTGCCGAAAAAGCAGCTTGTTGCGCGCCACCTCTACGATGGTTTCTGACGACAGCGCGTTGACCACCGACACTCCCACGCCATGCAGGCCGCCAGATGTGGCATAAGCCTTGTCCGAAAACTTGCCGCCCGAATGCAGCGTGGTCAAAATCACCTCGAGTGCCGACTTGTCGGGATATTTGGGATGCGGATCGACAGGAATGCCGCGGCCATTGTCGGTGACGGTCAGCCGATTGCCCTCACCAAGCTCCACCTCGATGCGGTTGGCGTGACCGGCCACCGCCTCGTCCATTGCATTGTCCAGCACCTCGGCCGCGAGATGGTGCAGCGCACGTTCGTCGGTGCCCCCGATATACATGCCCGGGCGGCGGCGTACCGGTTCCAGCCCTTCGAGCACCTCGATGGAACTGGCGTCATACCCGGTGCTGTCTGCGGTGGCGCCAGCGGAGGCGCCGAAGAGATCGTCGGCCATGATTGTGGTATAGGGGCGCGGGAGTCGCGCTGGCAAGCGGGGCGGGGCTTATCCACAGCCCGTGGGATGCAATTGCTGCGGCCAGCTGAGTACAGTGAGCGGGGGCGGTGCCCTGCGGCGACAGAACCAAGTGCGCCGCGGCGTCAAGGCGTCGTGCGCCGCGTGGTTCTGGCGATCGCGGCGGCGGTGGCCCTAAGGTCGCCGTTCCAAGGCATCGCGCCGGATACGGAGCGGTGCGCCGCCTGCGCAATCATCCAAGCGGGCGCAACCCGGGGGACGCGCCCTAATTTTGAGCCGGCTCTTGCGCCGTTCAGCGCACGCGCGGACCGCCAAACGGCAGCGGCGGCGGGGGACGGCGCGAACCGCGCGGCAGCTGCGCCTGATAGGCCCGGCCGCAATGTTCCACGCAATAGGGAAAGCCGGGATTGACATCCTGCCCGCAGAAATGAAAATCGGCCTCGCCGGGATGGCCCATCGGCCACCGGCACACGCGCTCGTTCAGTTCCAGCAGGCCGGTCTTGTTCGCGATGTCGGGGCTGGGCTTGGCCGGGACCAGCCGGCGCGGCGGTGCCGGCGGAATCGGCGGCTGCTGGTCGCCCGGGCCCTGGCGCATGAACCCGCCGGGGCCAATCGAGACCACCTTCTGCTGCGGCTTGGCGGCCACCTTGGGCTCTTGCGCCGCCGCGTCGTCGGCAGAAGCACCATCGCTGGACATGTTGGACAGATCGGCAGCCTGGGAGCCGGTATCGGGGGCAGCTTCAGGGGTGCCTTCGGGAGCGGTTGTGGCCGCAGCACCAGAAGCCCCGCCTGCCACTGCGGCGTCCTGCGCTGCCGGCCCCGTCGAAGCGGCTTGCGCTGATGGAGTGGACGACGCGGCCTGTGGCTTTTTGTCGGGATCGTTCGATTTGACCGGGGAAGGGCGGGCTTTCAGGCCCAGCCGATGCGCTTTTCCGATTACAGCATTGCGGCTCACCTCGCCCAGTTGCTCGGCGATCTGGCTGGCGGTCAGACCCTTTTCCCAAAGCTGTTTGAGCGTATCGATCCGTTCGTCGGTCCAGGCCATGAAGTTCTTCCCAAAAAATACGTGTCGCGGCGCGGCGATGGTGCGCGCCTGTTGCGGTGTCTCGTGGCAGCCGTTAGGCGATTGCCGCATGTCATCAAAGAGCGAATTTAGTAACCGGACCGGTCCTTCGCAACCGGGCTTCGGCGTGCCGACCATTTCCGGCGTCAATTGGGCCGGGTTGACCACGCTCTACGTCAAGGAGGTGCGCCGGTTCATGCGGGTGCAGTTGCAGACGGTTTGGGCACCGGGCATCACCACGCTTCTGTACCTGGTGATCTTCACCGTGGCGCTGGCACGCGGCGGGCGAACTGCGCTCGGCATGCCGTTCGTTGATTTCCTCGCGCCCGGGCTGATCATCATGGGCATGTTGCAGAACAGCTTCGCCAACGCCAGTTTCTCGCTGCTGGTCGGCAAGATCCAGGGCACGATCGTCGATTATCTGCTGCCACCCCTCAGCTATGCCGAATTGATGTTTGCGCTCGTCGCCGGATCGGTGACGCGGGCATGCGCGGTGGGCGGCGCGGTGTGGCTGGCGATGTTGCTGTGGCCCGGCGTATCCGTTGCCGTGCGCGAGCCGTGGGCGGTCATCTGGTTCGGCCTGAACGGCGCGACCTTTCTGGCAATCCTGGGCCTGTTCACCTCGATCTGGGCGGAAAAGTTCGATCATGCGGCGGCGGTCACCAATTTCGTGATTGCGCCGCTCGCGCTGCTGTCGGGCACTTTTTACTCGGTCGAGCGTCTGGCACCAACCTTTCAGGCCGTCAGCCACGCCAACCCCTTTTTCTACATCATCTCCGGCTTTCGCTACGGCTTTCTCGGGGTGGCCGATTCGCCAATCGCTGTCGGGGCGCTGGTGGTGTTCGCGCTCAATCTGGTGTTCGGCACGCTGGTCTATCTGCTGCTGCGATCGGGCTGGAAGATTCGCAGCTAAGCCGCGCAAAACCCTAGCAACATCAGCATCAAGGCCGCCTGTGTCGGCGTGGCCGCCGGTGCAGTTGGTGCGGCTAGTGTCGGCGGTTGGCGGGCAGGGCGTATTTCTCGCCCGACCAGGCAGCGAAATAATGGCCGACCTCGGGATGATCGACCGGGCCTGCATCGTGATCGTCGAGCAGATTTCCCTGGCTCACATAGGCGATGTAACTGGAATCCTCGTTTTCGGCGAACAGGTGGTAAAAAGGCTGATCCTTGGACGGGCGCATCTTTTCCGGGATCGCCTCATACCAGTCTTCGCTGTTGGAAAACTCGGCATCGACGTCAAACACCACGCCGCGAAAATCCAGGAACCGATGGCGCACAACGTCACCGATGCCGAATCGCGCCTGGGGAAAAAGGGGAATGTCAGTCATATACCTGGTCATATCGTTAGAACGCTCCAGAAATTCAACCGATCCGCTTGGCAATCCGTATAAGACGCGCTAGGAGCCGCGCCTTGCTGGACGGAGGCGGGCTGAAGCCCAGGACCTATGCCCCCGTCCGCTGTGCGGAGAGGTGCCGGAGTGGTCGATCGGGGCAGTCTCGAAAACTGTTGTGCTCTTACGGGTACCGTGGGTTCGAATCCCACCCTCTCCGCCAC
>JBBSUT010000179.1:0-4280 GCA_038234155.1 Sphingomonadales bacterium | reverse complement strand
GGCCGCCGCCAAGGTGTCATGTTCGCGTCATATCTTTGCAATCGATAAATTCCCCGGCTAACGCGGCACGGTTCCATCCGCTATGCGAGTGCGTCCGATGAAAACCCTGCCAGCTACCGCCATCCTGCTGTCGGGCTTGATGGCCTTCGCCCCCGCTCATGCCCAGTCGCAAGCGACGGACAGCGCGGCGCTGCGCGCCGAAATCGCGGAGTTGAAGGTGCGGCTGGCGGCGCTGGAGGCAAAGGTCGGCGAAGATAATACATTCTTGGTTACCGCCGCCGCCGCGCCCGTGACGCCGTTGGAAAAGATCAGCTGGAAGGGCGCCCCGCAGATCAGCACCAGCGATGGCTGGAGCTTCAAGCCGCGCGGACGTCTCATGTTCGATGCGGCCTATGTCGGATCGCCCGATGGTTTGAAGGATCCCGGGCTGGGCTTCTCCAACGAGCTGCGCCGGGCGCGGCTCGGGGTGGAGGGCAGCATTCCGGGCGGCTTCGGCTACAAGTTCGAGCTCGATTTCGCCAGCGGCGGCGCCGTGATCACCGATGCCTTCCTGGATTATGAAAACGGCGCGATGAAAACCACCGTAGGTCAGCACAACAATTTCCAGGGGCTGGAGGAACTCACCAGCTCCAATGAAACCAGTTTTATCGAGCGCGCCGCCTTTACCGATGCATTCGATTTCCAGCGCCGCGTCGGCTTGTCGGCACAATATGGCGAAGGGCCGCTATTGGTGCAGACCGGCGTCTTCACGGCCAGCGTGGAAGACCTGCTTGATGACGCAAATGACGCCGTGGGCGTGGACGGGCGGCTGGTCTACGCGCCCATGGTCGGCGATGCGCAGCTGCATTTCGGTGGTTCGCTTCACTTCCGCGATCTGGGATCGACGGCGCAGCGCGTGATCTATCGCCAGCGCCCGCTGGTCCATACAACAGACGTGCGCTTTATCGGCACGCCACCGCTGCAAGCGTTCGAGACATTAGGCTATGGTCTGGAGATTGCGGCCATTTCCGGACGTTTTCACGCGGCGGGCGAAGTCTTTTGGCAGCATGTGAACGGCGATGTCGGCTATGATCCCACCTTCTTCGGCGCCGCGATCGAGGCGGGTTATTTCTTCACCAATGACAGCCGGACATATAAAAGCGGCGTGTTCAAGAGCGTCAAGGTCGGCGATCCGATCAGCGATGGGGGCATCGGCGCGGTCCAGGCCAACGTCCGTTATGACCGGCTTGACCTGGTCGATGGTCCGATCATCGGCGGCACGCAGGACGGCTATGAGGCGTCGCTCATCTGGACGCCGGCGGATTATGTCCGCTTCCTGATGACATACGGCCACTTGCAATATCGCAATGCCATCATCCCGGCGGCAGGCGGCGGCAGGAATTATGCCGTGGACGAGATCGGCGCACGGGCGCAGATTGCTTTTTGACCAGTCGATATCAGGCCATCGCGCACAACTGGCCTGGCGGCCCATCGCGTTCGGTCCTTCGGCCGGAGCGCGCGCGCTATGCGATTGATGTCCGTGCCAACGGAAGACAATCTGGTTGGGAACCAATCCAGGACGGCGCCGCAGTCCGGCGCCATCGACAATTTCGGCCAACGCCATCTTTCTCGCATTTGGGGAGGCCAGTTGCCCGTGGCGGTCGGACCTTCGTGCCGTTATCATAGCCCGATGGCCTTTCAAAAACTTGACCACTGGATCGGCAAAACGCTGTTTGTTCCGCCGATCATCAAATTCTGCCAACTCACGCGCCAAACACAGTTCGCCGCCGCACGACTGTTCTGGTTCCTCGCAGCTTGCGACGGCTTCTACCATGCTGATACGCTGATCGGCTCCATCTTTTGGGGTGCCATCAGCGTGGCCATGATGGTTTCCGCCGCCTGGAGGGCCGATAGCCCTACCGCCAGCTTCATGTTTTTCCGGCTGTTGGCAGCGTTCCTGCTATTCATCGATGTTATCAGGAGCGCTGTCACCAGCGAGTGGGCCGGGACTGAATTCTGGATCTTTGTGCTGGTTGCGGAATATGCGGCGACTATACGGACGATCCCGCCAAGGTGCGCCCGCAAGCTGGTGCGCAAGGTGTCACGGGCGGATTGATCTGCGGCCTCATAAATGCCTGTCCATCGCCCAGCGAGTGCGGGCATCATGTCGCCGTTACGGGAAAACCACTCTGGCATGGTCGGCCGCGACACGGATGCGATGCCACAATGATGAGGATTACGACATGTCCGACAGTTTGAAAGTCGCACTCCAATATCTGCTGCCAAAGCGAACCCTCACCAGTTTTGCCGGCCGCGTTGCCGGAGCCAGGGGCGGGGCCATGACGAGCGGCTTGATCCGCTGGTTTGTGAGGAAATACGCGGTCGACATGAGCGAAGCCGAAAATCCGGATATCGCCAGCTACGCAAGCTTCAACGATTTCTTCACCCGTCCGCTCAAAGCCGGGATACGGCCGGTGACAGGCGCAGATTTTGCATGCCCGGTGGACGGCGCGATCAGTCAGTTTGGCACGATTGACGACCATCAGATCCTGCAGGCCAAGGGCCATTTCTTCACCACCGCCCAGTTGCTTGGCGAACACCCAGCGCTGGCGGCCGAATTCCGCGACGGCAGCTTTGCCAATCTGTATCTTTCGCCCAAGGATTATCACCGATTGCATATGCCGTGCGACGGCAAGCTGACCCGCATGATCTACGTGCCGGGTTCGCTATTTTCGGTAAACCCCGCCACCGCGCGCGGCGTGCCGAACCTTTTTGCACGCAATGAGCGCCTCGTGTGCATCTTCAAATCTACAGAATATGGAACATTTGCAATGGTGCTCGTCGGCGCCACCATCGTTGGCAGCATGGCGACCGTGTGGCACGGCCTGGTCAAGCAAAAGGGCCTCAAAAAGATCGCCCAATGGACCTATGACGAACAAAATATCCAGTTAAAAAAGGGCGAGGAAATGGGGCGGTTCCTGCTTTGGTCAACGGTCGTAATGCTGTTCAAGCAGGGCATGATCGCGTTTGAGTCAGACTGGGCACCGCAACGACCGGTGCGCCTTGGCGAACCCATGGGCAATTGCCCGGTTTAAGCAAGCTTCGAACACGAGTGGAGTGATGAGCCAGCGGCTTTCTGAAAAGGCCGAACGGTTTCAAAACCAGTCGCGGTCATCTGTTCTGATACGAACGAACTGCAGTAGAAAAGAATGACCTGCGCTGCGCGATGACAGCGACTGGGGGCTGGCTGCCCGGCTCGCCGCCATGTTTATGGCAGCGTCACCTTATGCAGCGCCATGCGGAAACGGAGCACGCTGTTGGCCGGAATTGGGCCGCTGGCCTCCGCGCCATAGCCGAGCGCGGGCGGTATCCACACGATCCATTCGTCCCCCGGCCGCATCAACTTGAGCGCCTCGGTGAAGCCCGGGACAAAACGGTCGATGTTGCCGGTTAGCGGCTTGCCTCGCGCAAAACTGCTGTCGAACGTCTCGCCAGTGGTCAGCTTGCCCTCATAATCGAAGGTCACGATCTCCCCCGGCACCGGCGATCGACCGGTCTTCGGCCCCGATTTGATGATGAAATACTGCAGTCCGCTTGCCGTAGTCACAACGCGCTTGGCAGCAGCGTTCCGGGTCAGGAAGTCGGCCCCCGGCGCGGTGGACGGCGGGGTCTGCACCGCGGCGCAGGAGGTGAGCATCAACAGCCCGATGGCGGCAAAAACGCGTTTGTTCATAATATCTATTTAGCGAATTGATGGCGGATGGAAAGCAGCTACAGCGACACGCCTAGCAATATCCGGCTCCGTCATTTCCCGCCGGAAGAATTTTCCGCCGATCGCGGGTTAAGCAGACCATCGTTGACAGTCGTCTTAATTGGCCCCGAAATGACCGGCTTTGGGCGCGATGCTGCCGTATTATCCGCATGGAATAGTGCATTGGACACAGACACAGAAGACCCTGCCTTTTGTGAAAGGCATCGTAAGGGCCTCACAGGCCATGAACGCGATGGTACTACGGCTACGATATACGAGGATGATTACACACCGGCGCAGTTGCAACCACTAGTGAATCATTTAGCATCACTCTTGCCGTATATTCCCTTGCGGGAACTTAATTTGCGCCCGCTCGAATGGCAGAAATTTGGACGTCCGAGAGGACAATGCAGTTACTCTGGCAATGCAGGCTCAAATTGTAGCCTGGAGCGAAGGGTGAGAGATTGCCTGTTGCCTCTCTTGAGCGGATCGAGCAGGTCGTCGATATCGAGGAGAAGTCCTGTTCCTGCCGCGCTCGCGCGGCGGGGCG
>JBBSUT010000178.1:0-4302 GCA_038234155.1 Sphingomonadales bacterium | reverse complement strand
GGCGAACGGCAAGGACATTCCGGCCGAGGAAAAAGAACGTCTGCGCCTGCAGGTGCTGCGCAACCTGATCGACGAAACGCTGCAGATCCAGGAAGCGGGCGCCAACGATATCACCATCACCGCGGATGATATCGCGCAGACGTACGCCCGCGTCGCGCGGCAGAACGGTCAGGGTTCCGCTGTGGGGTTTGACAAATATCTGCGCACGATCGGATCGGCGCCGGCATCGCTGCACCATCAGATCCAGGCCGAACTGGCCTGGAGCCGCCTGCTGCGCCGGAACATCAGCCCGTTCGTCAACGTCAGCGACGACGAGGTGAAGGGGATTATTTCCCGGCTGAACGACAGCCGCGGCAGCACCGAATATCGTTTGGGCGAAATCTATCTCTCGGCCACGCCGGAGAACGAGGCCGAGGTGGCGGCCAACGCCCGCCGCATCGTCGACCAGATTGGCCAGGGCGGCAGCTTTGTCGCCTATGCACGCCAGTTTTCGGAAGCTTCCACCGCCGCGGTTGGCGGCGATCTGGGTTGGTTGCGCCTGCCGCAGCTGCCGCAGTCGCTCGCCGATGCCGCCGCGCAAATGCAGCCGAACCAGCTGGTCGGCCCGGTGACGGCCCCCGGCGGCGTGTCGATCCTCTATCTGATCGACAAGCGCCAGGTGCTGACCGCCGATCCGCGCGACGCGCAGCTCAGCCTCAAGCAGATTTCGATTACCTTTGCCAAAGGCCTGTCGCAGGCGGCGGCGCAGCCGCAGCTCGATCGGTTTGCGCGGGACACCCAGGCGATCCGCGGTTGCGGCGCCGCCGACGATGTGGCGGCCGCGCTGGGCGCCGAAGTCGTGAACCGCGACGGCATCCGCCTGGGTGATCTGCCGGCCCCGCTGCAGACCGCGCTGACGCAGCTGCAGATCGGTCAGTCCTCCCCGCCCTATGGTTCGCTGGAGGAGGGTGTACGCGTCTTTGTGCTGTGCGGCCGCGACGATCCCAAGAGCGCTTCCGATCCCAGTTTCGAGCAGATCCAGAACCGGCTGGAAGAGGAGCGCGTCAACCGCCGCGCGCAGATCTACCTGCGCGATATGCGCCGCGACGCCATCATCGATTACAACTGAGCACGATCCGATGTTGCCAGACCTACCGGACATGGCACCGTTCGCCGTTTCCAGCGGCGATCCGGCGGGGATCGGCCCGGAAATCATCTGCAAGAGCTGGGAGGCCAGCGGCAGCGCCGGTCTGCCGCCTTTTTTCGCGGTTGGTGACGCGCAGGCCTTTGCAGCGCACTGGGACGGTCCGATCGAGGCGATCGACGATCCCGGCACGGCGTCTGCCGTCTTCGGCCGCGCGCTGCCGGTGATGCAGATTTTGCACTGCGGCGCTATCACCGCCGGGGAGCCCAGTGTGGACGGCGCGCAATGCGCCTATCAGTCGCTCGAGGCGGCGGTCGGCCTGGCGCGCAACGGCAGCGCGGGCGCGGTGGTGACGGGCCCGGTGTCCAAGGCGCAGCTCTACAAGGTCGGTTTCACCCATCCCGGGCAGACCGAATTCATCGCCGAGCGCTGCGGCGTGGCGCGCGACAATGCCATCATGATGCTGGCAGGCCCGGGCCTGCGCGTGGTGCCGATGACCACGCATATCGCTTTGCGCGACGTGCCCGGCGCGTTGTCAATCGACCGGATCATGGCCTGCGTGCAGGCGACGGCACGCGGCCTCATCCGAAATTTTGGCATCGAGCGGCCGCGCATTGCGCTGGCCGGGGTCAATCCCCACGCCGGCGAATCGGGCAAGATGGGGCGCGAGGAAGAGGAGTTTTTCCTGCCCGCCGTCGAACGCTTGCGGCAGATGGGGCTGGACGTCACCGGCCCGCTGCCCGCGGACACCATGTTTCATGAAGAAGCGCGCGTCACCTATGATGCCGCCGTCTGCGCCTATCACGATCAGGCGCTGGTGCCGCTGAAAACGCTCTATTTCGACAGCGCGGTGAATATCACGCTGGGCCTGCCGATCGTGCGGACATCGCCCGATCATGGTACCGCTTTCGACATTGCCGGGAAAGGTATCGCACGCCCCGATTCGATGATTGCGGCGATCCGCATGGCCGGGGAAGCGGTCGCCAACCGCCGCTTGCAGGACGGCGCATAGCCACGTCCACGCCCCCGTCCCCGCCCCAGGCCCCGCCCCAGGCCCCGGCCACGCCGCGCACTTTGCCGCCTCCCCTTGCTCTGCCGCCCCTGCGTGACGTGATCGCGGCGCACGGGCTCAGCGCGTCCAAGGCGCTCGGCCAGAATTTCCTGTTCGATGAACAGCTTCTCGATCGCATCGCCGCCGTCCCGGGCGATCTGGCTGGTACGCGCGTGTACGAGGTCGGTCCTGGCCCCGGCGGGCTTACGCGCGCGTTGCTGCGCGCAGGCGCCGAGGTCAGCGTGATCGAGCGCGATGCACGCTGCCTGCCGGCACTGGCCGAGATTGCCGAAGTCTATCCGGGCAAGCTGATCGTGCAGGAGGGCGACGCGTTGGCTATATCGGCCCCAATACCCGCGCCCTATCACATCGTTTCCAACCTGCCCTATAATGTCGGCACCGCGCTGCTGGTACGCTGGCTGAGCGGCGAGAGTTGGCCGCCCGACTGGTCCTCGCTAACGTTGATGTTCCAGCAGGAGGTGGCGCAGCGCATCGCCGCCGCGCCCGGCACCGGCCATTATGGTCGCCTCTCGGTCCTCGCGCAGTGGCGCAGCACGGCAAAGCTGGCGATGAAAGTCCACCGCAGCGCGTTCACTCCGCCGCCCAAGGTGATGAGCGCGGTGGTGCATCTGGTGCCGGCCGCGATGCCACAGGGCGTGCAATTCGCGCAGCTCGAACGCCTCACCGCCGCCGCCTTCGGCCAGCGCCGCAAGATGCTGCGTCAGAGCCTGAAGGGCCTGCCGGGCGGGCTCGATGCGCTGGCGGCGACCGGCATCGACCCGACACGGCGCGCCGAAACGCTCAGCGTCGACGAGTTCGTGGGGCTGGCACGGGTTCTGTCATCCTAGCGCGCCATCGGTAGCGGTACGGCGCTGTGAGAGGGGCGGCTCCGGATTGCTGCGTTCGCGGCGCGCGAAGACGATCCTACGCTGCCGGTATTTTTGCGGCACTGGCCTCCGCCGCTCCCCCGCGCTATCCCGGCGCAATGACACAGCTGAATACCGACGAACAATCCGTTCTCGATCGCATCGAGCAGGCCCCCATGCTTGAGCGCACGATGCGCTGGGCAAAAATCAACAGCGGCACAAAGAACCTGCCCGGCCTCGCCGCGATGGCGCAGCAGCTGGGCGATGCCTTTGCCGCGCTGCCGGGCGATATCGCGCTGGTGGCGCCCGATCCTGTCGAAACGATGGAGCCCGACGGCACAATCCAGCAGCGCGAACACGGCCAGCATCTGGTCGCCACGGTGCGGCCAGATGCACCGGTGCAGCTGCTTTTCACCGGCCATATGGACACCGTGTTTCCAGAGGACAGCGCGTTTCAGGAACTCAGCTGGCGCGGTGACGACATCCTCAACGGCCCGGGCGTGGCCGACATGAAGGGGGGCATCGCCGTCATGCTCCATGCGCTGCTGGCGGTGGAGGCGTCTGGTCCGGCCAGCCGCTTCGGCTACCAGGTCATGATCAACAGCGATGAGGAGGTGGGTTCCGGCTCGTCCGCCGCGCTGATCAGGCGGCTGGCGCAGGGCAAGACGGCGGCGCTCACCTATGAGCCCGCCTTGCGCGACGGCACGCTGGCAGGCGCGCGTGGCGGCAGCGGGAATTACGCGATCAAAATCGGCGGGCGCAGCGCGCATGCCGGGCGTAATCCGGAGGACGGGCGCAACGCCGTCGTCGCCGCAGCCGATCTGGCGCTCAGACTGAAGGCGCTGATGCGCGACGGGCTGTCGGTAAACCCGGCAAAAATCGACGGCGGCGGCGCCAACAATGTCGTGCCGGACCATGCCATATTGCGCGTCAATTTTCGCCCGCGTTCGCCCCGCGACCAGCACGATGCAGAGGAAGCGCTGGCGCGCGCCTGCGCCGCCATCGCGCTGGAGCATGACGTGACGGTGGGGCCTCATGGTGGTTTCGGCCGGCCGCCCAAGCCGCTCTCCGAAGGCGCTGAGAAGCTGTTCGGGCTGGTCAAGCGATCGGGCGCAGATCTTGGTCTCGATATCGGATGGCGCGCCACCGGCGGCGTGTGCGATGGCAACAACATCGCCGATTGCGGTATCGCGGTGGTCGACACCATGGGGGTGCGCGGCGATGCCATCCACAGTTCGGACGAGATCCTGATCGTTGACAGC
>JBBSUT010000177.1:0-4364 GCA_038234155.1 Sphingomonadales bacterium | reverse complement strand
TGGCACGTAGCGTGGCACAGGCCAGACGGACGGCCAGTGGGTCATGTGCCACGCTAGGCGATTTTCGGCAGTTGGATCACGATATTCCAGGCCCATCCGGCGGTCGGGGTGTTCTCGGGGTGCTCGGTTCCGCCCGCCGCGCGCGCCTCGATCCTGCCCGCCAAGGCGATCAGGCCGGGCATGGTCTTCGGGCTGGTAGCGTTTATCGCTTCGCGTGACCGGCGGTAAGCGTCGTAGGCGCGATGATCTCACCCTGTGGTTGGACGAGCGATGTTGGCTGGGTGGTCGGCGCCAAAGCGCACGACACCAGGTGGCCAGCCGCGCTATTCCAATCTGGCGATCAAGCTCGTGCTGACGCTGCGTCTTGTCTTTCATCTGGCCTGGCGACAAGCGGACGGGTTCGCTCGCCGCGTCCTTCGCCTTCTCAGACTGGAGCTGTCCGTGCCCGACAATGAGGCAAGGCCAGTAAGCCGCAGTCCGGCGCCCGGGTGGACGATTTATGGGTTCCGACGATCCGCCGAGAGCTCTTTTGCTATTCCGCGGCCAACGTCGCACAGGGTTGCAGCGGCCGGAATGGTCGAGGGTATTCCAGCCGAGCAAACCGATGCCGCGCGGGGGAGGGTTCTGTTCCCCGTGGCGGGCAAAAAGACTGGGCATCGCCGTTGTGCCGATCTGGATTGGACGACCATCCGGCCTTGAGCGTGGCGGCGTGGGCTGCGTCGACCAGATTATTTTTCGATAAGATCTAAAAATTACTATGTAACCGAACTGCCCTTCATAATTGACCGCCGCTTCTGTCTCAGGAGCTTCAAAGCCAAAGATGGCATAAAGTTGATTTATAACAGATTGTTAGATCGCCAATCAGTTTGACATGAGCGATATTTTGCTCGGGAAACGGTCGCTTTCGCACAAAATTGTGCCCGATCACGGCTAAATTAACGGCGTATTTGTCTTATCGTCCAAAAAAGAAAATATTTGACACGAACTTGTTTGCAGAATATTGCGTTCTTTGGTCGCGTTAAGCACAATATTTTACTCCTGGAGAATTTCGATGAGACGTTCGTTTTCATGTTCGTCCCTGGCTCAGGGCGCAATCGCCGCCGGGCTGCTCTGCGGGATCGCACTCGCTCCGCCGGCCTCCGCCGCAGACTTGAGTCTGACGGTCAGCCCGTCTGCTGTCGGGCTGTCGAATGCACCCGATTTCAGCTTCACGGGAGTGCGCACGTCGGATTTCGCCAGCATCAACCTGACCTTCACCGGGGCTAACACCTCCACCTTCACGGAAATCGGGTATCTGCCGTTAGCCAGCTTGGACCCAGGCAATTTTACCCCGCCGGGACTCAATGGCAGCGCGGGCGCAACGCCCTACGGCATGTATATCCAGTTCAGCGCGACCGGGTCGCTGACAACGACCGGGACGTTCGCGTTCGGGTCTTTCAGCACACTGGCCTTTCCGTTGATGGGCGATCCAGGCTTCGACAGCAGCTTCAACCATTTCGACGCCACGCATCAATCCTTCTGCGTGGGCTGCGGTAACGATATCCTCCTCGCGACCGGCACCCTGCTTCCTGGCGGAACGAACTCGGTCAGCCTTGCCAATGCGAATACCGCATCGCCACTGCCTGCCGCGTTCGTAGACCTGCTGTTCAACAGCACGTCGTCTGCTTTCTGGGTAAGCCCGAACACCCCCTTCAGCGTCGCGCTGACGACCCAGTTCAGTAACACTGCGACGGTTACCAACCAGTACACGACCAGCCTGCCGGCAGGGGTCGATGCCGTGGTCACGATCGGCACAACCGGCAACGTGGGCGGTTCCGGCACCGGGCAGTTCGCCGCGGTCCCAGAGCCTTCTTCTGCGCTGGTGCTCGGTATGGGCCTTGCCGCGCTCGGATTGGGCGTCCGCCGCCGTAACGCCTGACATCCAGCCGACTTACGGAAAAGCCGCCCGGTGCTGCCTCAGCACCGGGCGGCTTCGTTATGGATATACGCCATTGTATCCAGCGGTAGATCACGGCCGGCTTGCTGACGATGATGCGGATCTCGCGACCGCGCACGGCTACTTGCAGGTCCATCTGCCACATCAGCCGGACTACCGTGCAGCGGGCCGCGCGCTCAGCGCCGGCCGGATTTCTTCAATAGGGTCCGAGGAACAGATCTCCGAGCGCAAGACGTCGGCGATAGGTGATGCGGCGCTGGGCCAGATGATGGGCCTGGTCGTGCAGCAGGTGGCAGCGCTGGCACAGGCTGCGCAGATTGCGCAGCCGGTTGTGCGTCGGATCGTGGTCGAGATGCGCCGCGGCCAGCACCACCCGGGTCGCCCGGATCCGGATCCTCTCGATCAGGTCCGGCCAGCGCGCCGGGCGACCGCGCCGGTCGCGCCAGGTCTGCCGCACCGGATCGAACCAACGCCCATCCGGCAGACAGCGCACCCAGTGCAGATGCGGCCGGCCGCAACCCTGGCAACGCCCGCCGGCGCGCTCGAAGCGGATTTTCCGGCTGAGGTCGCGCCAATGCGCCGGATACAGCGCGCGCAATTCTCGCTTGATCGGCATTTTTCAAGCGTCTCGCGAGGACAATGTCTCGGCGATGGGCGATCCAGCCGCCGGTTCGGGATGCGGAAAAACCAGCACCGGCGCCCACGGCGCGGTCTGCTCCAGGGTCAGACGGCCATCGCGCGCCAGCTCCAGCCCGGCCAGCAAGGTGCTGGCCAGCGCCGCGCGGGCGTGCTGCTCCCGGCCGGGCAAGTCGACCCGCAAATTCGGCAGATAGGCCGCGAGCGGGCGGCCCGGCGGCAGGGTCGGCAACAATAGCTGCAGCCGCGCCAGCGCGTCGGCCAGCCGCCACAGTTTCACGGCACGCGGCCGGGTGGCGGCGTTCTCTTCCGGCAGACGCAGCGCCACCAGGCAGGCGCGCAGCAAATCGGCAAGATCGGCGCCGCGCGCGACATCGGCCGGTTCCGGCGCAATGCGGGCCACAAAGACGTCGCGGCCGAGCTGCTGGCGATGCACCAGCCGGTCGGCCGCGGCGGCGATGTCCACGCGGCGCAGTAGGCTTTGCCGCAAAACCTCGGCCTCGTACGCCGCGTCGCGCGCCGCGCGCGTGTCGGGCGGCAGCAGCAGCCGCGAGCGCAGCCAGGCCAACGTGGCGGCCAGCACCAGCGCGTCGCCCCAGGGGGCGAGGTTGACGCCCGCTCCGTCGCGGATCGGGGTCCGGCCAACGCCAGCCGCCGCGGCGGGTTGCCATGCGTCGATGGGGCCGGTCAGCGCCCCCTGCAACGCATCCGAAAACGCCTCGACCAGCGCCAGGATCGACATCTGCCGCGGGTCGATTTTCTGTGCCGCGAGGGTTGCCAGCAGCCGGTCGAGCGGTGTTTCGCCGTCGATATCCAGCGCCTTCCCGTCCGCGATCGGGGACGGAGCCGAAGCGGCGTTCCCCTCGCCGATGGCTGCCGCGCAACCCGCTGGCCCCGATTGGCTCATAAATCGGGTTCGCTCATGGCGCGCCATAGCTCGGGCGAACCGAAAAGCGCAGCGCCGGCCAGATGGTCTGCAGCGCCAAAATCGCGCGCCACGGGGTCCAGTCGGCCGACCAGAACTGCAGCCGCCACGCCGGGTCGGTCGGTGGCATTTTCGCCGGGTCTTCGGTGACATGGCGCAGCGCCTGCGTGGTGCCCCAGTGTTGCCAGAGCCAGGCCAACGCGCCCGGGTGGTCGGGGCCGAGGGCCAGTACGGTTGCCGGCACCGGCAGCAGCGCGTGCAGATCGAACCGGCAGGCGGTGCTGATGCCGACCCGGGCAACGGCGCGCGCCTGCCGGCGCTCGACCGCATCGCGCAGCTGTTCGGCCAGCACGCGCGCGCCGGCCACGCTCAGGCTGCGGCGAAGCGGCGCCGGCGGCGACACCAGCCGATGAAACCAGTCTTCCTGCAGCCGGTCGAAATCGAGCTGCCACGGGATCGTGCCGGCGCCGGCGGCCTTTTGCCGGAATGCCGCAACGACCTCCGTCGGGCCGGTCACGCTCAACCGATGGTGCAGCCAGTCGGTGTTCGCCCCCGGCTCGACCGGTGCGTCCGCCGGCCCGGCCGGAGCGTCCGGTGCGACCGGAGCGTCCGGTGCGACCGGCGCGATCCGTAAGGCCGCCGGCGAGGCCGGAGGGACTCCCGGCACGGCTGCAGGGTCTGGATCCGGGGTAGGAGCTGGCCCACCGGAGCCCGGCGCCGCGACCGGAGCGTCCGGTGCGACCGGTGGGGGCGGGGGCGGTCCCGCGGGCCCGGGCGGACCCCCAGCGCCCCCGGCGCCCGGAGCGACGGCACAAAGGGGGGGAGGGCCGGGGGGAGCGGGGCAGTCGGGGGGGGTCGCCAACCAAC
>JBBSUT010000176.1:0-4380 GCA_038234155.1 Sphingomonadales bacterium | reverse complement strand
CGTGCGGCTGGCGAGGCGATGGGTGGCGGTCTGGCCCACCCGCTCGAACGCCACGCGGCGCAGCGAATCGAACGCGGTGCCCGCGAAGCGCGCCAGAACATAGGCGCCGACCAGCAGGAGGATGATCGACAGCGCCGCCTGCGTATCGCCCGACATCCGGTCGACCACCGCCTTGTACGCGAACGGCACCAGCAGCGCTCCGGCCTTGGCTGCTAGCACCAGCACGCCGGACAGCGCTAGCCGCCAGCGCAGGCCGGGGGCGTCGCGGGGCCACAGATAGGGCAGGAAACGCTTCAGAACCGGCAGGATCGGCGGCTCCACGCCGGAATGTTGAACGTCGGGTGGCACGAGGGCGGATATAGGGGCGCGGGCGGGCAGGGGGAAGGTGGGGCCTGGGAAAGGCGGGCCGGGGAAAGGGTGCGGTGCGCGGGCCGGGGCACTTGCGGCCGATCGACCCGGCCGCCGGACCGTTTCGAAAATATTATTCCTGCGCAAACTTACGCTCTTGCGCTCGCCGGAAACCCAGCTTGTTCCACGCGTCGCTCGCCATGCCGGCATCGCTCGCTGCGACGAAACGAATCCCACGAGCGACGAACCGTGTCCGCAATTAACTATTAACCCACTTGCGTCTGGCGGCGGTTCAGGCACAATAGGTTGTGGTTGGACCTAGGGGGTACAACAAGGGCTTGTAAGGAGGGGCGGAAAGCACGGCTTTCCGTCTGTGCTTTTACGCCCGTTTTCCGCTGGTTTGGCGGGCAAAAGATTAAGCTGGGGATAAGCCGTACGGCACCCCCCATGACCGACAAATTCTGTTAGGCTGGAAGCTTCGGGCCGAGTCGAACATGTCGAGAACATTGAGCGGCTAGAACGGGAGCGAGTTTGTGGATTTCAGGGAAACCGATGCGATGACCGATGCGAGTGTGATGGAAGAGCGGGCAGGCGTGGATCATGACGCGGTTCATGACGCGGGCCAAGGGTCCGGTCCGGCATTGGGCTCGCCGGTCGACCAGCTGGCGGCTCAGGACAAATCGCCCGGCGACAGCCACACCATCGATGCGCGCCGGTTCGACGTCGTGACCGACGTATCGCGCGATGCGCTGCTGACGGCGTTCGGCAAGGAAACGCTGGAGGACCGCTATCTGCTGCCCGGCGAAGGCTATCAGGATCTGTTTGCCCGCGTGGCGTCTGCCTATGCCGACGATCAGGATCATGCGCAGCGGCTCTATGATGCGATATCGAAGCTGTGGTTCATGCCCGCCACGCCGGTGCTGTCCAACGGAGGCACCGGGCGCGGTCTGCCGATCAGCTGCTATCTCAATTCGGTCGACGATTCGCTTGAGGGCATCGTCAACACCTGGAACGAGAACGTCTGGCTGGCCAGCCGCGGCGGCGGCATCGGCACCTATTGGGGCAGCGTGCGCGGGATCGGCGAGCCGGTTGGCCTGAACGGCAAGACCAGCGGCATCATCCCGTTCGTGCGCGTGATGGACTCGCTGACGCTGGCGATTTCTCAAGGCTCGCTACGCCGCGGTTCGGCCGCCTGCTACCTCGATATCTCGCACCCCGAGATCGAGGAGTTTCTCGAGATCCGCAAGGCGAGCGGCGATTTCAACCGCAAGGCGCTGAACCTGCACCACGGCGTGCTGATTTCGGATGCGTTCATGGAGGCGGTCCGGTCGGGCGACGATTTCGATCTCACCAGCCCCAAGGACGGCAGCGTGCGCGCCACCGTCAACGCGCGCGCGCTGTTCCAGAAGCTGGTCGAGACGCGGCTGGCCACGGGCGAGCCCTATATCGTGTTCTCGGACACGGTGAACAACAACATGCCCAAGCATCACCGCGATCTGGGGCTGAAGGTCTCCACGTCCAATTTGTGCAGCGAGATCACGCTGCCGACCGGGCGGGATCATCTGGGCAATGACCGCACCGCGGTCTGCTGCCTGTCCTCGCTCAACCTGGAAAAATGGGACGAGTGGAACGGCGAGAAGCTGTTTGTGGAGGACATCATGCGCTTCCTCGACAATGTGCTCAGCGATTTCATCGCGCGGGCGCCGGACGAGATGGCGCGGGCGAAATACAGTGCATCGCGCGAGCGGTCCGTGGGGCTGGGCGTCATGGGCTATCACAGCTTCCTGCAGGCGCGCGGGCTCGGCTTCGAGAGCGCGATGGCCAAGAGCTGGAACATGAAGATGTTCAAACATGTCCGCAGCGGGGTCGACAACGCCTCGATGATGCTGGCGCAGGAGCGTGGGCCGTGCCCCGATGCCGAGGACATGGGGGTGATGGAGCGCTTTTCCTGCAAGATGGCGATCGCGCCAACCGCGTCGATCTCGATCATCTGCGGCGGCACCAGCGCGTGCATCGAGCCGATCCCGGCCAATATCTACACGCACAAGACGCTGTCGGGCAGCTTCATCGTGAAAAACCCGTATCTGGAGAAAATCCTGCGCGAGAAGAGCAAGGACAGCAACAACGTCTGGAATTCGATCCTGGAGAAGGGCGGCAGCGTCCAGCATCTCGATTTCCTCTCGGCGGAGGAGAAGGACAGTTTCAAGACCAGCTTCGAGATCGATCAGCGCTGGCTGCTCGAACTGGCCGCCGATCGCGCGCCCTTTATCGATCAGGCGCAGTCGCTGAACCTGTTCATCCCGGCCGATGTCGAGAAATGGGATTTGCTGATGCTGCACTTCCGCGCATGGGAACTGGGCGTGAAATCTTTGTATTACCTGCGCTCCAAATCGGTGCAGCGCGCCGGGTTCGCCGGCAGCTTCGCCGAGCCCGAGAACGCGGCCGGCGGCGTGGAGCGCGACAATACGCTCGATCCTGCGCGGGTCGAGCTGATGATCACGGCAGGCACCACCGATTACGACGAATGCCTGGCCTGCCAATGACCGGAGCTTCGCTCAAAACGGGGTTTTGAGCGAATGGCGATCGGCGATGTTACAGATGATCAAGGGAGATAGTTTCGCGTGGCAAGCTTGAGCCGTTTTGGAACCGTGACAACAATCACTGTGCTTGCGGCGGCCACCTTGTTGCCTGGCTGCGCGCGTCAGGCCGCCTCGGCTGTGACGGATGACGCGCCGGGCTTCCTGCTCGGCTTGTGGCACGGCTTCATTTTCCCGGTTGCCTGGCTGCTGTCCTTATTCCTCAATAATATCGCGATCTACGCCGTGCCCAACGACGGAGGCTAGTATGATTTCGGCTATTTCGTCGGCATCGTGTTTTTGGGCGTAGGCGCGCGCAGTAGTACCAAGAGGGTGATCGTTTATCGGAGCAGTCGTCGTTGAGCCGGTTCGACCTGTCTTTGGCGCGTGATCCTATTTTGGACCGCAAGCGATCGACCCCGAAAAGCAGGCGGCTTTCCGGGGTCGGTTGTGCGCGCCCGGTCGCCCGGACGCGAAGCTCTCATGCTGCGTCAGACCTTGACGTTTTCCGCCGTGGCGTGATCGACCTTCAGATAGACACGGTTGTCCTCGACACGGTCAACCATGTCGGCATCGATGAAGTGATGCTTGCCGTCATCGCTGTCCGTGCGGGTCAGCTTGATGCGGTCGCCGTCCTTTTCATCGACGGTGCCAATATGCTGGCCGTCCTTGCCGACGACTTCCATATGTTCCTTGATGCGAAATTTGTCGAACATAGATGTTCTCCTTGGTTATTGTTTGAAATAAAGACCAATCATTGGGCCTTGCTGTTGCCTATACTACGCACGAACATGGTCTTTCGTTCCCGCCACCGGCGCGCAGCGCGCCGCATCGGCGGCGCTGCCTGCCGCAGGTCAGCGCCGATACAGGCGCAGGCGTGTAGACATGGCCGATGACGCTTATCCTCCTGATCATCGCGGTGTTTGTCGGCGCCGCCGCGCTGTCCCTTTATGCCCGGCGGGTGGACGACCGGCAGAAGCGCAGCGCGATATTCGCGGCATCGGGCCTGCTGCTGATCGGCGCGATGGTCACGCTCGTGGTTATGCTGTTCCGGTACCATATCGTATGACGGGCCGGGGCAAGACGGGCCGGGGTATGACGGGCCGGGGTATGATGGGGCGGCATGGCATGGGAACCGGCGCATGAACTGGCTGTTCTTCGTGCCGGGCGTTTTGCTGCTGCTCGCCGCCATTCTGATCGGCGCGGGCGATTACAGTCAGCGCCGCGCCAGCGAAACCCCGCCGCGCGTGGTGCGCGTGGCCGCCATCGGCATCGGCCTGGCCGGTGCCCTTTTCATCATTCTGTCCTTCGTCATCAGAAGTGGCTCGGCAAAACTGCACAGCGGGATAAGTGGATTTTCTGTCTAACGGCGGCGAGATTGGCCGCATGACAGGAGCGTATATGAGCAGACGACCACGCCGGAACCACAGCCCGGCATTTAAGGCAAAGGTGGCGT
>JBBSUT010000175.1:0-4420 GCA_038234155.1 Sphingomonadales bacterium | reverse complement strand
TGGCCGCGATCCGTTACAAAGCGAACGAGACAACCACGCCCCCAAAAAGAATGCGAAAGCCACCCCGGTGCTGATCCGCTGGTCGATACAGGAAATCCGCCGCATCGCCGTCAGACTCGCCCAGCGCCGCATCCACCCTGCCAACATCATCGCGTGGTCGTTATGGCGAAGAGCACATCAAGCCGCCGCACGATAAGCACATGTCCGATAAAAAGCGCAACTGTAATGCTAGAGGTCCTCGCACAATCGCGTGTAGAGATCGGGGCGGCGATCGCGGAAGAAGCCCATTCCCGCGCGGTGCGTGGCTGCCGCCGCCAGGTCTATGCTGCGCAGCAGAACCCCGGTTTCGTCCCCGGCGAACCGTTCCATTATCTCGCCCCACTCGTCGGTAATGAAGCTGTGGCCGTAGAACGCCTGGCCGTCCTCCACCCCGATGCGGTTGGCGGCGATCACGGGCATGCAGTTCGATACGCTGTGCCCTTGCATCGCGCGGCGCCACATGTGGCTGGTGTCGAGCGTGGCATCATAGGGTTCCGATCCGATCGCGGTGGGGTAAAACAGGAGCTGCGCACCCATCAGCGCCATCGCGCGCGCACATTCGGGATACCACTGGTCCCAGCAGATGCCGACGCCGATGCGCGTGCCGAGCACGTCCCACACTTTGAAGCCGGTGTTGCCGGGCCGGAAATAATATTTCTCTTCGTAACCCGGACCATCAGGAATGTGCGATTTGCGGTAGACCCCCATCAGTTCGCCGCTCGGGCCGACCATGGCCAGGCTGTTGTAATAATGATGACCGTCGCGTTCGAAGAAGCTGGTCGGGATCGCCACCTTCAGAGCGGCCGCGAGCTTCTGCATGGCCAGCACGCAAGGGTGCTCGTAGATCGCGTGGGCCTGCGCGAAGATCGCTTCCTCCTCCACCTTGCAGAAATATGGCCCCTCAAACAGCTCGGGCGGCAGTATAATTTGCGCGCCCCGTGCCGCCGCTTGCTCGACCAGATCGCTGACCGCGGCGATGTTGGCACCGATGTCGGCGTTCAGGGCGAGCTGCAGGGCAGCGACAGTGATCTGGGTCATGCTGCCCTAATCGCCTTTGGCCGGGACGAAGTCCACATGCTCCATCATCGGGCTGGTCGAGATGTCGGCAGTGCCGCGGTGGCCCCGCGTGTTCCGCACTGATCGTTTGCAGCCTTAGCACTGGCAGGCTTTGGCAGTGCCGGCTGCGGTGGTATCGGCGGGCCTGGGGCGGCGCACAAGGAATCGCGCCTACTTTTTTTCACTAACGAGCCATCAACACCGGGTTGCCCCGGTCCCGCGATCGTATCAGCCGTAAAGCCATTTCAGCGACAAAGCTGCGGGAAGGCGCATTGTCGGCGAAATGTCAGGCTAACGGCCATGTACCCGATTGTCTCATCCGCGCGTTTGAACGTCTTCTGCCGACAGGGATATCCATGGCCGCCGATTGCACCGTTTTCCTGACATCAGAAAAGCTTTCCGCAACGATCTCCCCGCACGGGGCCGAATTGCAATCGCTCAGTGATGTCGCGGGGCGCAACCTGCTGTGGGACGGGGACCCGAGGGTGTGGAAGGGCCGCGCACCGATATTGTTCCCGGCAATCGGCCTGCTGCATGGTGGTGGCTATCGGCTGGGCGACCGGCGCTTTGCTATGCCCAAACATGGCTTTGCGCGCCATGCCGATTTTACGGTGGACCAGTCCGCGGCAGGGAGCGCCACGTTGACGCTGATCGAAAACCCCGCGACATTGGCGCTATATCCGTTTCGCTTCACGCTGGCGATCCGCTTCGCGCTGGAAGGCGCGGCGCTGATCGTGACGGCCGACATCTCCAACCGGTCCGCCGACGCCATGCCTTTTTCCTTCGGCTTCCATCCCGCGTTTTGCTGGCCGCTGCCTTTCGGTGCGCCGCGCGAGAGGCACCGCATCCGCTTTGCCGAACCAGAGAACGTGCCGCTGCGCCGTATCAATAGCGATGGTTTCCTCACGCCGGTGCTGCACGAGAGCCCGATCGCGGCGCAGGTGTTGACGCTGGACGACGACCAGTTTGCCGACGATGCGATGATCTTCGATAACATCGCCAGCCGATCGGTTCGATATGGGACGCCCGGCTTCCCTGCGCTAGAAATAGAATTCCCGGACATGGACACATTGGGCGTCTGGACCAAGCCCGGTGCGCATTATATTTGTATCGAACCTTGGGCCGGCATCTCCGAACCCGCAGATTGGAGCGGCGATTTTCGCGGCAAGCCCGGCAGCCGGCTGCTCGCCGCCGGCGATACGCATCGTTTCACTATGACCGCAGCGCTTAAGGAGGATTTCGATGACTAATAGCATAGCTCTGGCAGCGGGCCCCGAGTCCGGTATTGGCGCAGCCTGCCTCGCCGCCCTGACCGCTACGGGCGATGGTGGCGGCACCCTGCGTTTCCCCGACGTGGGCGCGCCGGCCGTCAAGATCGCGGAATTCGGATTTGCACAGGGGACGCGGCTGCCGGACACCGATCCGAACGGCCTGTTTCTCACCAGCCGCCGCTTCATACGGGCGCGGGGGGCTTGATATGGCACCAGCTCCGCAAATCGATTTCGCCGTCGAGGTAATTGAGCCGATCCGGCTAAACGCCAGCGGGGAACTGGCCAAGCGCGATTATATGAGCCCGTTCGTCTGGCAGTTGGAGACCGGCGGACTGGGCCTGCTGGTGCGCGCGGTGCCAAAGGCGGACATGCCAATGCGCGACACTGGCGCGATCTGGTATGGGGAAAGCAGCGACGGGCTCACCTTCGCCATGAATGAAGACCCGGTGATTGCGCCCGGGCCCGGGCCGCTGGACATCGGCGGGTGCGAGGATCCCACGGTGGTGCTGCATGGCGGCTCGTTCCTGGTCTATTATACGGGCGTTGACAGCAGTATGTCGTCTGGCCAGATGCTCTACGCTGCGGGACCGGACGTCCATAGCATGACCAAGCGCGGCGTCGCCATGGCTTCCACCAAGACCGAAGGCAATGTGAAGGAGGCCACGGTAGAGCTGACCGAGGCCGGGCAGTGGCGATTATATTATGAATACGCCCACGACGATGCTTCGTTGATCGGGCTGGCGCAGGGAGACGGTCCGGCCGGGCCATGGACCGAGGCGCCCCAGCCCTTCGCCCCGCGCACCGATGGCTGGGATAGCTGGCATCTTTCGACGGGACCGATGCTGCACCGTCCGGACGGGGGGCCTGTGATGTTCTACAACGGCGCAACGCGCGACGCGCGCTGGCGCATCGGCTGGGTGGCGTTCGACAAGGACTGCACCCATGTCGTCGATCGCTGTATCGAGCCGCTGATCGTACCGCCGCCGCAGCAGGACCGCAGTGCCGCCGACATCGCCTTTGCCGCATCGGTGATTGCATGCGACGAAGGCACGGCGCATCTCTATTATTCGCTGGCCGACCGGACGCTCGAGCGCGCGGTGATCCGCCGCTTCGGCTAGGCCCTCCCGGCAGTATCCAGAACCCTAGGCGGCGGCTTTCAGCACAGAGCGCCGCGGCGCGTTTTTAGCCAACCGGTACAGGGCGACGCGGTTGCGGCCCTCGCGCTTGGCATCGTAAAGTGCGGCATCGGCATGGGCGAAGGCATCGGCCAGGGTCCCGCCAACCGTGATGGCGGCAACGCCGAAGCTGGCAGTTGGCGCATGGGCGGGTGCGATGTGGTCAACGATCCCGTCCTGAAAGCTGCGGCGTATGGCGTTGGCGGACTGCATAGCTTCTGCGATCGAGGCCCCGGACATGAAGAGCGCGAACTCCTCCCCGCCTACGCGGGCGGCAAAACCCGGGCCGGTTGCAAGGATGGCAGCCATGTGGCGGATGACCAGATCACCGACCGGGTGACCGTAGCGGTCGTTGATCCGCTTGAAATGATCGATATCGCAAAGGATCAGCGTCCCGCAGCCCGCGCCGTGCGCCGCTTGCTCGAATGCGCTGCGGTTCAACAGGCCTGTGAGATCGTCGCATTCTGCGCGGCTGCGATATGCGGCCATCATGCCGCCCACCACCTTGGCAATCAGCAGCACAACCGAGGCCGGACCGACCAGCGCCCATGCGGTCAGTGTCTGGCCCAGGATTTGCGACTGGGTCCAATCGATAAAGGGTGTGGTTCCGCCCATGATCACAGGAAGGATCGGGATACGCAGGATCAGGAGGGTGGCCATCAAAGTCTGCACCAGCAACAGCGCATAATCGACGGCGTGACGCCGTTTGCGGATCAGACATTGGATGCCGTCGCCCACCGCTAGCAGTCCCGCAATCTGGAAAGGCAGCGTTTGCAGGAAATCTCCCGCCCCGGTCACCAGCAGCAGAAGTGAGAGCGCGGCCAACGCGAAGATCGCGAGGTTGCGCCATTGGCCTGATCCACCGAGCGACAGCGACGA
>JBBSUT010000174.1:0-4468 GCA_038234155.1 Sphingomonadales bacterium | reverse complement strand
AGCCTTCTTCTTTGCGGGCGCCTTCTTCTTTTTCTTCGGCGGAGCCTTGGCGGCGCGTTCGTCGATCAGCTGCGCGGCTTCCTCCAGCGTCAGCTGGTCCTTGTCGACCGTCTTGGGGATCGTCGCATTGACGCTGCCGTCGGTGACATAGGCACCGTAACGGCCTTCCATCAGCTTGATCTCTTCCTTGGTGCGCGGGTGTTTGCCGAGCGTCTTGAGCGGCTCACGCTGGCCACGTGCCTTGCCCTTGTTGGCGGCGGCCTCGGCCAGCTTGGCGACGGCGGCGTTCATGCCGGTTTCAAACACCTCGGTCGTATTCTCCAGCTTGGCATATTTGCCGTCATGCCGGAGATAGGGGCCGTAACGCCCTATCGCGGCTTCGATATCCTTTCCGGTTTCGGGATGCTGACCGACGATGCGTGGCAGCGACAGCAGCTTAAGAGCCATTGCCAGATCAAGTTCGCCGGGCAGATCCTTAGGGATCGAGGCGCGCTTGGCGTCCTTGCCTTCGCCCGACTGGATATAGGGGCCAAAGCGGCCGGTTTTGGTTTCGATGGACGCGCCGGTTGCCGGGTCCACGCCAAGTTCCTCCGGCTCGACAGCCTCGCCGCTCTCGCCGCCAGCCTGCGCGAACTGGCGGGTATATTTGCATTCCGGGTAATTGGAGCAGGCGACAAACGCGCCGTAGCGGCCGCCGCGCAATGACAGCTTGCCATCGCCGCAGCGCGGGCAAATACGCGGATCGCTGCCGTCTTCCGTCTCCGGGAACAGATAGGGCGCCAGGAAAATATCGAGCTCGGCAGTAATCTCGCTAGGTTGCTGCTCCATCACCTCTTCGGTCTTGGGCTTGAAATCCTTCCAGAATGCGGCGAGCACTTTTTGCCATTCCGCGCGCCCACCGGACACCTCATCGAGCTCATTTTCCAGCTCTGCGGTGAAATCATAAGCGACATAGCGCTCGAAAAAACGCTCCAGAAAACCCGTGAGCAAGCGCCCGGTTTCCTCGGCCCAGAAGCGGTTGCCCTCGGTGCGGACATAGCCGCGATCCTTCAGCACCTGAATGATCGAGGCATAGGTCGATGGTCGCCCGATCCCCAGTTCTTCCAGCCGTTTCACCAGGCTGGCCTCGGAGAATCTCGGCGGCGGCTGCGTGAAATGCTGTTCGGCGTCGACGGCGTTCACGGCGGGCCGATCGCCTTCGCGCATCATCGGCAGCAGCTTGCCGTCGTCATCATCGCCCTTGCCGGAAGAACTGTCGTCGCGGCCTTCCTGATAGACCGCCAGGAAGCCCGGAAATTTCACCACTTGCCCATTGGCGCGCAACACGATCTGGCCAGTGCCGTCGGTAAAATCGACCGCGGTGCGTTCCATTTGTGCGGGCGCCATCTGGCTGGCCATCGCGCGCTTGAAGACCAGTTCGTAAAGCCGCGCATGGTCGCCCGATCCCGCCCTGTCCTTGCGGAAATCAGTCGGCCGGATAGCCTCATGTGCTTCCTGAGCATTTTTCGCCTTCGCACTGTAAAAGTTCGGCTTTTCCGGAATATAGCTACCGTCGAACCGGTCCGATATTGCCTTGCGTGCGTCCGAGATTGCGCTGCCGTCCATCTGCACGCCGTCGGTCCGCATATAGGTGATCGCGCCGTCCTCATAGAGCTGCTGCGCGATCCGCATGGTGTGGCTGGCGGAAAAACCGAGTTTTCGCGCGGCCTCCTGCTGCAACGTCGATGTCGTGAACGGCGGCGCAGGGCGGCGCGTGACGGGCTTGGTTTCGACCTTGGAGACAATCAGGCTGGCCGCCTCGACCGTCGCCTTAGCCCTGGTCGCCACGCCTTCCCCGCCGAGCGACAGCCGATCGAGTTTCTGTCCGTCATATTGCGTCAGGCGCGCATCGAACGCTTGCCCATCGTGCTTCATCCGCGCGGTAACAGACCAGTATTCCTGCGCCTTGAACGCCTCGATCTCGCGCTCGCGTTCGGCGATCAGCCGCAGCGCGACCGACTGCACGCGGCCGGCCGATTTGGCACCGGGCAGCTTGCGCCACAGCACCGGCGACAGCGTGAAACCGACCAGATAATCCAGCGCGCGGCGAGCGCGATATGCGTCGATCAGATCATGATCCAGATCGCGCGGAGCGGCCATGGCGTCGGTCACCGCTTTCTTGGTGATCGCGTTGAAGGTCACCCTACTGACCTTTTCGGGCAACGCTTTTTTCTGCGCAAGAAGTTCCTGCACATGCCAGCTGATCGCCTCCCCTTCGCGGTCCGGATCGGTGGCCAGGATCAGACGGTCCGCCTTCTTAGCGAAATCCACCACCTCCTTAATGCGCTTGGCCTTGTCGGCATAATTCTGCCAAGTCATCGCGAAACCGTTGTCCGGATCGACCGAGCCATCCTTGGGCGGCAGATCGCGAATATGACCGTAGGACGCCAGGACCTTATAGTCCTTGCCCAGATATTTTTCGATGGTCTTCGCCTTGGCCGGCGATTCCACAATTACCAATTGCATGTTTTCAAGCGCTTTTCTGAAAGGCCTCACACATACGCGCGAGGCTGCTGGCGAACCGAGGGGTCCGTCAAGCCGGAATTGCGAGCGCGGTCAAGGCGCACGCCAATTAAGTCTGGGCCATGCCGGCCTAGAACGGATTCAGCGTGTAGCCCTGCTGCTGGAGCAGCGCGTGGGCTGTCATGGCGGACAGCGCCATTTCTACGCCCGGCAGCAGGTCGGCGCGGGTCACACCCAGTCCCGCTGCGCTCTGCCCGCACAGGATCACGCGCACGCCATGCAGCTGCAACTTGGCGATCAGGTCCGCATTCGGATTGGCCGCGCCGTCATGCCGCGCGGCATAGAATTCGTCCGTCGTGAGATCAATTCCGGCGGGGCCATGCACGATCACAGCGAGCGCGATCCTGTCTTCCGGTATCCCGGCCGCGACATGCATATTAAGAAACCGCGCCAGCGAAACGAGTCCGCGGTTGGCCTCTCCCGGCCCGCCGACCGCGGCCAGGTCAAATGCCACCTTGAACGATGTATCACCCGGCAGCGCATCGTCCACGTCGGCGATCGCGCCATAGTCCGGTATCACCATGCCGGGATGAAAGGGAGAAGAGACGTCCTGCGCCGCTGCCGGCATGGTAGTCAGGCACATAAGGGAGGCAAGCGCTATCGATAGCCGGATCATCATTTGCATCGCTTTACCTCGTTTCTTGCAAAAAGTTCGGGGCAACTTTGTCCCGGATTTCGGCCTGGAGAGCGGGGGGGTGTCCCTCGTTCTGCCGCTCCGCGATCATGGCCTATAACAGCTGCCCAATCTTTGCGCACGCGCCGCCGCGCGCCAGCCGCACGGCCTGGTCTCAGGCTTCCGGACCGTTTCAGACCAGAAGCTGCGCCACTATCAGGCCGCCCGTATTTTTTCCAGCTCCAACCGGCCCCAGATTTCGCTGAGCGCGTCGGTCAGGCCGCGAATCATGGCTTCGTCATGATCGGGGCCGGGGGTGAAGCGCAGCCGTTCGGTGCCGCGCGGCACCGTGGGGTAATTTATCGGCTGCACATAGATGCCATATTCGGCGAGCAGGATATCGCTGATGCGCTTGGCCCTGACCGGATCGCCGATGATCAGCGGCACAATATGGGTCTCGCTCTCCAGCACGGGCAGCCCGGCCTCGAGCAGCATGTCCTTGAGCATCCGCGCATGGCGCTGCTGCGCGGCGCGCTCTTCGCAGGATGCCTTGAGATGCCGAACCGAGGCGAGCACGCCCGCAACCAGAACCGGCGACAGCGAGGTGGTAAAGATGAAGCCGGGCGCATAGCTGCGAATCACGTCGATGATCGTCTTGTCGGCCGCTATATAGCCGCCCATCACGCCGAATGCCTTGCCCAGCGTGCCCTCGATGATGGTGACGCGGTTGGCGACTTCGTCGCGCTCGGAAATGCCGCCGCCGCGCGGGCCGTACATGCCCACCGCGTGAACTTCGTCGCAATAGGTCAGCGCGTTGTACTTGTCGGCCAGATCGCAGATCGCAGCGATCGGCGCGACGTCGCCGTCCATCGAATAGACGCTCTCGAACGCGATCAGCTTGGGGCTTTCGGGATCGGTCGCGGCCAGCATCTCTTCCAGATGAAACAGATCATTGTGCCGCCAGACGCGCTTCTCGCAGCCCGAATTGCGTATCCCCGCGATCATCGACGCATGGTTGAGCTCGTCCGAAAAGATGACGCAGCCTGGCAGCAGCTTGGCCAGCGTAGACAGCGTAGCCTCGTTCGAGACATAGCCCGATGTGAACAGTAGCGCGCCCTCCTTGTCGTGCAGATCCGCGAGCTCAAATTCCAGATCAACATGATAATGGGTGTTACCGCCAATATTGCGCGTGCCGCCGGAACCCGCGCCGACATCGTGCAGCGCCTCCTCCATTGCGGCGACCACCTTGGGGTGTTGGCCCATGCCGAGATAGTCATTGGAGCACCACACGGT
>JBBSUT010000173.1:0-4490 GCA_038234155.1 Sphingomonadales bacterium | reverse complement strand
CGGCGGCGCGGCGGACGAGGGCTTCAGCGCCGCGTTCAACGCGACCGACCGGGTGGCCATGCCGCCGCCAGCCTGGGGCCAACCGGCCGGCTGAGCCTTGCCTACCCGGCGGATATGGGTGTGTTTTGGCAGGTCGTGCCTATTGCCGAGCAGGCCGATGCGCAGCCGCGGCGCGTCCGGTCATCCGGCCGGCGAACGGGCGTGAAGCGGGCTGGCCTATCATGCACGGGCCTATGATAAACGGGCCTATGATAAACGGGCCTATGATAAACGGGCCTATGATAAACGGGGGCGCCGCAGCGCCCCCATCCGGTTTACTTGATGTGCTTCGAAATCGCTGCGGTCATCTTGAACATGGAGATCCGCTCCTTGCCGATCACCTTGCCCAATTTCTCGTCGGGCTCGATCTGGCGCTTGTCGTCCTTGGCCTGGAGATCGTGCTTCTTGATATATTCCCACACCTTGCTGGTGACGGAAGCGCGCGTGAGCGGACCGGGGCCGGTGATGTCGGCAAGTTCGGGCGTCACGGTGACTTCGCGCTGCAGCGCATTGGATTTTCCGGGTTTAGTGTCAGCCATGCTGCGCTTTCCTTCTTTATAACTGTTAAGCGGCGCCGCCGTGGCGGCACCATTTCCCCCTCCATCTCCGGAGGAAACGGCAACGTTCACGCCTTTCGCCGGAAAATCAAGCGCCGTGGGCACAGCGGGCGCGCTCAGGCGGAGCGATCCGGCGTCACCGGGAACCCGTGGCCGGGCGCATACCGCGCGCGCAGCCAATGGCCGATCGCCCACCAGCCGAACGCCCAGAGCGCGCCGAACGTCCATCCGGCCAGCACATCGCTGGGCCAGTGCACGCCCAGATACACCCGGCTCGATCCGATCGCGAGCGTCAGGGCGGCAGCGACCGCGACGATATAGGTCCGCTGCCTGCGGCTCCGCACGATCTGCACCAGCACCAGCGCCAGGGTGAGATACACCGCCGCGCTGTTGGCGGCGTGACCGCTGGGAAAGCTGGCCGATCCGGCCTCCACCAGATGGTCGATCACATCGGGCCGCGCCCGGCCGAAAACTATCTTGGCTACGGCGACGGCCGCTGGCCCCGTGGTTCCGCCCACGAACACGAGCAGCGCCGTCAGCCAGTGGCGTTGCAGCGCCAGATAGCCCGCGCTCAAGAGCAACAGGAGCGTCAGCACGGTGCCGCCGCCCATCGCGGTGATGTCCACCATCGCCTGCTGGACGAAGGCCGGGCCTTCGGGAATGGAGGCGCCGCCGCCCGGCACAGCATCGCGCATCAGCAGCAGCACCGCGCGATCGAAGCCGAATTGCGTACCGTGCGCGATCACATTGCCCAGCACCGCGACGACGGCGATGGCCATGATCAGCGCGGCCAGCCCCAGCATCAGCCATGGCACGGTCCGCGCGCCCGTTTCATCCGGTGCCCTTCCGTCCTGTGTCATATCCCGTCCTGTCTCATGTCTTGTCCTGCGTCATACCGTGGGTCTTCTGTTCTCCGCAGCCCGCCCTGCCGCTGCCGCCTTTGCTGCCGCCTCTCATGCCGCCTCTGCAAACTGGCGATGCCAATTGGTGCGGTGCGATTTCATGCAAGTCCTTCGCTTTGCCGGGTGTATCACGACCGCCAGGGCATTCCGCCCCGATCGGAACCGACCATGGCCAAGAGCCAGAAGAAATCCAGCAAGGAAATCCGCAAGCCCAAGGCGGAGAAGAAAAAGACCAACGCCTCGCAGCCGTCGCTCAAGACCGGCGTGGTGCGCGGCCTCGATAATATGAAGAAGGACTGACGCCGCCAACACCCACCGGGACGGGGCCGGACCGCATGCCGAAACGCTTGCGCCGCAGCCGGGGCCGGGCGATGGATGCCGCGGCGATCCACGCCCGGGAGTTAACGCCTTGAAACCGTCCGGGCCGCGCAACCTGTGCCGCTGGCTGCTGGCGCTGGCCTATATTGCGGCAGGCGTGCTGCATCTGGCCGCGCCGGACCCGTTCATCGCCATCACGCCGGATTGGGTGCCCGCGCAGCGGACGATGATTGCGTTCACCGGCATCGCCGAACTGCTGGGCGCGGCGGGGTTGCTGCAGCCTTTTTCCAGCGGTCTGCGCAAAGCGGCCGGGATCGGGCTGGCGCTCTATGCCGTTGGCGTGTTTCCGGCAAACATCAACCATATGATGATCGACATGGGCTCTGCGCATCCGCAACTCGGCTGGGGCTATCATGCCCCGCGCATGGTGTTGCAGCCGATCCTGATCTGGCTGGCGCTGTGGGTCGGCGGCGTGATCGACTGGCCCTTCGCCAAAAAGCCGCTGACATGACCGCGACGTTCCTGGCGTGATACTGCTATGATCCTGGTTGATGCCGACGCCTGCCCGGTGAAGGACGAAATCTACCGGGTTGCCTGGCGCCGGGATGTGCCCGTCCGCATCGTCGCCAACAGCCATTTGCGCGTTCCCGATCATCCGCTGATCGAGCGCGTGGTGGTGTCGGGCAGCTTCGATGCGGCCGACGACTGGATTGCCGAGGCCGCGGATGGCCGCAGCGTGGTGGTGACATCCGATATCCTGCTGGCCGACCGCTGCCTGAAGGCCGGGGCCACGGTGCTGGCGCCCACCGGCAAGCCGTTCACCGCCGCGTCGATCGGCTCGGCCATCGCGGTGCGCGCCATCATGGTGGATCTGCGCGCCGGGGCGGATGGCATCATGGGCGGCCCGGCGCCGTTCACCAAGGCGGACCGATCGCGGTTCCTGCAGGCGCTCGATACCGCGCTGGTGCGGATCGCGCGGGCCTGAGCGGGGGCATCTGCCCGGCGCGGCCATCACGGGCCGGGAACAAACCGCGTTCTGAGCCATTGCTTATATAGATTAAAATATTGGAGATTTCCCGCATGAACAGCCTTCTCAAGATATCCGCCGCCGCCCTGCTCGTCGGGATGACCGGTGCCTGCGCCCAGGAAGCCACGACCGATACCGAAACCGCCGACATGGCCACCACCGATATGGAAACTATGGCCGCGCCCGCCGCGACCGGCAACATCGTCGAGGTGGCGCAAGGCGACCCGCAATTCTCCACCCTGGTATCGGCTGTTACCGCCGCCGGACTGGCTGAAACGCTGAGCGGCCCCGGCCCGTTTACCGTCTTTGCGCCCACCAATGCAGCATTTGAAAAGGTCGACAAGGCCACGCTGGGCAGCCTGATGGAGCCGGCCAGCAAGGATAAGCTTGCCGGCATCCTTACCTATCATGTCGTCCCCGGCAACGTGGACGCAGCGGCGCTGACCAAGATGATTGTCGACAATGGCGGAACCGCAGAATTGACCACGGTGAACGGCGCCAAGCTGACGGCCAAGGCTGCCGGCGGCACGGTTACGCTGACCGATGCGGCGGGCAACACTTCCACGGTCACCGCGACCGACGTACCGGCTGCCAACGGCATGATCCACGTGATCGACACCGTCCTGATGCCCAGCTGATAGCGGCTGGATACCGATCCTGACCGGATGTGACGGATCACGTTGCACCCGGGCGGGAATTGAATCGACACAGAGCAACGGGCATGTGCGGCCATCGTCCCACATGCCCGTTGCGCTGTAATCTGCACCCGGCTGCAGCGCGGCGTAGGTCGCCGCCGATGATGCGAAGATGACGCGGCCGACGCGGCCGATCGACGGGGACGATGACGGGAGAAAGTACCGTCGCCGCCAGTTGAGGCTGTTTCAGAACTGGCTAGTTTTGGGCTGGCGCCATCCCCATCAGCGGTGCACGGGCGCGTGGATCCGGTCCGCGCAGCGTCACCACCCTTGCGATCCCGGTGCGCCCTTGATCGGGCCGCGAATCCGGTCCGTCACCCAGCCGCCGTAAAAACCGCCCGGTTGTGACCGTGCCCGCGCATCGCCCACGAAACAGGCAAGCTTGGCGGGATAGAAGGCAAACCAGCCCGCGATGGCGCCGTAACCTTCGCGCAGATCGTCGAACGGATCAGGATAGCACCAGGCCGCGTCCGCCACGCGCACGCCGCCCGGCATCGCCAGATCAAAGCCCACCGCCGCGCCCTTCCATTCGCATAGCGACAGCAGGCCATTGGGCACCAGCCACTCGGTCCGCACATCCTGCGGCGGAATATATGGCACGGGCGCGCCCGCCGTCTCCTTGATCTCCAGCGCATGATCGCTCTGCGCCACCACGGCGTCCGCGTGCAGCACGCGGATCGGTGCGGGCGGCGGAATCAGGATGGGCGGGCGCGGATAGTCCCACACCGATTCCTCGCCCGGGCCGACCGCCTCCAGCTCCGGCGGACGAAAGCGCGCGTTCCAGCCCTGACGCGACGGCTTGACCCGCGCCAGCAGCGCGGCCTTGTCCGGCAGCCCACGCAGCAGATCGGACGCAGCGCCGCTCATGGCGCGTCCGATCCCGTGAACGGCTGCCGATCGGTCCAGGCGCAGCCCCGCTGCCGTTCGTCGCCGATCTTGAGCAGCGCGGCAT
>JBBSUT010000172.1:0-4491 GCA_038234155.1 Sphingomonadales bacterium | reverse complement strand
GCTCTTACGGCGTGCCGGCTATCGTCACCCACGGCGCCAACACTTACGGTCCGCGCCAATATCCCGAAAAACTGATCCCGCTGACGATCCTGCGCGCGGCGGCGGGTCGCACCGTTCCGATTTACGGCAGCGGCGATCAGCTGCGTGACTGGATCCATGTGGAGGACCATGTTGCCGCGCTGCTGCAGCTCGTCCAGCGCGCCGCGCCGGGCACGCGCTATAATATCGGCGCGGCTGACCGGCGGGACAATCTGTCCGTCGTCCGGGCAGTCTGTGCGCTGCTCGATGCGCAGCGGCCGCGCGCGGACGGCACAGCCCATGCCCGGTTGATCCGCTTCGTCGCGGATCGTCCGGGGCACGACCGGCGCTACGCCATCGATGCCGGAAAATTGCGCGCCGAGACTGGCTGGTCGCCTGGCATCGCGTTCGAGGATGGGCTGCGCGATACGGTGGCCTGGTATCTGGCCCATCCGGCATGGCTGAGCGGCTTTGCGCCGCCGCCGCAATAGCCGCGCCGCGCCCGGCCTGGCGCAACGATCGCACGCGACCGCTTTGCATGTGGACGGCAAGGGCTTATCTGTGCGTCATGGACCAAACCAACGCCCCCGCTGCGCCGCCGACCGACAGTCTGGAGGATGCCACGCTGGACGAGCTGCGCCGCGCGCTCGCCCCGCATCTCCCGATGAACGCGGCGTTCGATGGCTGGACGCCAGAGGCGGTGGAGATGGCGGCGCTGGCGGCGGGCGTGGATGCGGATGTCGCCCGGCTCGCGTTCAAGGGCGGGGCGATGGACATGATCGATGCCTGGATCGAATGGACCGACGCCGAGATGGCGCGGCGGCTTCCGCCCGAAACGCTGGACGCGATGAAAATACGCCAGAAGATCACCGCCATGATCGAGACGCGGCTGGCCATCGCGGCGCCCGACAAGGAGGCGCTGCGCCGGGCGATGGCGGTGCAGGCGATGCCGCAAAATTTGCCGCGCACCGCCAGGATCGCCTGGCGCACGGCGGACCGGATGTGGCGCATGGCCGGCGATACCGCGACCGATTACAATCACTATTCCAAGCGGATGATCCTGACCGGGGTCTATGGCAGCACGCTCAGCGTCTTCGTAAACGATGACAGCGAAGGTTATGCCGACACCCGCGCCTTTCTGGGGCGGCGGATCGAGAATGTGATGCAATTCGAAAAGGCCAAGGCCAGGCTGGGCGGCAAGGACCGCGACGGGCTCAGCCTTTCGCGCTTCATCGGGCGGCTGCGCTATCCCGGGCGCTAGACGCCGCTGACGCCCGGCACAGGCCTGTCGCGGCCTTTCGCCGACATCGTGCGTTGGACCATCGATGACCGACTCCTCTCCGATCCGCGCGCTGCTGTTTGACGTGAACGAGACGCTGCTCGATATCCGCCCCTTGGCCAGGCTGTTCGAGGACTGGTTCGGCGACGGACAGGCGATGCGCCTGTGGTTCGCGCATCTGGTGATGCATGCGCAAAGCGTGACGCTGGCCGGGGGCTATGTCGATTTCGGCACGCTCGCCAAGGCGGTACTGACGATGCAGGCCGCGGCGAGCGGCGTCACCCTGCCTTGCGCGGCGGGCGAGCGGCTGGTGGAGGCGGTGACCCATTTGCAGCCCCATGAAGACGTGCGCCCGGCGCTGGAGCGTCTCTGCGCGGCGGGATATGTGCTGGCCGCGCTCACCAACGGTTCGCCGGACGCACTGGAAACGCAAATGGCGCAGGCCGGCCTGGCCGATCTGATTGAACACCGCATGAGCGTGGCGGCCACGCGCGCCTACAAGCCAGCGCCGGCCCCTTACGCCTATGCCGCGCGCAGGCTGGGGCTGCCGATCGCACAGATAATGCTGGTGGCCTGCCATGGTTGGGATACGCTGGGCGGCCATGCGGCCGGTTGCCATACCGCATTCGTTCAGCGGCCGGACAGCGCGCTGATCGCCATCGAGGGCATGACCGTGGCGCAATGGTCGGTGCCCGATCTCACGGCGCTGGCGGACCGGCTGTGCGCGGCGGCCGACACGTGAACGCGCTTTCTAGCTGATAACTGCCGCGCGCCGCTCCTGGCCGCGTCCGTTGCCGCGCCGGGACGTCCGGGTTCGCTAGGACCGCGTGCGCGCGGCCATGGCCAGCAGCGCCTGCGCGCGGCTGAGATGCGGCCGATCGACCATGGCGCCCTTGTGGCCGATGGTGCCGGCGCCGGGATGGGCGGCGAACAGATCGACGATTTCCTGCGCCGCGGCGATCTCATCCGCGCCGGGGGTAAAGGCCGCGTTGATCACCGGCACCTGCGCGGGATGGATCGCCAGCATGCCGCGAAAGCCGTCCCGGCGCACACCCTCGGCGCGCTGGCGCAGCGCGTCCAGATCGCGAAAATCGGCCTGGATCGTCTCGATTGGTGCCACGCCTGCGGCCGCCGCGCCCAACAGGCAGACGCTGCGGGCCAGTTCGTAGGTGAAGCCGTAGCGGCCGTCGGGTCCGCGATTGTCTGAGGCGCCCAGCGCGTCGGACAAGTCCTCGGCCCCCCAGCTCATCGCCGCCAGCCGCGGCGCACCGATATAATCGCCCGCGCGGAACATCGCGGCGGCCGTCTCGGTCACCAGCGCGATGACCCGGGTGGTGCCGGGCTCGATGTCGAACGCCGCTTCCAGCGCGGTAAGATAATGATCGAGCCGGTCCAGATCGGCCCGTCCCTGCGCCTTGGGCAGCATGATACCGCCCGGGCGGCCGGGCATCACCGCGGCCAGATCGCCCGCCGCCATGCCGCTGCCCAGCGGATTGATCCGGACCCACAGCCGCGATCGATCGCCGCCGGGCGCCTCCAGCCGTGCCCGAACGGCCGTGCGCGCCGCCGCCTTGCGTTCGGGCGCGACGGCATCTTCCAGATCGAAGATCGCGATATCGGCGTCGCTCGCGGCGCATTTGTCCATCTTGTGCGCGCTGTCGCCTGGCGCGAACAGCCAGGACCGCGCCGCGAATAATTCTGCCATCATGGATGCGATCCTCCCGCTGCGCGTCGCTGCTCGCCTGTATCGCCGGGCTTGTGCAACAGAAGGCCGCGCGCGTCAAAGCGCCTGCTGCATCGGCGCGCAGATCCCACGCGCCTTGTGGAGCAGCTCACAGATCCGAAAGGCGCTCGGGACTGTCGATGTCGAGCGCGTTCTCGACGGCCAGCCCGCCTTCCGAGTAAAGATAGGCCGGATCGAACCGTGCGATCGATTTCAGTTTGTCGCCGTCCGATATGGTGATCTGTCCGCGCTGGAAATCGACCACCCCGCCGTCGCGCAGGTCCCGCAACGTGCGGCTGACGTGGATGGTGGAGATGCCGCAGATGGAGGCCAGATGGATCTGCGTCAGCGGCGTCTGGAAACTGCTCTCCTGACCCAGGTCGACCATGCGCAGCCGGTACCAAAGTTCGGCGAAGAAATGCGCCATGCGGCCGATCGCGCGCAGTTGGGTCGATTTCATGATCCATTCGCGGTGGATTGCGGCGTCGAGCAGGGTGCTGAACCAGAACAGCCGGGCCAGATGGGGCTCGTCGGCCATCACCGCGCGCAGCCGCTCGTGCGGCACATAGCCCACCCGCGCCCGGCCGATCACGCACAGATCATGGTCCAGCCGCTTGAGCGCGAACCCGTGCAGATCGACAAAATCGCCCGGCACCTGAACGCCGACGATATGCCGGCGCCCCTCATCATCGCAGATCGCCCGGATCGCCATCCCCTCGATCAAAAGCGTGCTGTACTCGCAAAAATCGCCGCGCCGCAGGATCGCCGTTTCGCCCTGGATCACCTCGGTCCGCTCGATCAGGTCCTCCAGCAAGCGCCGTTCGCGTTCCTCCATGGCATGGCGCAGCCGGCCTTGCAGGAACCGCCCGGTCAGGGGGTAAATATGTTCAGCCATCTGGATTTGCCCACCCGTCACATTCGCGCCCCAAGATTGGATGAGCGCCCGCCCCTGCCACCTGCCGCCCGGGCTTATCGTGCGCGTCTATTGAGACCGGGCGCGGTATCAACTTAACCTTTGATAGAATTGTCGCATCAATGGCAAAACATTTCCTTGCGCTGCCCGATCGGCATGCACCGGTCGCCTGTGCCGTTTGCCTCTTGCGACATCGGTTCCGCCGGATCGGGCCAAGTGCTTCTGCGCGGGGGGAAAGAAACGCTGCGATTGCGCGGGGAACGGGCACGGCTTAACTGGGTTTCAATGTGAAACGAACACATATCCGTAACGATCTTGAAGGAGCCATCCATGTCTGCAGCGCCGTCCGTCAGTCTGTTCGATCCGATTACCCTTGGTGCCATAGAAGCGAAGAACCGCATCCTGATGGCTCCGCTCACACGCGGCCGCGCCACCAAAAGCCATGTGCCGACCGAGATGATGGCGCAATATTACGCGCAGCGCGCGGGCGCCGGCCTGATCATCAGCGAGGCGACGGGCATGAGCGCGGAGGGCCTCGGCTGGCCATATGCACCGGGC
>JBBSUT010000171.1:0-4493 GCA_038234155.1 Sphingomonadales bacterium | reverse complement strand
TGGCTGGGGCGGCAGGATTCGAACCTGCGCATGCCGATACCAAAAACCGGTGCCTTACCGCTTGGCTACGCCCCAGCAGGCGCGTGTGCGTCTGCGGTCCTATATACGGATCGCGCCGCGCGAGGGAAGGGGTGTATCGCGTTATTGGCCGAGCTTGCGGACCCAGCCGTGCGGATCGTTGCTTTGGCCGCGCTGGATGGCCTCCAGTGCGGCATGCAGCTTGGCGGTGATCGGTCCGGCCGCCTTGCCGTCACCGACGGTGAACCCGCCCTGATCCGATTTCACGGTGCCGACGGGCGTCACCACCGCAGCGGTGCCGCAGGCAAAGCTTTCGACGCAGCGGCCGCTGCTGGCGTCGGCCACCCACTGATCGAAGGCGTAACGCTCCTCGCGCACCGCGTGTCCGGCATCGCGCGCCAGCTGGATGATCGAATCGCGGGTGATGCCTTCCAGGATGGTGTCGGTCAGCGGCGCAGTGACAAGGCTGCCGTCGTCCATTACGAAGAACAGGTTCATGCCGCCCAGTTCCTCCATATAACGATGTTCGGCGGCATCGAGGAAGCAGACCTGATCGCAGCCTTGCGCGAGCGCCTGGCCATGCGGCAACAGGCTGCTGGCGTAGTTGCCCCCACATTTGGCCGCGCCGGTGCCGCCTGGTCCCGCGCGATTGTAATCAAACGACACCCACAGCGAGATCGGCGCCGCACCGCCCTTGAAATAGGCGCCGACCGAGCTGGCGATGACGATGAACAGATATTCCTTGGCCGGTCGTACGCCCAGAAACACCTCGCTGGCAAACATGAACGGCCGCAGGTAGAGCGCCGCGCCATCGCCTGGCGGAATCCAGGCGCGGTCGGTTTCCACCAGCGTTTCGATCGCCTCCAGAAACGCCGCAGCGGGCAGTTCGGGCATGGCCAGACGGCGAGCCGAGCTGCGGAACCGGGCGGCGTTGCGATCCGGACGGAACAGCGCAGCGGCCCCATCGGCCAGGCGATAGGCCTTCAGCCCCTCAAATATTTCCTGCGCATAATGGAGCACTGCGGTGGCTGGATCCATGGAGATGGGCGCGCGTGCGCTCACCTTGCCATCGTGCCAGCCTCGGTCTTCACTCCAGCGCAGCGTGACCATATGATCGGTGAACAGTTTGCCGAATCCGGGATCGACGAGCAGCGCATCACGCTCGCTGGCCGGCATCGGGGCGGGGTGGGGTTCGATGGAGAAGCGGATCGGATCGGTCATGCCAGCGCCTTTAGCGCGGGCGCGATGGGATTTCCACATTCATGCGCGCCGCTTGCCACTGGGACAAGCCCGCGCCATCATCATCGCCGTCCCTGACCGCGAGAGGCATGCCCATGGCCGACCGGCCGACCAGCCAGTTTTCGTCCGCATCGCCCATGTTCCTGCGCGAAGAGGAAGTGCGGCGGGGCCTTGAGCTGATGCATTTCGCCTCCGCCGCGCTGAATGGCGCGCATGCCGCCGCGGTGTTGGAGGCCGGACTGGGGCGTGCCCATGCGCGCTGCCTCTATTTCATTGCGCGCGATCCGGGGCTGAGCGTCAAGGCGCTGCTCGGCTATCTCGGTATTACCAAGCAATCGCTCGGCCGCGTGCTCGGCGACCTTGGGGAGCGCGGCCTGATCGCGAGTAGCGCTGGCCTGAACGATCGTCGCCAGCGCCTGCTTTTGCTGACGCCCGACGGCGTTGCGGTGGAGGCGGCGCTGTTCGAGGCGCTCCGCGCGCGGCTCTCTGCGGCCTATGCCGATGCGGGGCAGGAGGCGGTGACCGGATTCTGGAAAGTGCTCGAGGGGCTGATCGCACCCGCCGAAAAGCGTATGCTCGCGGATCTCGCCCGCCCGGCACCGCCGCGCCGCTGATAGGGTTGACGGCGGCCCCCATAGCGGGCCAACCGGTGTCGATGATCGATATACTCCAACGCCTGGAACAGGTGATCGCCGCGCGGCGCGAAGCGAGCGCTTCTGACAGCTATGTCGCACGGCTGCGCTTACAGGGGCGCGCAAAGATTGCACAAAAGCTGGGCGAGGAGGCCGTGGAGACCGTCATCGCCGCCGTGATGGACGACCGGGATGCGGTGATCCTGGAATCGGCCGATCTCCTGTTCCACCACCTCATGCTGCTGGCCGATTGCGGCGTATCTGTTGGGGAGGTAGCGGACGAACTGTCACGTCGGGAAGGATTGTCCGGGCTGGCCGAGAAGGCGGCGCGGGACGGCAAGCGCGAGCACAAGGACGACGAATAATGACCGTGGATGCGACCAAAGGTTATGACGATGGCAACATCTTTGCCAAGATCCTGCGCGGCGATATCCCGTGCGACAGGGTATACGAGGACGAATATGCGCTGGCTTTCCGGGACATCGATCCGCAGGCGCCGACACATATTCTGGTGTTACCCAAGGGTCGCTTTGCCAGCTGGGACGATTTCTCAGGTCAGGCGGACGACGCCGAAATTGCGGGCTTCGTGCGCGCGGTCGGCGTGGTCGCGCGCGACCAGGGGCTCGTCGCTCCCGGTTATCGGCTGCTCGCCAATATCGGGCACGACGCGCATCAGGAGGTGGGGCACTTGCACATACATCTGTTTGCAGGCCGGCCACTCGGCCCCATGCTGGCGCGTTAGAGCTGTACCTGCCGCGTGTTGCGCGGGCGGGTGAACAGCTTGCCTTTTTCAGACCAAAGTACCAGCGCGAGCGAGGCGCTCCCGCATAGCAGGAAACCGACCACCAGCGGCACCACCGTGCCGTCAAAGCTCTGCCCGATGACCACGCCAAGGGCGGCCGCGCTCAGCATACGGCAGCTGTTCTGAAAGCTGGAGGCCGCGCCCGCCATATTGCCAAACGGCTCCATCGCGATAGACGAGAAGTTTGCGCCGATAAAGCCGCACATGCTCATCGTCAGTGCGTGCAGGATCAGGAAAGTCGTCAAACTCTCACCGTCCCAGGCAAACATCAGATGGATAGCGGCCAGCACGATGAAAGCGATCAAGGCGCTGTGGCTCACCCGGCGGGCACCGAAGCGCATGACGATGCGGCTGTTGAAGAAGCTCGCGAGCGCCATGGCACCAGCCACGCTGGCAAAGGCGTAGGGAAAGATGTCGGCGGCGCCAAAAACCTCGAAAAAAATCTGTTGCGCGCTGTTTATGAAGCCGAACAGCGCGCCAAAGGCGATACCGGAGCCGAACATATAGCCCAGCGCCTGACGGTGTGTGATAACCTTGCTCCAGACATCGACGATCGCCGAAAAACGGATCGGGATGACGCGGTCCGGGTCGAGCGTCTCGGGCAGGCGCTTCCACACCCACAGCCCCACGCCGCCGCCCATCAAGGCCAGCAGGACGAAGATCATGTGCCAACCGGCAAATGCGAGCACTGCCGATCCAAGGGTGGGCGCGATCACCGGCACGCCCATGAATACGATGAACACGAAGCTCATCAGCTGTGCCATAGCATCGCCCGAATAGCGGTCGCGCACGATCGAGCTGACCAGCACCGAAAAGGCGCCCGCTGCCAGCCCTTGCGCAAGACGCAGGCCAATGAGCATGGAAAAGCTGCCGCTGAAGACCGAAAGGATGGAGAGCATTGTGTAGACCGCCACCGCGCCGATCAGCACCGGCTTGCGGCCGTAGCGGTCGCTGAGCGGTCCGTAGAACACCGCGCCTGCGCCGGTGCCGATCAGATAAGCGCTGATGATCCACTGCCGCAGATTGGGATCATTCAGCCCATAATCGCGCGAGATATAACCCAGCGCCGGCAGCATCGCGTCGATCGCCAGCGCGTTCATCGCCATCAGCGACGCCATCATGGCGACAAATTCCTTGGGGCCGAGCGCGAATTCCTTCACGCCCTGGCTCAGTGTGGCCTCATTTTGCATTGCAGCAATATGCGGTGCCCTTGGCCAGATTGCTATGGCGAACAGCGCAAATCATCCGTCACTGCGCGTAATCGCCGCGATCGGTGCAAATCGGCGCGCGGATCGCTATATCGCCATTTGCCTGCCATGACCGACGAACCGCCCCCTCTCCGCAAGATCATCCATGTCGATATGGACGCGTTCTTCGCCAGCGTGGAGCAGCGCGACCATCCTGAATTGCGCGGCAAACCTGTGGCCGTTGGCGGATCGGCGCGGCGCGGAGTGGTGGCCGCGGCAAGTTATGAAGCGCGCGTTTTCGGCGTGCGATCGGCCATGCCATCGGTCACCGCGGCGCGGCGCTGCCCGGAACTGGTCTTCGTAAAAGCGCGTTTTGACGTGTACCGGCAGGTATCGGGGCAAATTCGGGAGATCTTCGGCCGCTATACCGATGCGATCGAACCGCTCTCGCTGGACGAGGCCTATCTCGACGTGACGCGCGACAAGCCAGGCCTGGGCTCTGCCGTTCGGATCGCCCGCGCCATTCGCGCCGACATCGCGGCCGAGACCGGGCTGACCGCCAGCGCCGGGGTGAGCTACAACAAGTTCATCGCCAAGCTGGCAAGCGACCAGAAC
>JBBSUT010000170.1:0-4544 GCA_038234155.1 Sphingomonadales bacterium | reverse complement strand
AGCTGGGCCGAGTTCAGGCAGCGGGGCGGCAATGGGATAACAGCGATGGCTGCTTTTGGCTCGGTATATTGGAAGGAAGATCCGAAAGGTAACATTGTCTGGGCTACGGGAGACATTGCTTTCACGGGACTGTAAGTCCGCATCCCACCCAAAAGCCGCCGCCCGTTAACCGCTCTTACTCCGCCCCCGGCAGCGTCACTTCGAACATGGTCGGCCACAGCTTGCCGGTGATGAACAATCGCCCCCCCTTGGCGTCCCAGGCGATACCGTTGAGCACGGCGTCGCGGTCGGTTGCGGCGATTTCGGCTACGATCGCGCGGCAGTCGATCATCTGGGTGATGGTGCCGCTGGCGGGGTCGATGCGCAGAATGAACGGCGTCATCCAGACATTGGCGAGGATCGCGCCGTCCACATATTCCAGTTCGTTCAACTGCGGGATCGCGCGGCCGTCCGGCATGTGGACCAGCAGCGTACGGCGCTCCTTGAAGGTCCCGGGATCGAGGAAGCGCAGGATCGGCGAGCCGTCGGACAGGATCAGCGAAGCGCCGTCATCGGTCAGCCCCCAGCCTTCGCCGTCATAGCGAAACGCGCCCTTGGGTTTGAAATCCTCCAGCGCCCAGCGGTGGGCCACGCCCGCCTGCCAGGTGAGGCTGATCAGCTCGTTCTTCCACAGCGCCAGCCCTTCGCCGAATTCCTGCACCGGGATAACGGCACTGCGCAGCACCTTGCCATCGGAGAGCCGGACCCTTCGGATGGTGCTACGCTCCAGCTGGCCGGTGCTTTCGTAGAACCCGCCATCATGCCAGAGCAGCCCTTGCGTGAACGCGCTCGCATCGTGCGGATAGCGCGCGACGACGGTGGGGACGATCAGCGGCGGCTGCGCGGGCGTTTCCGCGGCGGGCTGAGGAGCGCTTTGCGCCTCCGCGGTCCGCTGCGCCTCGGCCGAAGCGGGCGGTGCCGCGCAGGCGGCGGCGGACAAAGCGAGTGCAGCGGCGCAAGGCAAGGCGAGGGTGTGCAGGACGCGCCGGATCATGGACGTCCATATGCGCCTATTTCCCGGGTGCTACAATCGCCTATGCGCACGCGCCTTTTCGCAGGCACGCCCCTTCCCACTGGACAGCGCGGCGCGGCTTGGCGAAGGAGAGGCCAGTTGTTCAAAAGCCTCAGGAGCGATCCCTCATGACCATCGATTTTACCGGCAAGATTGCCATCATCACCGGCGCGGGCGGCGGATTGGGGCGTGAATATGCGCTGGAGCTGGCGCGGCGCGGCGCGCATGTGGTGGTCAATGATCTTGGCGGATCGCGCGACGGCACCGGCACGTCGGACGCCGCCGAGCAGGTGGTATCCGAGATCGCGGCGGCGGGCGGCAGCGTCATGGCCAACGGCGGATCGGTGACCGATTACGGCCAGATGATCGCCATGGTGGAGGCGGCCAAGGCCAGATGGGGCCGCGTCGATATCCTGATCAACAACGCCGGCATCCTGCGCGACAAGAGCTTTGCCAAGATGGAGCCGGCCGATTTCGAACTGGTTGTGCAGGTGCATCTCATCGGCTCCGCCAACGTCACCAAGGCGGTGTGGGACACGATGCGCGCGCAGAATTACGGCCGCATCCTGATGACCGCCAGCTCCACCGGGCTGTTCGGCAATTTCGGCCAGGCCAATTACGGCGCGGCCAAGCTGGGGCTCGCGGGCCTCACCAAGACGCTGTATCTGGAGGGCGCGAAATACGGCATCAGGGTCAACACGCTGGCCCCTACCGCGGGCACGCGCATGACCGAAGATATCCTGCCAGAGCAGGCGTTTGAAGCGTTCGATCCGGTCAATGTGGTGCCCGCCGCGCTGTATCTCGTCAGCGAGGACGCGCCGACCAACGCGATCATCGGCGCCGGCGCGGGCGTCTATCAGGCCAGCTACGTCACGCTGACGCAAGGCGTGGCGCTGCCACCGGAAAAACGCACCGTGGAAGGCGTGGCCGAAGCGTTCGACCGGATCATCGACCGCAAGGGCGAAACCGTGCCGCAATCGGGCAGCGAACAGGCGATGAGCATCATGAAGGCCTTGCAGACGCTGGCCTGAGATTGGCCTGAAATTGGCCAAAGATTGGCCTGGGATTGCGGTGTCACCGGCCGGGTCAGACGGTCGCCGATTTCGCGAACTGTATTGACAGGCTAACACGGCAGGCATAGATATCCCCCATCGATGGGGAGAATGGGCCATGTATAGCGACACAGACTTGCAATCCGCCATAGCCGCCGGCGCGATCAGTGCGGAGGCGGCGGACGCGCTGCGCGTCCATGTCAGCACCGTGCGGCAATCGCCGATCGTGGATGAGGAGCAGTTCCGGCTGCTCACTGGCTTCAACGATATTTTTGTGGCCATCGCGGTGGTGATCCTGCTGGTTGCGGTGGCTGGCATTGGTCAGGCGATCACGCCGGGGATGGATGCACCGCCGCCCTTTGCAGGTGTGTTCGTGGCCGGCACCGCCTGGGGTCTGGCCGAATTTTTCACCCGAAGGCGGCGCATGGCGCTGCCCAGCATCATCTTGCTGCTCGCCTTCATGGGCGGCTTGTTCGAGGGACTGCTTGGAATTGGGTTTCTCTCCGGCATTATCGATGTCGACGCAGGCGGCGACGGGCAGACCGCCGGCGTCTTGTGGGTGGCCGCAGCGGCCTTGCTGACCGCGGGCGGCGCGTTCCTGCACTGGCGCCGGTTCAAGGTCCCGATCACCATTGCGGCCGGGGCGGCGGCGGCGGCGGCCACCGTGGCGGCGCTGATCGTGTCCGCGATCGGCCCGGAAGAAGCCGGTATCTGGAACATCGTGCTGAGCATCATATTTGCGCTCGGCATTGCCATCTTCGCCTTTGCCATGTGGTGGGACATGTCGGACCGCACGCGGGAGACCCGGCGCAGCGACGTTGCCTTCTGGCTGCATCTGCTGGCCGCGCCGATGATCGCGCATCCGCTGTTCACGCTCCTTGGCGTCACCAGCGGGCGGCTGGACGGCGTGCCCGGCGCGCTGGGCGTGATCGGCGTCTATCTGCTGTTCGCCATCGTGGCGCTGGCGGTGGACCGGCGCGCATTGCTCGTCTCGGCGCTGGCCTATGTTCTCTATGCGCTGACGATATTGTTCCGCCAGTTCGGGGTGGTTGAGCTCAACGTCGCGCTTACGGCGCTGGTAATTGGCTCCGCGCTGCTGACGCTGTCGGCGTTCTGGACGCCGATCCGCCGGGCGGTGGTCGGCTGGTTGCCCGGCACGCTGCAGGCGCGGCTCCCGGTATCCCAGCTGGCGCTTGCGCGCACGGTCGATACGGCGGCGGTGCCGGCGGGCTGACGGCTCAGCCGCCCGCCCCGCCCACCAGCTTCATCAGCTTGCGCTCGACAGGGGCGAGCACGGGGACAAGCTCGTGCCCGCGTTTCAGCACCGCGCCGCCCTCGCCCAACAGCGCCCACATGCCCTGCCGGCCGCGCAGGGCGGGGCGCTTCTCGATGCGATATTCGGGCCGCTCGGCGGTTCGGCGAAAGCAGCTGAACACCGCGGCGTCGCGCCCGAAATCGATCGCATAATCCTTCCAGTTGCCCGCCGCGACCATGCGGCCGTAAAGATCGAGGATGCGGGTCAGTTCCTCGCGGTCAAAACCGATCTGTGCCGATGGGCGATGACCGGGAAAAGCGACGATATTGCTCATCACGCGCGGCCGCGCCGCTTGGGCTCCGCCTTGCGACCATCGGCGTCACCATCGGCGCCACTATCGGCGGCTCCATCAGCGCCGACATCGGCCTCCAGCCGCGCCTCCAGCGCATCGATCCGCGCTTGCAGAGCGGCCAGCTTCTGCAGCACGGGATCGCCGTTTTCGGAACAGGGCGTGCCATAGGGCACAAAATCGGCGGTGTAGGTTTCCGCCTTCACCACGGTCGAGCGCGCCTTGACGCCCACCATCGTTGCGCCATCGGGCACATCGTCCGTCACCACCGCATTGGCGCCGATCCGCGCCCGCTTGCCGACGGTGATCGGCCCCAGGATTTGCGCGCCCGATCCGATGATCACATCGTCCTGAATGGTGGGATGGCGCTTGCCCGGCTCGCCGTTGGCCGGATTGGTGCCGCCCAGGGTGACGCACTGGTAGATCGTGACATTGTCACCGATCTCGGACGTCTCGCCGATCACCGTGAACCCGTGATCGAGGAAAAAATGCCGCCCGATAACCGCGCCGGGATGGATATCGATGCCGGTCAGCATGCGTGACACATGGTTGATGAATCGTGCGAGCCAGTAAAGCTCGCCCACGAACAGCCAGTGCGCGATGCGGTGGAGGCCGAGCGCCCAGACGCCCGGATAGGTAAGGATTTCCCAGCGCGATCGCGGCGCGGGATCGCGCGCCTTGATACTGTCGAGATAGGCGATGAGGTTCCCGAACATGGTCGCGCTCCTTGATTTCTGCAAAGCCGAAGATAGGGATTTCTGCAAAGGCGAAGATAGGCAGGGCGATGCCGCTTGACCAGTGCAAGGCGCAGGAAAGCCCGGAACATGGGCTGGGCGT
>JBBSUT010000169.1:0-4663 GCA_038234155.1 Sphingomonadales bacterium | reverse complement strand
CGCCGCGCTCCGGTATCGGTGCTTTTTCCTGCAAATTCCCAGCCTGGTCTTCAACCGCCAGTTATCCTTTTCTGCACAGCTTGTTCCTGCGACGCCGAGTCGCTGCAACAGGCAAGTTCAGCAAGCCCCCGGCACGCGATCCTGCTGCCGTGATGAGCGCCCAAAGTATCGTGGCAGCAAAACATTTATTTATTTTAGTTATACTTGGGCCATAACGACTTTTCGGGGGCTGCCGTGTTTCGTCTCAAACGATCTGCATCACATTTTGCGGTGACGCCGGAAATGGCTGCGCAAAATGCGCTTCGCGACGGCGCGCTGCGCTTCATGCAGAACGAAAATCTGTCACCAATGCCTGTCAACTATGAGCTCGGTTATATCATGCTGACCGATCCACAGTGCGTGGCCGCGCGCACCGTGGAGGCAATCCGTAATTCCGGCGAGTGCGTCAGTCAGGCGCAGGCCAATCACGTCGTTGCGGCCCACCGGGCGCTGGCGAGAGCCGGTGCAGAAGAGGATCCGAACAGCACCAAGCTGCGCCATCAGGCCTTGCATCTTGCGGACCTGGCTTCGGACGCCGCCGCCGCCACGGGCCAATTCGGACGGGATCTCGCTGACGAACTGGATGAGCTCAGCCGCGACGGCCAGCCGGTTGCCGCGATTGTGTCGGACATGATCGGGCGGACCGACGAGACCGAACGCCAGCTACAGTCGGCGCTCGCCAGGATCGAAACGCTGCGAGAGGATGTTGCCGCCGCGTGCGACGATGCGGCGCGCGATGCGCTGACCGGGCTTGCCAACCGGCGCGGGGTGAAGGCGGCGGTGGAAGGCTGTGATCCTTCGTGCCGCCGTGCGCTGGCCGTCGTGGATATCGATCGGTTCAAGCTGGTGAACGATCGGCACGGACACCCGGTCGGCGACCGTGTCCTGAAGGCGGTGGCGGAAGCGCTGGCGGAAAGCTGCGCGCCGCATCTGGTTGCACGCTGGGGCGGAGAGGAATTCGTCGTGATCTTCAACGGCGTCTCGCCCGACGCGGCCCATGCCATCGTCGATGCGGCGCGCCGCGACCTGAAGGAGCGCAAATTCCGCATCCGCGAAAACAACAAGCCGGTCGGCGCAATCACTTTCTGCGCCGGCGTGGTCGCGATGGAGGGACATGATCTGGACCGCGCGATGCGCGATGCCGACGTCCTGCTGTACAAGGCGAAGGACGCGGGCCGTGACCTTGTGCTCACGGACGCCGACAAGGCTATCGCCGCCTAAGCGAGCGCGCAATTTAACCCTGCCTGTCGGGCTTCCGGATTCTCAGGCGTCCGGAAATTCGAATGCGTTGGTTCCACGCTGGGTTTCGTCCACGATCATTGCACGATGCGCTGGCGGTACGGCGCGCTGGCGGCATCCCGCCCGCGTGCATTCCCGGCAACTCGGGCCGATCGGCATGGCCACGCCGTCCAAATCCAGGCCGGCGGCATAGGTCAGGCCGTGGGCATGGCGCGTTTCGCAGCCCAGCGCGATCGCATATTCGGGCGCGGTCTGGCCGAACGGCTGCCGATAGGCTGTCACCGTGCGCGCGATGGTGAGGAAGCGCGCGCCGTCCTCTAGTTCCACAATCTGGGCGAGCGTTTGCCCATGCCGTTCGAAGGCGCGGTGGAGGTTCCACAGCGGGCAGGTTCCGCCCGTGCGCGCGAACGAAAGGCTGCCCGCCGAGAACCGCTTGGAAATATTGCCTGCGCGGTCCACCCTGATGAGAAAGAACGGCACGCCGCGCGCACCCGGGCGCTGCAATGTGGTCAGCCGATGCGCCACCTGCTCGAATCCCGCTCCGAAGCGGGCTTCCAGCAGGGCAACGTCATATCCGGTTGCCTCCGCCGCTTCATGGAAGCGCCGATAGGGCATCATCAGCGCGGCCGCTGCATAATTGGTCAGGTTCTGCACAAGCAGACGCCGGACAGGCTTGGACGGCATGTCCGCTCGCGCCGCAATGGCTTCGATCGCGGCCTTCATTTCAAAAGCCGCCAGCTGATACGCTGCCTGAAACGTCCGGCTGGCATTATCCAGAACTTCCGACAGCTGCACCTGCCGGTTGTGGATATCCAGGCGGCGCAGAGAATCCGGCATCACGTCTGCCGGCAGGATGCGAACGGTAAAGCCGTGTTTCACGCGCAGCCGGTCCGACACGCTGCTCAGAAAATGCGGACCGGCCAACCGCAGTTCGTCTTCCAGCGCCTCGCACAGGTCTTCCAGCTCGGCGAAATGGTTGCGCGCGCCTTCGATGAACTCTCCCACCGCTTTCAGTTCGCTGCGCCCCTGGCCCGGAATGGGCGCATCCGGCGCACCGTTATCCTTTGCGCGGTAAAGCCGGATCAGCGCCTGCGCGATACCGGGTTGCGCCGCGACGAATTCCTGCAGTTCGGCTTTGCCCACGTCCAGCGCCGCCAGCACCGGAGACGCGAGCGCCTCGGCCACCTCGCGCTCCACCTGATCATCACCCTCGGCAATCAGTTCGCGCAAATCGGCATTGTAGGTCTTGGTCAGTTTCAACAGGAACGGCGCGGTCAGCGGCCGCTGATTGCGCTCAATAAGGTTCAGGTAGCTGGCCGATACGCCCAGTTCCTCTGCCATGCGCTTTTGCGCCAATCCCAAGCGTCCACGCAGTCGTCGCATGCGTGGACCAGCGAAAACCTTCCGATCAGGCAGCGTCGGGCGATCAGGCAGCGTAGGCGCATCGAGCATTTAGTTGTTAATCCACAAATTTACAACGAATGTGACGGACAGTCATACATATTCACTCGATTTTTACAACATCTGTTTGACCAGCTTTACCCTGCTGCCGCAAGAGGTGCGCCCACGGTCTTCCGTTGTGGTCCGCGGCGCACACCACGCGGATGCGATTGTGAAGATACTGTAAACAAAAATCATAATTGGAAATCCAGCATGACCTACACCAAACATATTGCACAAGCCGATGCGCTGATCGAAAAGAACGGCGCGCCATGGGCCGATATCGCGCCTGAGGCCGTGGCCCGTATGCGGCTGCAGAACCGCTTCCTGACCGGTCTCGATATCGCCAAATATACGGCCACGATCATGCGCGCCGATATGGAGGCCTATGATGTCGATCCGGCGCACTACACCCAGTCGCTCGGCGCGTGGCACGGCTTCATCGGCCAGCAGCAAATGATCTCGATCAAGAAGCATTTCGGTGCGACCAAGGGAAAGTATCTGTACCTGTCGGGCTGGATGGTTGCGGCGCTGCGTTCCGAATTCGGCCCACTGCCCGATCAGTCGATGCATGAAAAAACGACCGTGCCCATGCTGATCGCCGAACTTTACACCTTTTTAAAACAGGCCGACGCGCGCGAGCTGGGCGGTCTGTTCCGTGACCTTGACGCCGCCAAGGGTGCCGGCGACCAGGTGAAGACGCGCGATCTGCAGAACCAGATTGACCATTTCCAGACGCACGTCGTGCCGATCATTGCGGATATCGATGCCGGCTTTGGCAATGCCGAGGCAACCTATTTGCTGGCCAAGAAGATGATCGAGGCGGGGGCCTGCTGCATCCAGATCGAAAACCAGGTATCGGACGAAAAGCAGTGCGGCCATCAGGACGGGAAGGTCACCGTGCCGCACACGGACTTCCTCGCGAAGATCCGCGCGGTGCGCTACGCCTTCCTGGAGCTTGGCGTGGACGACGGCGTCATCGTGGCACGCACCGACTCGCTGGGTGCCGGCCTGACCAAACAGATCGCGTTCACGAAGGAAAAGGGCGATCTGGCCGATCTGTATAACGGCTTCCTCGACGTCGAGGAGGTCGATGCGGCCAACGTCGGCCACGGCGATGTCCTGATCGCGCGCGACGGCAAGCTGGTGAAGCCCAAGCGCCTGCCATCCAATCTGTTCCAGTTTCGTGCGGGAACGGGTGAGGACCGCTGCGTGCTGGATTCCATCACCTCGTTGCAGAACGGCGCAGACTTGCTGTGGATCGAAACCGAGAAGCCGCATATCGGCCAGATCGGCGCCATGGTGAACCGGATCCGCGAAATCGTTCCCAACGCCAAGCTGGTCTACAACAATTCACCGTCGTTCAACTGGACGCTGAACTTTCGCCAGCAAGTGTTCGACGCTTGGCAAGCGGACGGCAAGGACGTGGGCGCGTTTGACCGTGACCGGCTGATGAGCGTGGAATACGACGGCACCGAACTGGCCGCCGAGGCCGACGAGCGCATCCGCACCTTCCAGAAGGATTCGGCGCGCGAGGCGGGCATTTTCCACCACCTCATCACCCTGCCGACCTATCACACGGCGGCGCTGTCGACTGACAATCTGTCCAGGCGCTATTTCGGCGAGGATGCCATGCTTGGTTATGTGCTGAATGTGCAGCGCGAGGAAATCCGCCAAAGCATTGCCTGCGTGAAGCATCAGAATATGTCTGGCAGTGACATCGGCGATGACCATAAGGAATATTTTGCCGGTGAGGCGGCGCTGAAGGCCGGCGGCAAGGACAACACCATGAACCAGTTCGCGGCCTGACGCGAACGCGCAAGCTCCTGGAGAAGAGAAAACGTCCGTCCTTGTCGATAGCAGGGGCGGGCGTTTTTTGCGCGCCGGACATGCCGCCGCCCGAACGTTGCTTCCACATTGTCGTAGACCGTTATGGACGCCTGTT
>JBBSUT010000168.1:0-4664 GCA_038234155.1 Sphingomonadales bacterium | reverse complement strand
TGCGAAAAATGCCCTCGGTCAGCACCAGAATGCGGGTGGCGGGCGAGCGTTGGCTGTCCATGCGCGTGGCGTATCCGATGGAACGTCCCACCGGCTCGCCCGCCAGCTCGGCCATGCGCTCGGCCGCGGCTCTGGCGGCCAAGCGGCGCGGGCTGAGCAGCCATATCTCGCCGGTGCACCATGGCTCGGTCAGCAGCGCAGGCGCGGCCATCGTCGTCTTGCCCGCCCCGGGCGGCGCGACCAGCACGGCAGCCGTTCCACGCTGCAGCGCGGCCCGCAGATCAGGCAGCACTGCCGCGATCGGCAGCATGCTCATGGTGCCTGGCACGCGAGACCCAGCCGCCCGCGCAGCAGCCAGCGCCCGCACATCAGCACCGATGTTGCCGCCAGTCCGCCGGCCAGGCCCAGCCACACGCCGACGCCCTCAAGCCCCGCATGGAAGGCGAGGTACCAGCCCAGCGTGAAGCCGATCGCCCAATATCCCAGCCCGGCAAACAGCATCGGCACGCGCGTATCCTGGATTCCGCGCAGCAACCCTGCGCCCACGGCCTGCAGCGAATCGACGAACTGGAACAGCGCGGCCACCCCAAGGAAGGCAACGGCCAGCCGGAACACCTCGGCGTCCTCGGCGGTCACCGGGCGCACGAACAGGCCGACCAGCTCGGTCGGCAACAGCCACATGAGCGCGGAAGAGATCGCGGCGGAGGCGAGGCCCAGGCCCAGCGCCACCTTGCCCGCGCGCGACAGGCCAATGGTATCGCCGCGCCCGTGGAATATGCCCGCCCGCACCGTGGCCGCCTGACCGATCGACAGCGGCACCATGAACGCCAGCGCCGCGATCTGGATCGCAACGCTGTGCGCGGCGAGCGAGGCACGGCCAATCAGTCCCATCAGGAACACCGCGGCAGAGAACACGGTGATTTCCATCGCATAGGTCATCGCGATCGGCAAACCGACGCTGAAGATCGCGCGGAAACGCGGCCAGTCGGGGCGCCAGAAATTGCCGAGCAGCCGATATCGGCGAAAGCGCGGAACGCCCGTCACCACCAGCACCCCGCCGATGCCCAGCACGGCCTGCGCCAGCGCGTTGGCGATGGCTGCGCCTTCCAGCCCCAGTGCGGGCAGGCCAAGCGTGCCGAACACCAGCGCCCAGCAAGCCAGCGCATTGAACGAAAGGCCCGCGATCATGACATAGACACCCCACATCGGCCGCTCCAGCGCAGTCACGAAGTAGCGCAGGACGAGCCCGACCAGCCAGGGAAACAGACCCCACATGGCGATCCGCACGAAGCGGCCGGCCGCCGCGGACAGATCGGGCGATTGGCCCAGCATCAGGTAGATCGCTTCGCCGTGCCACAAAATGGCCCATACCGGCACGCAGACCGCCGCGCTGGCCCAGATAGCCTGCCGAACCGTGCGGCGCACATCGCGCACGCTGCTTGGCCGCCGGCCATATTCGGCGGCAATCAGCGGCGATGTGGCGGTCACCAGTCCCATGCAAAAGACGCCGAACACCCAGTAGAGGTTCACGCCGAGTGCGGCGGCGCCCAGCGCGTCGACGTTGTAACGGCCCAGGATCAGCACATCGGTGGTGTTGATCGCCGCCTGCGCAAGATTGCCGACAACCAGCGGGAGTGCCAGCCGCAGCATCATAACGCCTTCGCGCCGGAGCGATCCGGCGGGGATGGTGGCCGCGATGCTATCCACGTGACCGCCTAATAGGCGCGGCTGATGGCAAACTCCACGGCCTCGACCAGCGCGGTCTTGGCAGGACCGGCGGGGAACGGCGCGATGGCGTCGATGGCGCGCTGGCCATAATGGCGTGCGCGCTCCACGCTGTCGGCAATCGCATCATGGCTGTGCATAAGCCGCGTGGCGTGCGCCAGATCCGCGTCGGAGATGCGCCGGCCGGCCATCGCCTCGCGCCAGAAGGCCCGCTCTGTCTCGTCCCCGCGCGCGAAAGCCAGGATAACGGGCAGCGTGATCTTGCCGTCACGAAAATCATCGCCCACGCCCTTGCCCATCGTCTCGCTGTCGGACGCATAATCGATCGCATCGTCGACCAGCTGGAAGGCGACACCCAGATTGCGGCCGTAGCGATCGAGCGCTTCCTCCACCTTGTCATCGCGTTCGGCCACCACCGCGGCGATCCGGCAGGCGGCGGCGAACAGCGCGGCGGTTTTGGCGCCGATGATGGTGAGATAATGCTCCTCGCTCGTCGCCAGCTGGCGCTGCGCGGTGAGCTGGTCCACCTCTCCCTCCGCGATCACGGCCGAGGCATGGCTGAGAATCTTGAGCACTTTCAGCGATCCATCCTCGACCATCAGCTCGAAGCTGCGCGAGAACAGGAAATCGCCCACCAGCACGGCGGCGGGGTTGCCGAAGATCAGATTGGCAGCGGTCTTGCCGCGTCTGAGATCGGAGCCGTCGACCACATCGTCGTGCAGCAGCGTGGCAGTGTGGATGAACTCCACCGCGGCGGCCAGCTTGTGGTGCCGGTTGCCCGGATAGTCGAGCAGCGCAACACAAGCCAGCGTCAGCATGGGGCGCAAACGCTTGCCGCCGCCCGCAATCAGATGCCCCGCGAGCTCCGGAATCAGCGGAATTTCCGACTGCATGCGATCCAGGATCACACTGTTCACGCGGTTCATGTCGCCCGCGACGAGCGCCATGATCGGTTCCAGGGAGGCCGCACGGCCGGGTTTGAGCTGATGAACTTGTCCGGCCATAAGACCGCCGATGTGGCAAGTTGCGCGCCCGTGCGCAAGAGGAACCGGTGCGATGAAAGATGACAGGAGTGACGGTCTGTCCGCGAGCGTTTCCGGTGAAGCGTTGCGTGGCATCGACCGCCCGTGCTCCGCCATTTCCCGCGCTATATTTGCCCCATCATTCACCAAATGGGTTATACAAACCATGCGCCCTGTAGGACAGCTCGGCTGCGGCATCACAATGGCGGCAGCGGCAGAAGCGTTGCGCCGGTTCTGGGTCCAAGCGGCTGGCCTAATGCGCCGCCTTGGGCAGCCATAGCCGGGCCAGAAGACCGCCCAGATCCTCGCTCTCCTCCAGCGTGATCCCGCCTTCGTAAATTTCGGCAACGTCGCGCACGATGGCCAGGCCCAGGCCGGTGCCGGGCTTGCCGGTGTCGAGCCGGGCTCCGCGCGCGAAGATGCGCTCGCGTTCGTCCTCCGGAATGCCCATGCCGTCGTCCTCAACCTGGATTTCGACGCGGTCGTCCTTTTCCTCCACCGTCACAAACACGCTGCCGCCGCCATATTTGGCCGCGTTCTCGATCAGATTGCCGAGCATTTCGTCGAGGTCCTGCCGCTCGCACGCCGCCACGGTCTCCTTGTCGCCGGTGATGTCGAGCCGGACCTCTTCATACAGACGGCCAACCGCGCGCTCGACCGATTCCAGCGAAGGCCACACCGCCGCGCGGCTGTGGGCGTGGCCGCGGCGGCCGACGGCGCGCGCACGCGCGAGGTGGTGGTCCACCTGACGGCGCATGGTGGTGGATTCGCGCATCACGACCTCATCAAGATCGGGCGCGCGCGCCGTCGCGGCATTCATCACCACGGTGAGCGGGGTTTTGAGCGCGTGCGCCAGATTGCCCGCGTGACGCCGTGCCTCCTCCGCCTGTCGCTCATTATGATCGAGCAGCGCGTTGAGTTCACCCACCATCGGCATCACTTCCTCGGGGAAAGGATCGGTGATGCGGCTTTTGCGCCCGGAGCGCATCTCCGCGATCGCGAGCCGCACCGATCGCAGCGGCCACAGCCCGTACAGAGTCTGCAGCGCCGCCATCACGACAAGCCCCAGGCCGAGGATCGCAAAACTGATCAGCAGCGTCGAGCGCAGTTTCTTGATGTCCGCGCGCATGGTCTGGGTGTCCTGCGCCACCGCGAAATTCCAGCGCGTGTCGCTGTCAGGCAGCAAGATCGAACGTTCCACCAGCCGCAGCTGTTCGTCCCCGAAATCGTCGAGTGTGCGATAATGCGGGGTGAGATAGGGCTGGCCGACATCCACCGGCAAGCTGCGGTCCCACAGCGAGCGCGAAGGCAATGTTTCGCGGCCCTGCCCGCTCACCTGCCAATATAGCCCGCTATTGGGTTCGAGGAAACGCTGATCGCCCAGCGCGCGGTTGAACCGGACATCGCCGAACGGATCGACCTGCGCGCTGGCGACCATGGCGGTGAGCACGTAATTCAGCTGATCGTCAAAATTATTCTCGACCGTGTTGACGAGCACCCGGTCCAGCGCCAACCCGCCGCCGAGCAGCAGCACACCAATCCACAGCGCCGCAACGCCGATCATGCGCTTGCTCAGCGAACCGGTGTTGACCGGCTCGCGTGCGGGCTGCGCCGCCGCGTCGGCTTCAGCATTGGCGGCGGGACTGGCGTCTGCGCCTCCCATCGCCGCGCCGGGCCGGACCGCTGCGCTGTCCATGGCGACCGGCTTGTTCAGGCGTCGGGATCCTCAAGGCTGTAACCCAGACCGCGAATGGTGGTGATCACTTCGGCGCCCAACTTCTTGCGGATACGGGTGACAAACACCTCGATCGTATTGCTGTCGCGGTCGAAATCCTGATCGTAGATATGCTCGATCAGCTCGGTGCGGCTGACGACCTTGCCCTTGTGATGCATGAGATAGCTTAGCAGCTTATATTC
>JBBSUT010000167.1:0-4681 GCA_038234155.1 Sphingomonadales bacterium | reverse complement strand
TCTGCGGCACCGGAAATAGCGGTTCCGATATCGTTACGCCGGGCGGCAAACTCCAGTCCAGGGCAATGCCAAAGCCGGCATCACCGGGGTTGGACCAATAGCCGTGCCAGCCCGGCGCAGGATCAAAAGCCAGAGCAACCGCACCGTCATCACCCGGCGCGATCCGCGCGTTTTCGGCAAGCAGGCGCCCCGCGATATTGTTCGGCTGCATCGGCTGCGCCGCGAGCGGGGCTAAGGACAGCAGAGCCGCGCACAACAGGAGAAACAGCCGGATCACCGCATTATGCCAATAGCGCGGTTCAACGCCGTTCGAACGGCTTCAGCTTGGGGCCGAGCCGGTTGGCGCCCAGCTGCAGACTATCGCCCGACCAATCGGCCAGGAACGTCGAGCTTCGATCAATGCCCGGACCGATGCGCGCGTCGTTGTTACGCACGGTCAGGCCAGAACTGCTATGCGTTTTGCCCTCGGCCGCGACTGCGATAAAGGCGGAATAATTCTCCTTGTCGCGTCCCTGCACGAAGACATTGCCCTCGATTATTCCGGTGGCTCCGCCAGGAAGGTCGATCATGTAGTTGGTCGTGCGTCCGCGGGTATCGTCGAAGCTCGAATCGGTCACCGATATGCGGCGCGCGCGGCTCTTGACATAATGGCCGCCGGTGCCGGCCTGAAACCGGCTGCGGCTGACGCTCAGCGACCCATAATCGCCGACATAGATGCTATGCGCGCAGCTCAGATCACGGTCGCAGCGGCCCAGATTGGAAAAAGTTGATTTGTCGATGCGAATCGCGGACGCGGGATCGTCGCCGGTCAGGATCCCTTCCTCGCCGTTGCGGAAATAGCTGTTGAGCACGGTAAGATTGCCGCGCTCCAGCCGGATCCCCGCGCCGTTGCCATCGGGTACCGCGGTATTCTGAAAAATCACGCCGTCGATCGTCGCGCCCTGTCCGCGCAGCACAAGCGTGGCCTTGCCTTCGCAAATGCCGCCATCGAAGATCGCCCGGCCCGGCACCGCGCCGCGAATGGTAATGCGCCCTGCCTGCTGCACGGCGCAGTCACGGTGCGCGCCTGGGGCCACGACGATGGTGCCCGCACCCTCGCCGATGGCATCGACAGCCTTTTGCAGGCTACCGTAGCCGCGGCCGGTCTCGGTCACGCTGTAGGGAGCAGGAGCGGACTGCGCGGCGGCGGGCGCGGCGGCAGCCATCAGGGCGAGCGTAAGGAGGGCGCGTGTCATGGCCGGGGCACTTATCATGAATGGAGCTTGGCGATTAGCCCCTTAACCACGGCTGACGCGGCGCGTTCCACGCCGGGACGCGCGGTCGTTATTCGTTGAGATTGGGGCGCAGCCATTGGCGGGCCTGCGCACGGTGCACGCCGCGCCGTGCCGCATATTCTTCCAGCTGATCCTCGCCGATGCGGGCCACCCCGAAATAGGCCGCTTCGGGATGGCCAAAATAGAAGCCGGACACTGCGGCAGTGGGGTACATGGCGAAACTTTCGGTCAGGCTAATGCCAGCCACATCGTCAGCCTCGTCTTTCAAAAGGTCGAACAACGCTGGTTTCAGACTGTGATCGGGGCAGGCGGGATAGCCCGGAGCGGGCCTGATACCGCGATATGCCTCGCGGATCAGCGCTTCATTGGTGAGCTGCTCGCCGGGAGCATAGCCCCACAAATCGCTGCGCACGAGCGCGTGCATTCGCTCGGCCATAGCCTCGGCCAGCCGGTCAGCCAGCGCCTTCAGGAGGATATCCGAATAGTCGTCGTGCGCCGCCTGAAACTCGGCCGATTTTGCCGCAATCCCATGGCCAGCACAGACCGCAAAGCCGCCGATCCAGTCGCCTGCAGGATCAATAAAATCGGCCAGGCACATGTTCGCGCGGCCATCGCGCTTGGGCACCTGCTGGCGCAGCATGGGCAGGCGTGCATCGTCCAGTACGATGTCGTCGCCGTCGCGGCCGCATGGCCACAAACCCACAACCGCTCTGGCAGTCAGCCATTTCTCATCGATGATCTGGTCCAGCATGGCCTGCGCGTCGTCAAAGAGGCCGCGCGCGCTCTCGCCGACGACCGTGTCGTTCAGGATCGCGGGGTAATTGCCCGCCAGCTCCCAGGCGCGGAAAAAAGGCGTCCAGTCGATATAGCCGCGCAGATCGTCGATCGGCCAGTCTTCGAACCTGTGGACACCCGGCTTGATCGGCGCATCAGGCTTCATCGTGAAGTCCGTGGGAAAGGCGTTGGCCCGGGCTTGATCCAATGTGGCGAGCTTTTTGGCAACCTTGCCGCCGCGTGCGATCCGGATTGCGTCATATTCCTTTCGGATGCCGCCAAGATAGCTTTCCAGCCCGGTGTCGCTGACCAGGTTGGTCGCCACGCCCACCGCCCGGCTGGCATCGACAACATGGATGGTCGCGCCGGCATAGGCTGGTTCGATCCGCAGCGCGGTGTGTGCCTTGCTGGTGGTCGCTCCGCCGATCAGCAGCGGCAATTTAAGCCCCGCTTTTTCCATCTCCTCAGCCACGGTTACCATCTCGTCGAGCGACGGCGTGATGAGGCCGCTGAGCCCGATCATATCGGCATCGTTCTCGTTCGCTGCTTCAAGTATCCGGGTCCAGGGCACCATCACACCCAGATCGATCACCTCAAATCCGTTGCACTGCAGGACCACGCCGACGATGTTCTTGCCGATATCGTGCACGTCGCCCTTCACAGTCGCCATGACTATCTTGCCCTTGCCCTTCGACTTCTCGTCTTTCTCCGCCTCGATGTAAGGGAACAGGTGCGCGACCGCCTTTTTCATGACGCGCGCGGACTTCACCACCTGCGGCAGGAACATTTTTCCGGAGCCGAACAGATCGCCAACAACATTCATGCCGTCCATCAGCGGGCCTTCGATCACCTCGATCGGGCGGCCCTTGGCCTGTTTGACCGCAAGCCGCATTTCCTCGGTATCATCGACGATATGGGCATCGATGCCCTTGACCAGCGCATGCTCCAGCCGCTTGGCGACCGGATAGCCGCGCCATTCCTCGGCTGCCTTTTCGGCCGCCGCGTCCTGCCCGCGATAGCTTTCAGCCAGATCGATCAGCCGCTCGGTCGCATCGTCCCGGCGGTCAAAGATCACGTCTTCGCATGCCTCGCGCAGCGTCGGCTCGATCGCATCATAAATGTCGAGCTGCCCCGCGTTGACGATCGCCATGTCGAGCCCGGCGGGGATGGCATGGTAGAGGAACACGCTGTGCATCGCGCGGCGCACGATCTCATTGCCGCGAAACGAGAAGCTGAGGTTGGACAGCCCGCCCGAAAAATGCACGTGCGGGCAGCTTTGCGAGAGGTGACGCACGGCTTCAATGAAGTCGATCGCATAGCGGCGGTGCTCGTCAATGCCGGTGGCCACCGCAAACACATTGGCATCGAATATGATGTCTTCTGGCGGAAAGCCGTCCTCTGTCAGCACTCTATAGGCGCGCTCACAGATTTCGATCTTGCGCGCCTGCGTATCGGCCTGGCCCTTTTCATCGAACGCCATCACCACGGCGGCGGCGCCATAGGCGCGGCATTTGCGCGCGGCCTCGAGAAATAATGGCTCACCTTCCTTCATCGAGATCGAATTGACGATCGGCTTGCCCGACACGCATTTCAGCCCGGCCTCGATCACTTCCCATTTGGAGCTGTCAATCATGACCGGCACGCGCGCGATATCGGGCTCGGCGGCGATCAGCTTCAGAAAGATGGTCATGGCTTCGACCGAGTCGAGCAGGCCTTCGTCCATGTTAACATCGACGATCTGCGCGCCGTTCTCCACCTGATCGCGCGCGACTTCTACCGCGGCTTCATAGTCGCCGTTCATGATCAGCTTCTTGAAGCGCGCCGAACCGGTGATATTGGTGCGCTCGCCGATATTGACGAAATTGGCGGAGGAATGGGTGGTCATAAAGAAACATCCGTTCGGGCTGAGCCGGTCTAAGCCCTGTCCTGTTTGGCGGAAAAGAAGCACTGTCCTTTGACGAGCTCAGGACGAACCGTTGGTGATGCCGCGGTCAGGCCGCCATGGTGAACGGTTCCAGCCCGGCCAAACGCGTGCGTACCTCTGGCGATGGAATCTCGCGCGGCGGCAAACCCTCGATCCGCTTTGCCATGGCGGCGATATGCGCGGGCGTCGTGCCGCAGCATCCGCCAACGATGTTGACCAGCCGCTCGGACAGCCACGGGCCGATGCGCTCGGCGGTCTCGTGCGGCTGCTGGTCATATTCGCCCAGATCATTGGGCAGGCCGGCATTGGGGTAAGCCAGGATCAGCGTATCGGCGAGTTTTGACAGCGCGGTGAGATACGGCCGCAACGTCTCCGGACCGAATGAGCAGTTCAACCCCACCGCGATCGGTTTGACGTGGCGAATGGCGTGCCAGAACGCTTCAATCGTGTGGCCGGACAGGTTGCGCCCAGACATGTCGGTCACCGTAAAACTCAGCATGATTGGCACGTCGCGGTCCGCCGCCTCGGCCGCCTCGGCGGCGGCCATGGCAGCAACCTTGGCGTTCAACGTGTCAAAGATCGTCTCGATCAGCAGGAAATCCACTCCCCCCTCGATCAGCGCATCGCATTGCTGGCGGTAGATCGCCTTCATCTGGTCGAAATCCACTTCGCGGAAACCCGGATCGTTGACGTCGGGCGAGAGCGAAAG
>JBBSUT010000166.1:0-4691 GCA_038234155.1 Sphingomonadales bacterium | reverse complement strand
CGGCGCGACGACCCACACGAACGGCGTGCGGAACGGGCGGTGCCGGTCGGGTTGCTTCACGCGCAGGATCATCACCGACAGCGCGACCATGAAAAAGGCGAACAGCGTGCCCGAATTGGAATAATCGGCGAGCTCGCCCACCGGCAGGAACGCGGCAAAGGCGGCCACCGCGATCCCGGTGATGATGGTGATCACGTGCGGCGTTTTCCATTTGGGATGGATCGTGGCGAGGACGCCCGGCAGCAGACCGTCGCGGGCCATCACGAAGAAGATGCGCGTCTGGCCGAACATCAGGATCAGGATGACCGAGGGCAGCGCCAGAAAGGCGGCAATGCCGATGGCGTTGCCCATGTTCGGATGCCCGGTCTGGCGCAGCACGAAGGCGAGCGCCTCCTTGGAGCAGACCAAGGGCTCGCGTCCCGCCGCCACCAGCGACTGGCACTGCGCGGCAAACGGGGTGCTGCCGGGCTGCAGGATCTCGCCCGCGGGGCCAGTGATCGGCTGCGCGCCGACCGAACCGATCGCGCCCGCCGACACCAGCAGATAGAAGACGGTGCAGATGGCGAGCGATCCGAGCAGGCCTATCGGCACGTTACGCTGCGGATTTTTGGTTTCTTCCGCGGCGGTCGAGACCGCGTCGAAGCCGACATAGGCGAAGAAGATCGACGCCGCCGCGCCGACCGCGCCAAGACCGGATCCCAATCCCGATCCGGACCAGCCATTGGGCATGAACGGCTCAAAATTCTGACCCTTCATGATCGGAATGGTCATGATGATGAACATGGTGAGCGCGGCCACCTTGATCGCCACCAGTACCGCGTTTACCCGCGCGCTTTCGGTGGTGCCGACCATCAGCAGCATCGTGACCAGCAGCGCGATGACGAGCGCCGGGATATTCATGAAACCGCCGGGCGCGTAGAAGCCCTGCGTCATGGATATCGGTAATTCATAGCCCCAGGTCGCTAACAACCCGACAAAATAGCCCGACCAGCCGACCGACACCGCGCTGGCCGCCACCGCATATTCCAGGATCAGCGCAAAGCCGACCATCCATGCCAGCAGCTCGCCCATTACGGCATAGGTATAGGTGTAGGCGCTGCCCGCCACCGGCACCATCGAGGCCAGCTCGGAATAGCAGAGCGCCGCCACCGCGCAGACCAGCCCGGCGATGACGAAGCTCCACATCATGCCCGGCCCGGCCTTTTGCGCGGCCTCCGATGTCAGCACGAAGATACCGGTTCCGATCACCGCGCCGACCCCGAGCAGCGTAAGCTGCCATGGGCCAAGGCTGCGGGTGAGCGATTTCTTTTCCGCCGTGGCGAGGATCGCATCGAGCGGCTTCACGCGTGCAAATATCATGGGAGCATCGACCTTATCTGAAACGCAGGCCCACCCTCGCGTCCGGCTCAGAGCCGACCGAATCCATTATGCCGTTTTTTCGGCTTGGCAATCCGGAAAATGCAGACCGCGCACGATGCGGCGTTCGGTGCGGCAGGCCGCACACGACGCGGCGTTCGGTGCGGCGTTCGGTGCGGCAGGCCGCACACGATGCGGCGTTCGGCGCGACCGATGAGGGCAAAAGAGATGTGGGGAATATTGGAAAGACCCGGTCGTCCGTGGTAGATGTCTCCCGTGGGCCATGGAAAAGACTTTGTAAGATGATGCCGATGACGCCGGCCTTCCCCGCCAACCATCGCGTATTCGAACTGATTGCTGAAAGCCCCGTCGCCTCGGTCATCAGCGATCCGCGATCGCCCGATAATCCGATTGTCGCGTGCAACGAAGGGTTCTGCGAGCTGACAGGCTATCCCATCGACGAAGTTATCGGCCGAAATTGCCGGTTTCTGTCCGGTCCGGGAACAGAACCATGGCTGTCAGATGAAATACGCCGCGGCGTGCGCGAACATCGGCCGGTGTTGGTAGAAATCCTGAACTACAAGCGCAGCGGGCAACCGTTTCGCAACGCGGTCCTGGTAGCCCCGATGTACGATGAGCATGATATGTTGCTGTATTTTCTCGGCTCGCAGGTTGAGCTTGATGTCGACGCATCGGCACCTGGGAGCATGCGGCGGATCCGCGCCGCTGCGATGATCAAGGACCTTTCGCCACGCCAGGGGCAAATCCTCAAACTCGTCGCCAATGGCCTGCTCAACAAGCAGATTGCCGGCGCGTTGGGCATTTCCGAAAAAACGGTAAAGATGCACCGGGCCATCTTGATGGACCGTCTGGGACTGCGGACAACCGCTGATCTCATTCGGCTCGCAGTCGAAGCAGGGCATTAGCCGATCCTTGCCGCATACGGTCCAAGGACCGTATCTCCCTTCGCGTCATCCTGGTTCATGTAAGAACAAGTGGAGCAGTCTGCAGGGGCTGGCTGAGTTCATGGCACCTTGTCATCAACAGACGTCTCGCGCCGATATCGGCCGAACGCCAACAGCAACTCCGCCATTCGGCAAGCCGATGCCATGTTTTGGGGCGCATTCTGAAAAAATTGCCCCGGATGGTATCCGGACAAACAGTAGAGAGAATGGAGAGCTTCCGTGGATATCGTAACACCATTCCAGTTTTCACTTGTGTACAATGCGTTCTCATTCACCTTTGCGGCGATGGGCGCTGCGACGCTGTTCTTGTGGTTAAGCCGGTCGCAGGTTGCGCCAGCTTATCGGACCGCGTTGACGATCTCCGGGCTGGTCACTGCGATCGCGGCCTATCACTATTTCCGGATATTCGAGAGTTGGACCGAGGCTTATACGCTGCAAAATGGCATCGTTACGGCCACTGGCTTCGCGTTCAACGACGCTTATCGCTACGTTGACTGGCTGCTGACGGTTCCACTGCTGCTGATCGAACTGATCCTGGTCATGCGGCTTTCGCGCGATGAGACCACCTCCAAATCACTGCGGCTCGGATCGGCCGCAGCGCTGATGATCATCCTTGGATATCCCGGCGAAATCGCCAGCGACATCTCCACCCGCGTATTGTGGGGCACCTTGTCCGCCATACCGTTTGTATACATTGTGTGGGAATTGTTCCGCGGGCTCAGCAAGGCGATCGACCGGCAGCCAGAGGGTGCGCGCGGTCTTGTTCGGAAAGCCCGGCTGCTGACCTTTGCCGCATGGGGCTTTTATCCGATCGTCTATATGGCGCCCTACGTCGGATTTTCGGGCGCGAACGCGGAAACCGTGATCCAGATCGGATATACCATCGCCGATATTCTGGCCAAGGCCGGGCTGGGTATCCTGATCTATCTCATCGCGCGGCGGAAATCGGACGTGGAGGCAGACAGTATGGCGGCCACCCACAACTGAACTGCTGAATAGCGCTGTGGCCTTTTCCTCATCCCTCCGGGCTGGCAGCGACGCCCATTCCAGTGGCAACAGCCGTGTACCAATGACATTTTGGTATGCGGCTGTTGCGCTGAGCGGGATGCTCGCATTTGGCCTTCCGATCGAAGGCGAACTGGCCGCGGTCGTTGCGGCCATCCTGCTGATCGGTGGCGGATTGCCGCACGGCGCATATGATATCGCGCTGATGCGTCAGGTCCTGCGGATGGATGATCGCCTTTTGGCTATGGCGGTTGCCGGATATGTCGCGGCGGCAATATGTATGGCGCTGCTTTGGATGGTGATGCCGATCGCCGCGCTGATCGTCTTTCTGGCCGTTGCCGCCGTGCACTTTGGCGAAGACTGGACGATGCTGAACGAGCCGCTGCTCAAGATCATGGCCGGCGCCGCCGTGCTTGGCGCTGCAGCGATCGGCAACACCGCCGATGTTACTGCGCTCTTTGTCGCCATGAGCGACGTTTCCGGCGGCACCCTTGCCGCCAGGATACTGGTTACGATTGCGCCGGTGGCGCTGCTGGTTACCGCGGTCGGTATCGCCATAGCGTGGCGTGACGGCGCGGTTGCCTGGGCCGCGGCCATAGCGACGTCGCTTGTCCTTTTGCTCGTAGCTCCGCCGATAGCGGGGTTTGCACTGTTCTTCGTTTTTCTCCACTCTCCCCGGCATCTGGCTGCCACCAGAGCGCTTCTACCGATGATTTCGCCGCGGGCGTGGTGGATCACGGGCATCGCCATGTCTTGCCTGGCTGTCGCGGGATGGCTTGCGATACGATGGTCGATCACCTCCCCGCTCCCGCCGGGATTGACGGCCCAGATCTTCCAGCTGCTTGCCGTGGTGGCGGTGCCGCATTTGATCGTGTCTACGTTCATCGCGCGGCGGATCGGCCGATGAACGCCGCCGCGCCTCCAATCCCCGGATGACAGCCGCGCCCGGCCCCGCTATTCGCACAGGTCTATGACCGAGCTCTCCAAGATCCGCAATTTCTCCATCATCGCGCATATCGATCACGGAAAATCCACCCTCGCCGACCGGCTGATCCAGGAGACCGGCGGGCTGACCGAGCGTGAGATGAGCGAGCAGGTGCTCGACAATATGGATATAGAGCGCGAGCGCGGCATCACCATCAAGGCGCAGACCGTGCGGCTGGACTATACGGCGCAGGACGGCGAGACCTATGCGCTCAACCTCATGGACACGCCCGGCCACGTCGATTTCGCCTATGAGGTGAGCCGCAGCCTGGCCGCGTGCGAGGGCGCGCTGCTGGTGGTGGACGCCGCGCAGGGCGTCGAGGCGCAGACGCTGGCCAATGTCTACCAGTCGATCGAGCATGACCATGAGATCGTGCCGGT
>JBBSUT010000165.1:0-4800 GCA_038234155.1 Sphingomonadales bacterium | reverse complement strand
TTCGTCGGACATAGGCTTTCACACCCTTGTTATGATCTTTCACGTTGCAATCGCTTAATCAGAGCCGTGCCGCCGCGTCCAGCGCCAGTTCGTAGGACAGCGCACCGAAACCGCTGACGGTTCCCTTGGCGGCCCGGCCGATCCAGCTGCGATGGCGGAAGGGTTCGCGGGCATGCGGGTTGGACAGATGCACCTCGATCACCGGCACAGTGATGGCGCGGATGGCGTCGTACAGCGCGATCGAGCTGTGGGTGAAGGCACCGGCATTCAGCAGCACGGCCTTCGCTCCGACAGCCGCCGCCTCGTGCAGCCAGTCGATCAGATGGCCTTCATGGTTGGATTGGCGCAGATCGATATCGAAGCCCAGTTGTTGCCCCTGATCCTCCAGCCTCTCGGCAATATCGTCGAGCGTCTGTGCGCCGTAAACCTCGGGCTCGCGCATGCCGAGCAGGTTGAGATTGGGTCCGTTGAGGACGAAGATAATCTGCCGGTCGGCCAAGTCTGCCCCCTGTCTGGCGCTCTGGATGGCCTGGCTTTTAGCCGGATCGGCACCGCGAAGTCGAGCGCCCCCTCGACGCGGTGGTCGGCCGAGCGCTAAAGGGCAGCCATGATCACAGTCATCATCAACGGAGACGAAAAGCGCGTCGCGCCCGGCAGCATCGCCGATATGGTGCAGGCGCTGGGCTTTCGGCCGGACAAGGTAGCGGTAGAGCGCAACCGCGCGATCGTGCCCCGCTCCGCTCTGGGCGCGGTGATGGTGACGGCCGGCGATGTGTTCGAGATCGTCCATTTCGTGGGCGGCGGGTAAGCGCTCTCAGGCGGTTTATTTTGCCATGGCGAAAGCCTAAGTCACCGCCATGACCGATTCCCATCAAGACACATGGTCCGTTGCCGGCCAGACCTTCACCTCGCGCCTGATCGTCGGCACCGGCAAATATAAGGATTTCGCCGAGAACGCCGCCGCGCTGAAAGCCAGCGGTGCCGAAATCATTACGGTGGCGGTACGCCGCGTAAACATATCCGATGCCAGCCAGCCGATGCTGACCGACCATATCGATCCCAGAGAATACACGTTCCTGCCCAATACCGCGGGCTGTTTTACCGCAGATGAGGCGGTGCGCACGCTGCGGCTGGCGCGTGAGGCAGGCGGCTGGGATCTGGTCAAGCTGGAGGTGCTGGGCGAAGCCAAGACGCTTTATCCCGACATGCGCGAGACTTTGAAGGCCACCGAAACGCTGGTCGCCGAGGGGTTCAAGCCGATGGTTTACTGCGTCGACGATCCGATCGCAGCAAAACAGCTGGAAGAGGCCGGGGCGGTGGCAATCATGCCGCTGGGCGCACCGATCGGCAGCGGGCTCGGCATCCAGAACCGCGTCACCATCAGGTTGATCGTCGAGGGAGCGGGCGTGCCCGTGTTGGTTGATGCCGGTGTCGGCACCGCGTCGGACGCCGCGATCGCGATGGAACTGGGCTGCGACGGCGTGCTGATGAACACCGCAATCGCCGAAGCCAAACAGCCGGTACGCATGGCCGAGGCGATGAAGCTGGCGGTTCAGGCCGGCCGGCACAGCTATCTGGCGGGCCGCATGGGCCAGCGCCGCTACGCCGATCCCAGCAGTCCGCTCGCGGGTTTGATCTAGACGTTTTCCTGAGAAGACCCGTGCCTGAAAAGGCCGGTTTCTGAGAAGGCCGGTTCCTGAAAAAAGTGGGTTTATCGCCCGGCGATTTCCTTCGTCTGCGCCAGATATTTGCGTCCGATACGCAGGCTTTCCCCGTCTGCCAGCTGGGCATGCCAGACGCCGCCGCCTTCGTGGCGCAGGCCGGTAATGAAATCGCGCCGCACGATGTGGCTGCGATGGATACGCAAAAAACAGTCGGCATCGAGCCGTTCTTCCAGCGCGCCGATCGTCTCGTGCAACAGATAGCTGCGCGCGCCCAGGTGCAGCCGCATATAGTCCCGCTCGGCCTCGATCCGGTCGATAGCGTCAGCGGCGATGCGCACCAGTTCGGATCGGTGCGGTACCCAGAACTCCTGCGCGGCGCGCGTGGCGGCCGGGGTTTCGGCGCGCGCGGCGATGACCCGGGAGACAGCCTTTTCCAGCCGATCCTGCGCCACGGGCTTCAACACATAATCCGCCACGCCAAGCTCGAACGCCTCGATCGCGAAGCCATCAAATGCGGTGCAGAAGATGATCGCGGGCGGAGCGGGCAAACTGGCCAGCGCTCTGGCCACCGCCATCCCGTCTCTGCCCGGCATCGCGATATCGAGGAGCAGCAGATCAATCCCGCCGCCCCGCACCGCAGCCAGCGCCGCATCGCCATCGGATGCGGTGGCGGTCAGCGCCAGCCGATCGATCCGGCCGACCAGCGTGGCCAGCCGCTCCACTGCCAGCGGTTCGTCGTCGACGATCAGGGTCCTGAGCGGATCAGAAGGCATCGATCGGTATCTCCAGTCGGGCCACATATCCCCCCTTTTCGCGGGGCGCGGCTTCAAAGGTGGCGCGCGAGCCATAGCGCGCTTCCAGCCGATCGCGAACATTGGCAAGACCAATGCCCCCGGCCGGGCCGCGCGGCCCGCTGCTGGCGGCGGCATTGTCGGTAACCGATATCTGCAGCACGGAACCGGAAATGGCCGCGCGAATCGCGATCTCGACCGGAGCCGTGGCGCGCGACAGGCCGTGTTTGATGGCGTTTTCCACCAGCGGCTGCAGGATCAGCGCGGGCACCGGGAGGTGTTCGGTGCCGGGCGCGAGCACGATATTGCTTCGCAAGCGATCGGGATGGCGCACCGCCTCGATATCGAGATAAAGCGTCTGGAAACCGACTTCCTCGGCCAATGTCACGTCGGCCAGAGGATCGCTGGCCAGCGTCGTGCGATAGAAATTGGCCAGATTCATGATCATCGTCTCCGCCCGCTCTGCATCCCCGTGCATGACCAGCGAGCTGAGCGAATTGAGTGTGTTGAACAGGAAATGCGGGTTCACCTGATAGCGCAGGGAGCGCATCTCGGCATCGTGCGCGGCGCGGGCCATGCGGGTGGCACTGCGCTCGGACGCGCGCACTTGCCGTGCATAGCTCAGCGCCAGAAACAGCATGGCCCAGGCAACAAGGAAGAAATAGCGGTTGAGCGCCAGCTCCGCCAGCGTCTGCGCCATGGTGAGCGGCTGAACGATGCCGATATCGGGCGCCCCGGCAAAAATGCGCTCGGCATCATAGATGTTGAACAGCCAGTAATTGAACAGGCTCATGAGCAGCGCGGTGGGCGCTGCGCCCACAAAGGCGGCAGCGATGCGCCAGCTTAGCGGCCGGCCATCGAACAGGCGCAGGACCAGACACAGGCAAAAGGTCAGCATAACACCCGCCAGCGTCACCGCCGCGCGCCGCCAGAGCAGTTCGTCCTGTGCGGGGAACTCCATCACCGCCGCGCGCGCTGTGTTGACGATGGCATAAATCAACCAGAACGCGACGATGGAAGAAAAGGCGAGTGGCAGCGAAATCGTGCCACGGTGCTGATCGGTCGCAGTCATGGCTCATGCCTAGCGCGGCCCGTTTCGCTTGTCGCGTGCGCCGGGGCTCCCAGGCACGGCTATCTGTACCGGCGGGTTGCCCGCGCATGCCGGTGCCCGATCGGCAACGTGCACATATGCAACAGCATTGCGACCAATCCGCTCGATTGGACGCACGAAGCTTGCTGCATCGCCGCCAGAAGCGCTTTAACATGTCGTTAAGCACAAATATGGCATGATATATGTTCTTCAAATAGCGGGTTGGGAGCTTTCACCTTATGACCGATCAAACCAGCGAAGCGCCGGGCATGGTGACGCTTGCCGAGATGAAGGAATTTGCCAGCTTCAGCGCCGCCACGCAACGCTATATCCGCCGGTCGCTCGATGTCGCCTTTGAGCGTGAGGATGCGGTCAAGCGCTGGAGCCGCGATGTGGGCGAGGTCGCCAGCATCCGCGCGCAATATCGGCTGTACGAACGACTGGAGCGACTGCGCGGCCTGATCCCGGTGTCCAGCGATATTGATGCCGCCGAACCGTTCATGGCACCGCTGATCACCGTGTGCGCTTTCGATCTGGGGCAGGGGCGGATTGAAAGCTTCGCCGCGTTCCGCTTTCTCTATGAGCGTTTGCTCGGTCCCGATTCGCGGCCGTGGCTGCCCGGTGCGTTCTGCGCTGCAGCCACATTGCCGCAGTTACAGCCCGAGCAGCGCAAAAAGCTGCTGCAATCGATCACCGAAGCTGCCGCTACTGCCACCGGATGGTCCAAACGCGCGCCAAGCTTTTTCCCCGAGTGGGTGGAGAAAGTGGATGCCGGCAAAGCCACCTGAACCGCCAATTTGGCACCTATAAACAGCAAAGGGCGTCCAGCGATGGCGCCCTTTTCGCGTAATCGGACCGGTTTGCTGGATATGTCCGGCGCCGATTTACGGCGTGAATTTTCGCGGAACTCCCGTCCGGCTGCGCTGTTGTTTGTCCGCAACGCGTATCTTGAAGGAGTTTTTTGCATGGCTATCGAACAGGATCTCAGCGGTCTCAACATTCTTATTATCGCGACTGACGGGTTTGAGCAGTCGGAACTTGTCGAACCGCGCGACCAGCTCACCAATGCCGGCGCCACGGTGCATGTCGCATCGCTCGAAGCCGGCGAGATCAGGGGTTGGGACGAAGACGATTGGGGCGATAGCGTCCCCGTCGACAAGCTCGTAGCCGACGTGTCCGTCGACGATTATGACGCGCTCGTACTGCCGGGCGGCCAGATCAATCCTGATCTGCTGCGCCTGGAAGAGAGCGTGCT
>JBBSUT010000164.1:0-4841 GCA_038234155.1 Sphingomonadales bacterium | reverse complement strand
GAACACGTCCAGCATGGCGATGCGCGACTGGACGACCAGCATTTGCCCCGCGATCAGCAGGATGCCGGTCAGGATGCAGATGCGCGCGCTGCGATACAGTTCCCAGGCGAACATCAGCGTGCCGAACAGCGCGAGCCCGCCGAACAGTGCGCTCGGCAGGCGCCAGCCGAAGCTGTTGTCGCCGAACATGCGTATCCCCAGCGCGATAAGATATTTGGCCAGCGGCGGATGTTCCTGATTGAGCGGGCTGCTCAGGTCGATCAGGTGGCGCGCGGCGGGGACATAATAGACCTCGTCGAAAAAGATTTTGCTGGGGATCTGGATATTTATGCAGAAGAACGCCACCGCCAACACGGCCGCAAGCGCGCACCAGCCCTGCACGCTCAGCCTGGCGGTCCAGTGATTTGCGGTATCGGCCATATAAACGCGTCTCCCCGTGCCTCCGGGCGGTAGATAATCGCACGCACGGCGGCAAGCGCCCGCATTGACGCGCGCGACCTGAAATTCCAAAGGATGTGCCCATGACGAGCCAAAGGACGTTCCCGTGAAAAGATTGAGCGGCCAGGACCCGGAGATTACCCGCCACTGGCGCCCCGCCACGCTGGCGATCCGCGGCGGCACCGCGCGGTCCGAATGGGGCGAGACGTCCGAGGCGCTGTTCCTGACGTCCGGCTATAGCTATGATTGCGCAGGCGACGCCGCCGCGCGCTTTGCCGGCGATCAGACGGGCATGACCTATTCGCGCCTGCAGAATCCCACGGTCGAGATGCTGGAAAAACGCATCGCCCTGATGGAGGGGGCGGAGGCGTGCCGCACCATGGCCACCGGCATGGCGGCGATGACCGCCAGCCTGCTGTGCCAGCTGGAGACCGGCGATCACGTCGTCGCCAGCCGCGCGCTGTTTGGCAGCTGCCGCTGGCTGACCGACAGCCTGCTGCCCAAATTCGGAATTGAAACCACCGTGATCGACGGGCGCGATCTGGCAAACTGGGACGCGGCTATCCGGCCGCAGACGAAGGTTTTTTTCTTCGAGACGCCGGCCAATCCCACGCTGGAGGTGCTCGATCTGCGTGCGATCTGCGGCCTGGCGAAAGCGCGCGGCATCACCAGCGTGGTCGACAATGCGTTCGCCACGCCGGTGTTGCAGCGGCCGATAGACCTTGGCGCGGACGTGGTCGCCTATAGCGCCACCAAGATGATGGACGGGCAGGGCCGGGTGATGGCCGGCGCGGTTTGCGGACGCGTGGAGTTTATCGAGGGCGACCTCCTGAAATTCATCCGCAACACCGGGCCCACGCTGGCGCCGTTCAACGCCTGGGTGGTGCTGAAGGGGCTCGAGACGCTCGATCTGCGCATCCGGCGGCAGAGCGACAACGCCCTGGCGGTGGCCCAGTTTCTGGAATCGCGGGTCGACAAGGTGAACTATCCGGGGCTGGCGGCCAGTCCGTTCCACGATCTGGCGATGCGACAGATGGAGATGACCGGACCGATCCTGTCGCTGCATGTCGGTGGTGGGCGCGCGCGCGCGCATGCCTTGCTCGATGCGCTGCAGCTGATCGACATCAGCAACAATATCGGCGATTCGCGCAGTCTGATGTGCCACCCGTCCAGCACCACCCATGCCAGTATGGAGGCCGGTGCGCGCGAAGCGGTGGGGATTACCGAGGACATGCTGCGGCTCAATGTCGGGCTGGAGGACGTGCGCGACGTGATCGAGGATCTGGACCGCGCGTTGGGGGCCGCCGGTCTGTGATGGAGCGGATGTTCCCCTATCACGAAACCAGCGCGGGCATCACCGTGCGTGTTTCGGTGAATTACCTCGATGAACAGTCGAACCCCGATCAGAACCGATGGTTCTGGGCCTATCATATCCGCATCGAAAACCACCGCAGCGGCCCGGTGCAGCTCATCACGCGGCACTGGCAGATTACCGACGGCATGGGGCTGGTCACCCCGGTCGAAGGCGCGGGCGTGGTCGGCGAACAGCCAGTGATACGCCCGGGCGGCGCGCATGATTATGTCAGTGGCTGCCCGCTGCCCACCCCCAGCGGATCGATGCGCGGCCATTATATGATGGTCGACGAGGGGCCGGACCCGATCATCGCGATCATCCCGATGTTCAGGCTCGAAGCTCCGGCGACGGCGCGGTGAAACGCACCCTCCTGCCTTTAAACGGTTTGCGCGTGCTCGATGCTGCGGCGCGTCACCTCAGTTTCACCCGCGCTGCCGACGAGCTGGCGGTGACGCCGGCCGCCGTAGGCCAGCAGATCCGCGCGCTGGAGGATACCCTGGGCGCGGTTCTGTTCCGCCGCACGCCCAAGGGGCTGGAACTGACGCCGGAAGGCGCGCGCGGGCTCGATGCGCTGCGCGCCGGTTTTCTGCAGTTCGAGGACAGCGTGCGTGCGATGCAGCAGGGCCAAAGCTCCAAGCGGCTGACCATCGCCGCGCCGCGTGACATCAGCCGATACTGGCTGCTCCCGCGCCTGGCCGTCTATGCCCAGACCGATACCGATTTCCGTTTTCACCTGATCGCTGCGGACGAGCCGCTGGACTTTACCGAGGCCAACGTCGATCTGGCGATGCGCTACGCCGCCGAGCCGGACGAGGTCGAGGGCGTGCCATTGGGCGCTGCCGAGGCGGTGTGGGTTGGCTCGGGCGATCGGATTTGCTGGGAGGGCGGCGCGTCCGGCGACATCCGCCTCTCGGTCGCCGATGCCGGTCTGGCGCTGGAGGCGGCGAAGAAGGGCTTTGGCCGGGCGCGCGTTCCGCGCCTGCTGGCCGAGGCTGCGGACATGAGCTGGACCGAGGCCGAGCCCGCGCGCCGCCGCTACTGGCTGCTCGCGCCGCTGCCGCAATGGCGCCAGGCCAAGGTCAAGGCGCTGGTCGCCGCCCTGATAGCCTGAGTACTGATAGCCTGAGTACTGATAGGCTGCGTACAGATAGCCCGATTACAGATAGCTCAGGCCCCGATAGCCTGGGTACTGGACAAGTGAGCACGCAGACCGGATCGGCGGTCAGCCTTTCGGCAGCGCCAGCCGCAGCACGCGCCCCATCAGCGTGGTGACGGAAACGGTGTCGACGGCAGCGTCCGGATTGGTCTGGCCGCCGGCGATCGCGTAGCATTCTCCGGCAGCGGTGCAGGCAAGCCAGGAGAGGAAGATCACGCCAGGCTCCGATCCGCCCTTATAACCCAGATAGGCCCAGCCATCGGTATTGGCGGTGCCAAGCCCCGGGTTGATCGCCATGATTGCCCGGGCGAGCGGGGCGTTGGTGGTGCGAATATGATCCAGCAACGCGACCATATCTTTCGGCGCGGCGGGCCATTCGATCGTCTCGACGAAGCGCGGAGCGCCGGTCAACTGCACGATGTCGACGGAGCCGAGGCCCAGTTTGTCGTCATGTTTCTCGAGAATATCGCGCTGCCCGGCCTCGCTCGCGGCCATGAAGCGTGCGCGCAGATCGGCATTGCCGTCCATCTTGAGCGCGAACGCTTCCACGGTGCTCAGGAACGGCAGGATCGCGGCGGGATCGCTGTGCCCGATCTTGGCGAGCCGCGCCTCCACCCGTTCGCGCCCCAGGATCTTGAGCAGCTGGTCGGTGGCGGTGTTGTCGCTGATCGAGATCATCATGGTGGCCAGCGTGGCCAGCGTCATCGGCGATCCTTGCGGCCAGCTCTGCAACACGCCGCTGGGAAAGCTTTTCGTGTCCAGCGTAACCACATCGGACCAGTTGCGCTCGTTCGCCGCCACTTCATCGGCCAGCTCTGCCAATATGTAGAGCTTGAACGCAGAACCGAGGCCAAGCAGCTGCGATCCGTTATAATCGGCCACCGTCTCCGGGCCCCGATCGGTCAGCCGCGCGATGGTAAAGCCCGCCTTGCCGCGCAACTTGCCGAAATCGGCTATCACGGCATCCATGCTGTCGTTCTCGGTGCGAAAGCCGGTGATGAGCAAGCCCACCACCTTGTGATCGGCCTGCGCGCTCACCGTCATGCGGATATCCGCGATCGCCTTGTCAAAGCGCAGATCGAACTGTCCCTGATCGGGCGTGGTCATCTTATAGGCGCCGGCCGCGCCGGCCTGGCCCTGCTGCGCTGTGATCTGGTCGCTGAGCGCGCGGAACTGGGCTGGCGGAACCTGCGCCTTGAAACTGTCGGCAAAGTAGCTGTCCGCGTCATCGTCCCCGTTGACGACGCCTGCCAGCTGTTCCGCGCGCTGCACGAAGGCGGCGCTGGGCGCGATCTCCTGTGCGTAAACCGGCACCGCCAGTGCGGCCGCGATGGCGGCGGCCAGCAGGCTCCTTGAAATCCGCTTAAGCATCGATTGCATCCTCTTCCAGACTCGCCGCATTTTCCTGAATGAAAGCGAAGCGCTCTTCCGGCCGCTTGCCCATCAGCCGGTCGACCAATTGCGTTACGCCCAGACGCTGCTCATATTCGGTCGGCAAAGTGATACGGATCATCGACCGCGTTCTGGGGTCCATCGTCGTTTCGCGCAGCTGCGACGGGTTCATCTCGCCCAGCCCCTTGAACCGGCCGACATCCACTTTCTTGCCCTTGAACACCGTATGTTCGATCTCGGCCCGGTGCGCATCATTGGCGGCGTAGACGCTGGTGGAGCCGCTGGTGAGCCGGTAGAGCGGCGGCCGGGCAAGAAACAGATGCCCGTTCTTCACGATATCCGGCATTTCCTGGAAAAAGAACGTCATCAGCAGCGTGGCGATATGCGCGCCGTCCACGTCTGCATCGGTCATTATCACGACTCGCTCATAGCGCAAATTGTCCGCATCGCAGTCCTTGCGAGTGCCGCAGCCGAGCGCCTGGATCAGATCCATGATCTCCT
>JBBSUT010000163.1:0-4841 GCA_038234155.1 Sphingomonadales bacterium | reverse complement strand
GCTGACGATCAGCGATCCGATCGACACCTCGGCCCCGACGTAAAGGAAGATGCACAACGCGCCAAAACCGAACCGCTTGCGCTTGAGCAGATCGAGACCGCCCAGGCCCGAGCTCGGTTCATGCCGCTCGCCTTGCAACTTTTTGCGGAACGCCCACACGACGGCAGCAACGATGGCCAGCATCACCGCAATGGCGACATAGCCTCCGACAATGGCCTGACTTTCGGCCGTGCGATAGGCGTCGAGCGCGGGTCCGGCGAGATCGGACGCGCTGAGGTCAGCCAGGCTACCCAAGATCAGCGCAGCGCCCGCGATCGGAAACAGCGTGGTGCCCAGCGAATTGAACGCCTGCGCAAATGTCAGCCGACTATGAGAAGTTTCTGCGGAGCCGAGCAGCGAGATCAGCGGATTGGCGACCACCTGTACGATCACAACGCCGCTCGCCAGAACGAACAATGCAAACAGGAACAATGCGTAGGTTGCGGTTTGCGAGGCGGGGATGAAGAGCAGGCAGCCCGTCATCATGATAAGCAGGCCCGCCACCGCACCGCGCATATAGCCGATGCGCTTGACCAGTTTGGCGCCGGGGATCCCGATGACGAGATAGGCGGTGAAGAAGCAGAACTGCACGAGCATGGCCTGCGTGAAGTTGAGCGTGAACAGTTCCTTCAGCTTGGGAATGATCACATCGTTGAGCGAGGTGATGCCGCCAAAGATTAGAAACAGCGCGAAGACAAAGCCCTGCAGGCCGGGCGCGTGAAGATGCTCGCCGGGTACATCCTCGGGCCGGGGATCGCCACTCGCCGACAGATTGGGGGCTATCGCCATAAACGCATCCTCTCGCTTGTTATATCTGACGTGTATGTGCACGGCGATAGCGCGAAAGGAAACGCCAAAATGTCGGTGCGCTGGCGAGTCGGACGGCGCGGCTGCGGCCGGTCCGCGCTCCATGCCTCAAAGGATGCCGATGCGCCTGGCACCTGATCGACGATATCGCGCGGCTGCGCACGCGCGAGGGCGGAGTTTCAGCGTTCCATACCGCGGTGGACGGGGCCATGGCGATGACGAAGCGGGGATATTGGAACGTCTGTTTTGCGCCGCCCGGCGATGTCACGCCGCCGCCGATATCGCGCCGTCAAGTGCGCGCTTATCTGCCGCGGTCACGCAGCCGAGCGGCGGTGCATCGCATCAGGATGGTCTATCGTGCCGCCAAAGCGCGCGACCAGGCCGCTGACTTCGCTCCCGGGCACAGGGCGGCTGAACCAGTAACCCTGCACCTGCTGGCATCCCTCGCGGCGCAGCGATTCGATTTGTCCTTCCTCCTCCACGCCCTCGGCCAATGTCTCCATGCCAAGCGCCCCGGCCAGCGTGGTGATCGCGCGGATGATCGCGCTGGCACCCGTTCCTCCGTTGAGATCGGTCACGAAGCTGCGATCAATCTTGATCTTGTCGAACGGGAAGCTGCGCAGATAGCTGAGCGAGCTGTAGCCCGTGCCAAAATCATCAAGCGCGATACGCACGCCCAGGCTGCGCAGCTTATGCAGGACCTCCAGCGTCTGATCGATATCGGAGATGAAAACCGATTCGGTTATCTCCACCTCCAGTCGGCTCGGCGGCAGTCCGGATCGGGCCAACGCCTGCAGGATCGCGTTTTGCAAATTGGTACTCTTGAACTGGATCGAAGATACGTTGACGGCCACGCGCAGATCGTCCGGCCACTGGGCCGCCTGTCGGCACGCCTCGCGCACCACCCATTCGCCGATGGGAATGATCAGGCCGGTCTCTTCGGCCAGCGGAATGAAATCAATCGGTGACACCATGCCGCGCTCGGGATGGTGCCAGCGCAGCAGCGCCTCGAAGCCGACCAGCATTTCCTTTTCCAGGCTGTAGAGCGGCTGGAAATAGAGTTCGAACTGGCCCTGGCTGATCGCAATCCTCAGATCGAGCTCCAGCTGCCGGCGCTTGCGGGCGGCATCGTCCATAGATTGCTCGAAGAACTGATAGCCCGCCTTGCCCTCCCGCTTGGCGCGGTACAAAGCCAGATCCGCGTTCTTGATCAGCGTCTCGGCATCCATGCCATCATCGGGCGAAAGCGCGATGCCGACGCTCGCCTCGATCGGCAGCGCCTGTCCGCCGATATCGATCGGCTCGTTGAAGCAACGGAACAGTCGCTCGGCATGGCCCAGCATGTCGTCGTCGGCGCCGATATCGGGCACCATCACGGTAAATTCGTCGCCGCCCTGCCGTGACACCAGCGCACCGGGCATGCAGCGCTCCAGCCGCCGGGCAACGGTTTTGAGGACGATATCACCCACCGGATGGCCAGCCGTGTCGTTGATCAGCTTGAAATTGTCCAGATCGAGATAACAGACCGCCAGCCGTTTGCCGTCGCCGATGCGGGCCAGCGCCGAATCCAGCTGCTCGGTAAATAATTTGCGATTGGGTAGATCGGTCAGGATATCGTGCAGCGCGATATGCGTGATCTTGCGCTCGCGGTCGTCGATGGCCTCGATCATGCGGTTGAAGCTGGTGGCCAGCCGGCCGACCTCATCCTGAGACCGCACGTCCACGAACACATGATGGCCTTCGCTCACACGGCGCGCGGCCGCATCCAGCGCGGCAATCGGACGGGTGATGCCGCGCGCGATCAACCAGCCCAGCACCACGGTGAGACAGACGCCGAGCAGGCCCAGCAAGCCGAGCAGCCAAACGAGCGATTCATATTCCGACAGCGCCTTGCTGAGCGAATGTCGCAGCAACAGCGCCGGCTTCTGGTCGCCGCCAAACGCCCGCAGCGGCGAAGCGCGGTAGAGCACGCGCTCGCCCGCCTCGTCGATCTCAACCGGCGTTTGCGACTGCGCACCGCTCAGGTTGGCGGGCAGATCGGCCTGCGCCACAATGCGGCTGGCCAGCGGTATCGCAGAAAGTTCGGCCAGGCTGGCCAAGCCCTGCTGCGTGAGCGGCTCGCCGAGCACGAGCCAACCCGCCACATCGGGCAGCTTGATCGGCGCAGCCACGGCGCTGGCCGGGTTGCCGCCAAGCGTAACGATGCCCGCGCTCTGGCCCGCGTTCAGCGCGCGGTACAGTCCGCCGCGATCGGCTGGCTTCAGCTCGCTGGCATCGCCGACAATGCGCCCGTCGGTGGTGACCACGAATGCATTGGGCACATCGGCGCGCGTCTTCAGGCTTTCGACCGCGCTGCGCACCGTGAGTTCGTCACCCAGCGCCACGGCCTTGCGAAAACCGAAATCTCCGGACAGCACGTCCGCCTGCGCGCGCATCTCCCGGGCGTGCAGCTGCAGGATCTCCTCGAACACATCGGCATTGGCGGCCATATCGCGTGAGATCGCCTGCTCGGCATATTTCTCGATGCCTCTGCTGGCAATCAGCGTCACCGCGCCGAAGGCGAGCGCAAACAGCAGCGCATAAGTGAGCGCGATGCGCAGCTGGAGCGATCCGATCCGCAAATGGTGTAGCCGGGCGCGGCCGAGAAACAGCGGCAACGTCATCCGCGCAGCGGCAATATGACGTTGCGGGCGTTCGCGCCGGCGTTCAATATGGTGTCGTGATCTGCCTCGTTTCCGCTGGCCTGCGCCGCGGGATGCCATATCCGCACCTCTGCCGCGCCGCCGGGCAGATCGTTGATCGTCACCTTGCCATAGCGATCGGTCTTGGCAACAAAGGCGGTATCGACCACGCGGATGTAGCCGCGCATGCTATCGTGGATATTGCAGCCCACCGCGACAGTGCCGACCATCGGAAAAAACTGCGTGCGCGTCTGGTCACGACCGTAAAGACTGATCTCGAATTTGGCAGCATCGGAGAAGCTGTAGATGCTGTGGCGGACCCGGTCGAAATTGGGAAAACCAACGCGCGAGCCCTTGGGTACGATCAGCGTGCCAGGGACAAAGTTAAGGTCTTTTTGCGCCATTGCGTTGGGCCAGGAGAAGCTGGCCGGAGCGCTAGTGCCCTTGGCCGGATAGACCGTTACCACGGCATCGGTAACCGGAACGCCGCGCGCATCCTTCACCACCACCGTCAGCGAAGATGGGCCACCCGCCTGCGCGGCGCAGGCCAGGACGAAGATACCGGTCAGGCCGACAAGCGAAGTCATCATGGTGCGGATCATGACCCGTTAGGTACGGCGCAATCCATGCTAAAAGATTAACTCATCCATGTCGGCGTGCGGGTTGGAGACAACCACGCCGGGCCGCCAAATTGCGCCGCTGGATTGCTTAACCGGTCTTTTACCGGGTTAACCTAAGGCAAGCGGCATGGTTACCCAAAAGACCCTTGCTCATGCGGTAGCCACGACCAGATTTGCCGTGTTGATGCTGACCGCATCCACCGCGCTTCCGGTCGCTTCCCAGTCGCTGGATTACGAAGACCTTTCGGACAAAACGGATGCGGTCGCGTCGCTGGACGGAGCGCCTGCCCCCGGCGCCGCCGCATCAGCAGACAGCGACCGGCCATGGCTCGGCGGTGGCAAAGCGCCCGCCAGCATGTCCGATGCGGACGGAGCGCCTGGCACCATGGCCGATTATGCCCCGGGCGGCGGTAATATAACGGAAGATAGCATGTCCGATATGGACGCCCTGGACGCCCCGGACTCTATGCCAGTGCTCTCACCGCCCCCTCCCTTGCCGATCAGCCCCGTGACGGTGGGCGCCTCCGATGACCGCATGCAAGCTGTCGTTCCCGGCAACATGCGCGATTATAAAAACCTGCGTTGGGGCGGAAAATTGCGGCTGACCAATGGCGCGGCCAGCCTGGACGGCGCGTCCGGCGGCGGACTGGCCAGCTGGGCCATTATCGCGGGCAAGGAAACGGCGCAGGGCATC
>JBBSUT010000162.1:0-4881 GCA_038234155.1 Sphingomonadales bacterium | reverse complement strand
CGCGGGTGCCGACAGATCGATGGCCAGCCCGCCCGTGCTTGCCAGCAGCCGACGGTCGGCCTTTAGCCAGCGCGGTCGGCAAGTATAAGGCAGCCGCCGATCGCTGATGACGATGTCGGTGCGCCGGCACAGGGCGGCCAGCTCCATCGACGGAACCAGATAGGGGGTCCGGGTTGCCGCAATTGTCCAGAGACGGCCACCGCGCCGGATTTGCACCACGCAGAAATCCTCCGAACACCGCGCATTGCGGGCTTGCACGATACCCAGCGCCTCGCGCTCGGCCCCGGCATTCTCACCCAAGATGCTGCGGATATACTCTCCAGCGCTCGACCGCAGCAGCAGGATGCCGCCCCGGCCATCGGAAAAAGCGACATGGCGGCCATCGCCGGTCACCAGAATATCGGGCGTGGCCGTGGTCAGGATTGCACCGAATCCGGCCAGGATCAGAGGAATGCCTGCCAGCCGCAGCCGGGTTTTCAGAAGAAACAGGAGCAGCCCGCCTGCAACAAATACGCCGAAGGCGACGGGCGCGGCGGATGGCACCATCGCGACTGATCCCGGTCGGCTCGCGGTGAAATGTGCTACGGCCAGCAAAAATCCCAGGGCCTTGCCGCACAGATACCAGACCGGCGCGCCCAACCCCGCGCAGTCCAGAAGCAGCGCCAATGCTTCCAACGGCATGATCACAAAGGTCGTCAGCGGGATCGCGATCACATTGGCAAACGGACCGTAGATTCCGGCCTGATGAAAATGAAACATGGCGATGGGCATCAGCACGATTTCGACCACCAGTCCGGTCAAGAACAGCGCGGCCACGAACCGGAGCGTGCGCGATACAGGCCCGCGGTCCTGGCGCGCCACAAAGGCCTTCATGACGGGCCATTCGTGCAGCGCCACGATGGCGGTGACTGCGGCGAAGCTGAGTTGAAAGCTTGGGCCAACCAGCGCCTGCGGCCAGGCGACCAGCACGATGAGCGCGCCCGCCGCGATCATCCGCAGGCTGATCGGTTGTCGCCCCAACGCCATCGCCACAAGCACCAGCAGCGCGGCGACGCAGGCGCGGATCGTCGGTACCTGCGCGCCGGTCAGCAGGGTATAGCCGAGCGCCGCGATCGCTCCGGCGGCAGCGCCAACCAGCGGAACCGGCACGCGCAGCGCCAGCGGCCCGATCAGTGCAAGCAGCCGGCTGAACAGCAGATAGACCGCGCCGACCACGGCGGTGACGTGCAGGCCGCTGATCGACAGGAGATGCGCCATGCCGCTACGGCGCATGGCCTGCGCATCATCCTCGGATATTGCGCCGCGATCTCCGGTCGCCAGCGTGGCGCCGAGTGCGCCGGCACCGCCCTCCATCCTTGAGCGCACATGGCGTGACAGGGCGGAGCGCCAGCGCGCGAACCGGCCTTCCGGTCGTCCTGCCGCATGGACGGTGACCGGCCCCAGAACCTGGCCGGTGGCACCAAGCCCATCGAACCACGCCCGCGCGGCAAAATCATAGGCGCCTGGGACCGCCGGACCCGCGGGTGGCATCAGTCTGGTCCTTACGCGCACGATCGAACCGCGGCCCGGATGATCGCCCAATTTATCCAACGGTACATTCAGCCGAATCGTGCGCGGGAGTCCGTCCGGCGCCATCGGATGCACGGTCCACCGCGAGATTTGCCGTGCGGGCAACTCCTCGGTGGACAAGATACGCCCCGTCATCGGCCCGTACCACGGCCGCGCAAGTGTGCCGGGATCCGCGTGGGCCGCCTGCCAGCTGATGTCGAGCGTGCCTGCCCCCATGCAGAGCGCACCGATCATGATCGCAGCGCCCAGTCTGGTGCGCCTGTCCAGACTGAAACCGAAGCACGCCATCGCGGCAGCGAGAAAAAGGAGCGGGTAAAGCGCACCCTGCCCGCCCCGATACCACAGCGCGATGCCGCTACCGAACGCCACCACAGCCCACAGCGGCAACTGCTCGCGCTCCGCATCGAGCCACGCCTCCGCGCCGTCCCGGCTGCGATGCAGGGCCGATCCGATGCGTTGCCGCCTCATGACCAGATAATGCCAGCCCCGATCCTGCCAGCCCCGATCCTGTCTGTCCCGATCCTGCCTGCCACGCCACCGTCTGCCGATAGACCGGGCAAGTGCATCCCGCACTGATTCCATATTCCCCCCCACCGCCAGCATAGCATTCGCTGCACAGGCTGTGGAGCGTTTGCGCGCCTCCGCTGTGATTGTGCGGCGCAACACTCTTGACCTTGGAGGCCAAAATCCTCATTTCCCCTGCATGCGAAATGCCTTTCGGGCTGGCGGCATGGATATTTCGAACCACGGCGGAAACGGGCGCTTCGCGGCGCGCAGGACCACGGTTCTTTCCACGATGGCCGCATGCCCGATCGCGCTTTACCGGGGCTCACCGAAGCCTAGCTGACATTGAACGGAGAAATCGATGACCGACGCCGCCAAGCTCGACGTAAAAGGCGACACGCATGAATTTCCCGTGCTGCAGGGCACTGCGGGTCCCGAAGTCATCGACATCCGCAAGCTTTACGGCGCGGCAGACATGTTTACCTTTGATCCCGGCTTCAAATCCACCGCGAGCTGCGAATCCGGCCTGACCTTTATCGACGGCGAAGAGGGTATTCTTCTTCATCGCGGATATCCGATCGGTCAGCTGGCCGAGCATTCGAGCTTCATGGAAGTCTGCTATCTGCTGTTGAACGGCGAGCTGCCGAACGGCCAGGAACTGGAAAACTTCAGCTGGACCATCACCCGCCACACCATGCTCCACGAGCAGCTTCGCCAGTTGTTCAGCGGATTTCGCCGCGATGCGCATCCGATGGCAGTGATGTGCGGCGTGGTCGGCGCGCTCAGCGCTTTCTATCATGACAGCACGGATATCCACGATCCCAAGCACCGCATGATCTCCAGCCACCGTCTGATCGCCAAAATGCCGACGATCGCGGCGTGGGCGTATAAATATTCGATCGGTCAGCCGTTCGTTTATCCCGACAACAGCCTGTCCTATACCGGAAATTTCCTGCGCATGACCTTTGGCGTTCCGGCCGAACCCTACGAAGTCGATCCGATTATCGAGCGAGCGATGGACCGTATCTTCATCCTGCATGCCGACCACGAGCAGAACGCATCAACGTCGACGGTGCGGCTCGCGGGATCCTCGGGTGCCAATCCGTTTGCCTGTATCGCTGCGGGCATCGCCTGCCTCTGGGGACCGGCGCATGGCGGCGCGAACGAGGCGGCATTGAACATGCTGCACGAAATCGGCACGCCCGATCGCATTCCAGAGTTTATCGAGCGCGCGAAGGACAAGGACGATCCTTTTCGCCTGATGGGCTTCGGCCACCGCGTCTACAAGAATTACGACCCGCGCGCGACGGTGATGCAGAAGACGGTGCGCGAGGTGTTCCAGGCCATGAACGTCAGTGATCCGGTGTTCGACGTGGCGTTGCAGCTGGAGGAAATGGCGCTCAACGACGATTATTTCCGCGAGAAGAAGCTGTTCCCGAACGTCGATTTTTACAGCGGCATCATTCTTTCGGCGATCGGTTTTCCGACGTCGATGTTCACCGCGCTGTTTGCGCTGGCCCGTACGGTCGGCTGGGTCGCGCAGTGGAACGAAATGATCTCCGATCCCGGCCAGACGATCGGTCGTCCGCGCCAGCTCTACACCGGCCCGGTTCAGCGCGACTATACAAAGCCGGGCGAACGCTGAATTTTAACCCCGCTCCCCCTGCCCCGGCCGATCCGCGCTGGCCGGGCGCAGGCTGAGCACGAAGGTCACCCCGGTGGCACCGGTGCCACCGGGAGCTATGCACAGATCCCCGCCCATGGCGCGGGCCAGCCGGCGCGAGATATAGAGCCCCAGGCCGCTGCCACCATCGGCGGCGCGGCCGAGTCGCTCGAATTTTTCGAACACGCGTTCGCGGTCGCTTTCGTCTATGCCTGAACCTTCGTCGGTCACACTGATGGTGGGCCGGCCGTCCGTGCCGATGTCCACAGCCACGGTCACCGTGGTGCCATCCGGCGCATAGCGCACGGCGTTGCCAACCAGGTTGACCAGGATTTGCAGCACGCGCCGGAATTCCCCGGTCGCGCTCAGCATCTCACCCTCGGCAGGCGCAACCAGTGTCATTTGTCGGTCCGCCGCCCGCACGGACAACAGGCCTGCCGCCCGCCTGGCCAGATCGGCGCAGTCGATCCGTTCGTCCTGCGGCGCGAAATCGGCATGTTCGATATTCTCGATCTCGCCATAATCCTCGACCAGCCCGAGCAGATGGGCCGCAGCCGACGCGATGTCGCGGGCATAGCCGACATATTGCTCGCGGATCGGCCCGTTCAGCTGGCCATGGATCGTCCGGGCGTTGGCCATGATACGGCTCAAGGGCGATCGCAGACTGGGTGCAAAGGCCGCCAGCCCGATGCTGCCGTCCTCCGCCGGATCGTCCGGCGGCTGCGGAACGAGCGCGCAGAGATAGCCCGCAAATTCGCCATTCGCGGATAGCAACGGCCTGCCCGCCAATGTGGCAACGCGATCCGCGACGCGCACCGACTGATCGCGAAAGACTTGCCGTTCACCCAGCGCGTCCAGCATGGCAATCCGCCCCCGTCCGTCGGGAACGGGCTGCAGCCATTCGGTCAGCAATGCGCCGATGGGCGGCCGCAGCGGCCTGCCCAAATCCGTGGCTTCGTCCCCCACGGCTCCTGCCGGGACGGCCTCGCTCCGGACAGCGATAACACGCCATCCGGCGTCGACCTGTATCTCGGTGCCGCCGGGCAGGCTGGGCTCGGCCAGCGTGAAGCGCTGTGGTATGTCCTCATCCTGGGTGCGCGGGCGCTCGGACCAGCCGGCGACCACGATGCTGCAGCCGCGATCGT
>JBBSUT010000161.1:0-4916 GCA_038234155.1 Sphingomonadales bacterium | reverse complement strand
TCGAAAAAGAATGTCGTCGATCCCGATGCGATAGTCGATCAATATGGCGCGGATGCGGTGCGCTGGTTCATGCTGTCTGACAGCCCGCCCGAACGCGATCTCTTGTGGTCCGAAGCCGGGATCGAAGGCGCATGGCGCTTCGTCCAGCGCGTCTGGCGGCTTGTCTGTTCGGTACCGCACCAGCCCGCTCCTGAAAATACCGAAGACAAGCCGCTGCTGCGCAAGCTACACCAGACCATCGCCGGCGTGGGCGAGGATATCGAGGCGCTGTCCTTCAACAAGGCGGTCGCCAAAATCTACGAACTGACCAGCGCCATCGAAAAAGCCAAGCCGTCTGCCGCGCGCGCCGAGGCGATCCGTACGTTGGTGCTGATGGTCGGGCCGATGGCGCCGCATCTGGCCGAGGAAGCCTGGGAAAAGATCGGCGGCCAAGGCCTCATCGCCGATGCCGCCTGGCCGACGTTCGATCCTGCGCTATTGATCGAGGATGAGGTGACCGTGGCGATCCAGGTCAAAGGCAAGCTGCGCGACACGCTGACCGTTCCCAAAGGCATGGACAGGGCTGCGCTCGAACAAGCCGCGCTGGCATCGGAAAACGTGCAACGCAGCATTGACGGTGCGCCCGTGCGCAAGGTGATCGTGGTACCGGACCGTCTGGTGAACATTGTGATATGACACGCACTCTGGCCCCGATCACCCCCCTGGTTGCTGCGCTGTTGCTGCTGCCGAGCTGCGGCTTGCGGCCGCTCTATGCGGGCGGGGCCGACGGAGCCGTTGCCAGCGCACTGGGATCGGTTGAGATCGACCCGATACCAGGCCGCGCCGGCTGGCTGGTGCGCAACGCTTTGCAGGACCGGTTGCAGCCACTGGGCGGCGGCGCGCCCCGCTACCGGCTGACGGTGAAACTGGACGACCAGATCGATGGCTTCGGCGTGCGCAGCGACGATGCGCTGACGCGCGAGCGCCGGACGCTGCGCGCCCGTTATCAGCTAATCGATCTGCAAAGCGGAGACACCATCCTGGACGCAACCGAAGGCAGCGATGCCGGCATTGACGTGGTGGGGTCCGAATATGCGGTGATTGCTGCAGAGAACACGGCGCTGGAGAATTTGGCAGAACGTCTGTCCAGCCAGATCGTCACGCGCCTGTCCGCGCAGGCCGAGCCAGCGCGATGACGATCGCGCCGACGCACCAGGAATGAGCAGGTCCGGCAGCCGCAAGCTGAGCGAGCGCGATCTGATCGGCGCGATCGGCCAGCGCGCCGATGTCCGCCTGTTCCTGTTGTTTGGGACCGATCCCTCGACGATCGAGGATGTGGCGCGCAAACTGTCCGCGCAGATGCACAATGCCGAGCGCGTTGATCTGGAGGGTGCGCAAATCCGCTCCGATCCCGCGCTGCTGGCGGACGAGGCCGCATCGATCTCGCTGTTCGGCTACCAGCGTTACATCCGCCTGCGTCTGGTGCGCGATGAAGGACTGGCTGGCATCGAAAATATGCTCGAATCGACTGATGGCGGCACGCCGGTGATTGCCACCACTGGAAACCTGACGCCCACCAACAAGCTGCGCAAGCTGGGCCAGAGCCACCCCGCCGTCATGATGCTGGCATGCTACCCACCAACACAGAGCGAGGCGATCGCGCATGTCTCCCGGCTGGCCGAGGCGGCCGGACTGCGTATGGACCGTGATTTGGCGCGCCGCGTCGCCGAAACCACCGGGTTTGATCGCACACTGGCTGCAAATGAAATCGACAAGATCGCGCTCTATTGCGACGCTGCACCCGATCGTCCGGCCACGGTCACGCCGGATATCGTTGCGCTGCTCGGGGCGGAAACGCTGGAGGAGGACATTTCCAGCCTGCTGGGTGCCGTCATGGGCGGCAACATCAAGGCCACGTCCGAGGAGATCGGAGCCGCGCGGCAGCTGGGGTTGAACGAGGTGCACATCGTGAAGGCGCTCCAGCGGCGCGTGGTGCAACTGGCAGGTCTGCGCGCGGAAGTGGACCATGGAACGCAGGTGGGCCCGCTGGTCGATCGCACGCGCAGCATCTTCTTCAAGGAGCAGAACGCCTACAAACAGGCGCTTTCGCTCTGGTCCTCGGCCAAGCTCACCCGGTTGAACGCGCGCCTGTTCGCGCTTGAGCAGCGGCTGATGACTGGCGGATCGGAGCTGGCGGGACCGATGCTCGCAAATGAACTGCTCGTGATAGCCCGCGCCGCCGCGCCGCGAGGTCGCTGACACTCAGCGGCAGTACTTCGGGCGCCGGTGACCCTTGGGAAGGAACGGCTGGGCACATTGGCGCGTTCGGCAGATTGAACCCACAATCTCTTCATCCCAGCTGGATAATATGACCGAAGAAAAGACCATGACCGAAGCCGACTGGCGCTTAAAGCTCGGCGACGAGCGCTATCAGGTGCTGCGGCAAGGCGGCACCGAACGCGCCTTTACCGGGAAGCTGAACAGCGAAAAGCGCGACGGCACCTATTTCTGTGCTGCCTGCGGCAACGAACTGTTCGATTCGCAGGACAAATACGACAGCGGATCGGGCTGGCCGAGCTTTACGCAGCCGACCGAGGCCGAATCGGTCGAAGAAATCCGCGATTCCAGCCACGGCATGGTACGCACCGAAGCACGCTGCGCCAGTTGTCACAGCCATTTGGGCCATATCTTTCCCGACGGTCCCCCGCCTACCGGCCAGCGCTATTGCATGAACAGTGCATCGCTGGATTTTGAACCCGAGGATGACGAGAGCGACTGAGTCGGGCATTCAGCGGCGGTAAACGCCGAGCCTGCTTGTTAGCTGCTTGGCTTGGGAGTATCGAACCGCTGGAATGGCGAGGGACAAGACACCGAAAAAACGAAGAGGTCCGCTGCGGCGGACCTTCTTGCGCCTGTTCCAGATTGGTCTTGCACTGTCCCTGATCGGTATCGTCGCGCTCGTGGTGATGGTCGCCGTCGCCCGCTCGGAGTTGCCGAGCTACACCGATATGAAGAATATCGAACAGGGTCAAATGATCCGGGTACGCGCCATGGACGGCACGATCATTAGGGAAATCGGACCTAGCTACGGCCGCTGGCTGCGCAGTGCGGATATTCCGGGTGTGATGAAGAACGCGATGATCTCGATCGAGGATCGCCGTTTCCGCTATCATTTGGGCGTCGATCCCAAGGGCGTGGCACGATCGCTCTATTTTGCCTGGCAAAACCGGGCCACCGACCGCCGCCTGCAGGGGGCCTCCACGATAACACAACAGCTGGCCCGTACGATCTTCCTCAACAACAATTATAGCGTGGGCCGCAAGGTCCGCGAAGCCATCCTGGCGATGGCGATGGAAAGCAAGTTTTCCAAGGACCAGATTCTGGAGCTGTATCTCAACAAGGTATATTTCGGCGGCGGCGCCTACGGTATCGATGCCGCCAGCCGCAAATTCTTTGATCACGGTGCCACGCAGTTGAGTCTGGGGGAGGCCGCGATCATCGCCGGGCTGGTCAAGGCACCGTCCAACTATTCCCCCACCGCCGATGCGCAGGCCGCCATTGGGCGCGCCTCGGTCGTGCTGAGGGCCATGCAGGACACCGGCGCCATCACGCCGGGCCAGGCTGCGGCGACCGAACCGGCCGAAGTGGCGTTGGCCGCCGAGCCGCCGCAGAACAGCATACGCTATTTCACCGACTGGGCGCTGCCGCAGCTCGATGTGCTGATCGACGAGACGATCCAGCCGATCGACGTCTGGACCACCGTCGATCTGTCGATGCAGCGGCTGGCCACCGCCGCGATCCAGGCCAATGTGCCGACCGGAGCGCAGGGTGCGCTTGTATCGATGGAGAACGACGGGGCCGTGCGCGCCATGGTCGGCGGATCGGACTATGTCAGTTCCAATTACAACCGCGCGGTCACCGCCGTTCGGCAGCCGGGATCGAGCTGGAAGCTGTTCGTTTATCTCGCCGCGCTGGAATCGGGTTATAGCCCTGATGACGTAGTCACCGACGAGCCGATTCAGATCGACGGCTGGACGCCGCGCAACAGCGGCGGCAGCTACGCCGGACCGATATCGGTACGCAACGCCTTCGCCTTTTCGAAAAACACCGTTGCGGCGCAGATTGGCAACGAAGTCGGCTTCTCCACCGTGGCCGGCATGGCGCGGCGATTCGGTATTTCGACTCCGATCAATACTCATCCCGCCATGGTCCTGGGTACCTCGGAAACGCGGTTGATAGACATGACCCGCGCCTTTGCCGAAGTGTCGGCCCGCGGCCGCGCGGTGGAGCCTTATGGCATCGTCAAAGTCACCACGATCGACGACGCGGTGCTCTATCAACGCAGCGATCGGATCGGCGCACCGTTGGTAGATGATTATGTCGCCGCGACGATGACCGATTTGCTGCAGACGGCTGTCAACACCGGAACCGGCCGCGCGGCGCAGATCGGGCGGCCCGCCGCAGGCAAGACGGGCACCACCACCAGCAATAAGGACGGGACGTTTTTTGGCTTTTCCAGCGGGCTGACAACTGGCGTGTGGATGGGGCGGGACGACGCAAAAGCAGTGTCCGGATTGCAGGGCGGCACCGCTCCCGCTCGTGCGTGGGCCGCCTTCATGAAACCGGCGACGGCCGAACGTCCGGTGGAGAAATTCGACACAGAGGTGGTGCTGCCGGATTGGAGCCTGGAGGAGGATAACGAGGCCTATTACGGCGCGCCTGAAGACGGGAGCTACACCGATAGCTATGGTCTTCCGATCGAAGGCAATCCGCCCGTCGGTGACGGCCGACTGCCCGCCGAGGATGAACCGGTGCTCGATCAGGGCTGGATTGATCGGGCGCTGGGCCGCGGTCAACGCCGTCCGGATCAGGCGCCGCCGCCGCGCCGTCCCGATGTAGTGCAACCGCCGCCCGCTCCCAGGGCCGATGAACGCCCG
>JBBSUT010000160.1:0-4925 GCA_038234155.1 Sphingomonadales bacterium | reverse complement strand
TGCATCCGATGCAGGCGGGCGACGTCAAGGAAACCTACGCTGATATCAGCGCGATCGAGAACGATCTGGGCTATCGGCCCACCACCGCGATCGCCGTCGGCGTGCCGCGCTTCGTTGACTGGTACCGGGATTATCATGCGCGCCGCTGAGCTCTGAAATGCCGGTCCGCGACGCAGACGTGGGCGCGTTACTCAGATATGGAAATGCAACCTTGAAATAGCCGTCATCCGTAACGCAAACTGCACCGGCTACTGCGCCCGATTTCAGCCAATCATGGTTGCTGCCTGACCGTTTCATGGTAGCTGGCTGGCCGCGTCGCAATCCGCGAACTGCCGACACCATAGCTCGATCATGACGATGCCCAGCAGCGTGTAGGCCCCGTCGACGCGATCGGCGAATATGTCGCGCTTGAGCGCCGCCACCGCCTCCGCATTGAACAGGCCGCGCGCCTCGATCACCGCCGGCGCGGTCATCTCTTCCACCATGACGCGCAGTTCGTGGCGAAGCCAGCTGCGCAGCGGCACACCAAAACCGGTCTTGGGACGGTAAATGACGTCCTGCGGCAACAAACCCTCCATGGCCTTGCGCAGCACCCATTTGGTCTGGCCCTCGCGCATCTTATATTCCAGCGGCAAGGTGGCGGCGAACGCCATGAAATCGGCATCGAGAAACGGCACACGGATTTCCACCGATGCGGCCATCCCGGTCTTGTCGGTATAGTTCAGATTATGGTCTGTCAGGAAGAAGCTCTGATCCAGCCGCAGCAATCGCTCGACCGCGGGCGCGCCGTCATGGGCATCGAGCACCGCCTGCATCGGCGCGCGCACCTGCGCCGTGGCATCGGCCAACGGCTGGGCGAACAGCGTGTCGACCCGGTCCAGCGGCAGCCATTCGAACGCGCGCATCAACCGCTCGTCCGGGCCGCCCTGCATCATCGCGGTAAGCTTGCGCGTGCGCCGCGCCAGATGGGACGATCCCGGCAATGCCTGCGCGGCGCCGTTCGCCAGCGCGCGCAGCGGACCCGGCACGCGGCCAACGGCATCGTCCCGCGCGAACGCCCGGTGCCGCCGATATCCGGTCAGCACGTCGTCCCCGCCGGCGCCGCCAAGCAGCACCTTGATCCCTGCCTCGCGCGCCAGAGCGGAGATGTAGAGATTATTCAGCGCGGCGGGATCGGCCTGCGGCTCGTCCAATATGCTCACCAGCCGCGTCAGATCGTCGGCCATGGCCGAGCTGACCTCCACTTCGTGCAGCGGCACGCCCAGATGCGCCGCCGCCGCGCGCGCGAACGGCAGATCTGCGATCATCTCGCCCGCCTCGCCCGGCCGCTCCTTATAGCTGATAGTGAAGCATTGCAGCGGCCCCGGCGCATATTGCCGCGCATAATGCACGATGCTGGTCGAATCGAGACCGCCCGACAGGAACGCGCCCACCTCCACATCGGACAGCATCTGTCGTTCCACCGCGGCGCCCAGTTCCTGCCCGGTCCGCGCAACCGCCTGTTCGGGCGTCATCCCGGTGTCGGGCGCATATTCCGGTAACGACCAAAACCGGCCCTCTTCCAGCGTACCATCGCAGCCGATCCGCAGCCAAGTGCCCGGCGCCAGCTTCTTCACCGTCTGGAACATGGTGCGTTCGCCCGGCGACCACAGATAGCCAAGATAGGCGCGCGCCGCGACAGGATCGAGCGTGCGATCCAGATCGGGCAGCGCGAGCAGCGCTTTCAGCTCGGACGCGAAGGCGAAACCGGACGGGGTATGCGCGCAATAGAGCGGCTTCACCCCCAGCCCGTCCCGCGCCACGATCAGGCAGCGTTCCACGCTGTCCCACAGCGCCAGCGCGAAGATGCCGTTGCAGCGCGAAAGGAACGCCGGGCCGTGGCGCGCCATTCCTTCCAGCAGCGTCTCGGTATCGCTCGATCCGCGAAAGCTGGCCCCTTCCGCCGCGAGCGGTCCGCGCAGGTCGAGATGATTGTAGAGCTCACCGTTGTACACCAAGGTGTAGCGGCCGCTGGCATCGCGCATCGGCTGCGCGCCCGTGGGTGACAGGTCCTGGATCGCGAGCCGCCGGTGCGCGAGCGCAATTCCGGCCTGCTGGTCGAGGAACAACCCGTCGTCATCCGGTCCGCGATGACACAGCGCTTCGCTCATGGCGTCGATGGTTGCCCGGTCATGGCGGCCCAGCAGTCCGGCGATTGCGCACATATCTGATCACATCCTTTTTGCCAGGCGATTGCGTCTTAACTGCAGCGGCCGGCAATTGTCGGCCGCACGGCCATCCTCTGTTGCCAGATACAAATTTTCTGTGGCAATGGGCGATCATGCGTAGCGCGGCAACCCTTGGGACATATCGAGCATCTCCCGCGGTTGGCCTGCGGCCTGCGGCGGCTCCCTCCGCTTCGGCGCTGATCTCCCCATCGTCCGCCGAAATCATAATCCTGTTATTGGCGCTCGTATTTGGTGCCGTGTCCAGTGCCGGAGGCATTCAGTCGAAATCGATCGCAAATGTCGTCCTTCCGATGACAATCGTGGCGACCATGGGTGCCGGGGCCCTGGCCATGACGATGCGGAGCATGGTCACGATCTGGACACCGTTTTTTTGGCTTCGGATGGCAGCATTTTTCTATGCCGGCATCGGCTCGCTGATTCCATTGTTTTTGAACGATGCATCACGAACTTATATTGAGGCTTATTTTGTCTTTTATTCGGATGATCTGTTAAAGTATAATCTCATCAACCTGGCATTTCTTGCCGCTACTATGGTTTTTATACGATTTTACGCAATAATTTTTCGGCAAAAAACCATAGGCAGCGGTTCTGCGCGGTTCCGCTTGAAGCTGGCACCGTCGTCGCTCAACCTGGGAACTATTGCCTATTTGTTTCTTGCTGTAGGATCGGTGGTTAATTTTGTGCTTATTCTACCCTATCAACTAGGCTATATCAACACCACCTTTCCTGCGGCCATTTCCGAAATTGCGCAACTGTCCTTTGTCGGCATATTTCTGTGCACCGCCTGGGCGCAAAAAAACAAACCCGCTCATTTACCCGGACTTGCAATCGTCACTTTTATTTTCGCGTTGACAGGTCTTTTGACATTCGCCAAAGCTACGTTGTTGTTTCCCTTGATTATGTTTGCGCTTGGTCTGATCTATACCAAGCCTTCATTGCCACGGATTGCATTTTTCGCTACCGGGATAGTGCTAGTCTTTCTGTGGTCCCAACCGATAATAGATTACGGTCGGTCGGCTTTGGCTGCCCAGAATGGCGATCAGTTCGCCTCTGCCAGTGTCGGCGTAAGGTCGACCATACTTCAGGACTATTTTGACAAGGCAAGTCTGGGCCGCCGCGACACCGACCTGCAGTCCGGCCTCATACGGCTGACCTATGTCAATGTTGGTACCTACGTCATCAGTCTTTATGACCGCCGGGAGCCTGGCAGCAGCTATGGAAACGCGCGGTACATTTTTATTCCGCGTATTCTGCTCAAACGCAAACCTATTATTTCGGACGTGGGCCGACAGCTCAGCTTTAGCGCCACCGGCAATGACGAAACGTCCGTCTCCCCTGGCCTTCCGCCGGAAGCCTATTGGAATTTCGGATGGCCCGGGGTGGTAATGATGGCCGGTGTCGTTGCGTTCGTTATCTGGCTTTGGTCTCTTTATTCCATCGCCGTGCAGCAACAATCGGCATGGCATCTGTTCGCTGTGGTGTTGATCGGTGCTCGAATGGGGATGCGTTTCGACGGATTTTTTGTGGTCGAGATCATGGGGGCGCTGGTGTTCGGGCTTGCTGGCCATCTTGCCCTCAGTCTGGCCAACGCCATCATAAGATCCAGAAAACATGGGGTGCGCTGATGCGAACGTGCACGGGCCATGTCGAAGTGTTCGTTCCATGCGCCTCCGGAAGGCCGATGCCAGTCGTTGATTGCCCAGCCATCCGCTGCGGCGTTCCGGTGGTTTCCGGCCAGGGAAGACGGAACATCGCGGCAAACGACACGGTTTATCGGGTTCTGGCCCCCGCCCATGTGCTGCAGTCCTATAGCGCTGAGACCGGTCTCTCGATCGGTTGACGCGCATGCATATCCTGCTCCTGACCCATTATTATCCGCCCGAGGTGAACGCACCGGCCATCCGCAGCGCCGATCATGCGCGGCGCTGGGTAGCGCGCGGGCACCGGGTGACGGTGGTGACCAGCGCCCCCAACCATCCGCGCGGGAAAATCTATCCCGGGTACGCGAACCGCCCGTTCTCGCGCGCGACTGTAGACGGTGTGGATGTCATTCGCCTGTGGACCTATCTCGCCGCGAACGAAGGGACCATCCCGCGCATCGCCAATTATGTCAGCTATTTCCTGGCGGTGCTGTTCTGGATGTGGCGATTGCCACGCGCGGACGTGGTGCTGTCCACCAGCCCGCAATTCTTCTGCGGCATGGCCGGCGGTTTGTTGCAGCGCAAGCACCGGCCGTGGGTGCTGGAGATCCGCGACCTTTGGCCCGAAAGCGTGGTCGCCGTCGGCGCGATGAAGCCCGGGCGCATCATCCGCCTGATCGAAAAAATCGAGCGCGCCGCCTATCGCCGGGCCGATCTGGTGGTCTCGGTTACCGAGAGCTTCCTGGCCCATATCGCGCCGCACCGTGCGGGCAGGCCGATCGCCGTGGTGCGCAACGGCGTAACCCCCGGCGCGCTCGACGCCGAACCGGGCAGCGCGGAGGCGTTCAAGGCGGCGCATGGGCTGACAGGCAAGTTCGTCGCCGCCTATATCGGTACGCACGGCATGGCGCACGGATTGGACAGCGCGCTGGATGCGGCCGAGCGGCTGCGGACCCGGCCAGATATCGCCATCGTGCTGATCGGCGAGGGCGCGCAAAAGGCGCGGCTGCGCGCGGCTGCGGCGGCGCGCGGGCTCACCAATCTGGTCATGATCGAT
>JBBSUT010000159.1:0-4926 GCA_038234155.1 Sphingomonadales bacterium | reverse complement strand
CGTGAGACCGGCAAAGCCATGGACGCTTAGCGCGGCCGCGTAGATCAGCCCGGCGGACAGCGCGCCCGCGATCGTGCTGCCGAGACCGAGCAGCAGCGATGTTGCGGTATCGGCGGCGCCGTAGCTGGCACCGCCGCGCCGACGCATGACCACAATCTCGACGATCATCAGCAGGATAAAGCCGGGGATGGCATAGGTTATGGGATCGGGCAGATCCCTCATGCCGACGGCGCTTGCCCAGCTCGATCGTGCCCATCCTGATCATGGTCGCCCTGCAAGCGTTTCTGCCATAGATCCGCCTCGTCGAGCGTTACCTCGATCTTGCCGAAATGGCGTTCGGCGCTGTCGATGATGAGCTTGCCGGGCTCGGGCCGTTCGCAGCGGATCGGCGGTTGCAGCGCGCGCGCCGCATAGCGGCCGCCCGTGCGCTTCAGCAGCACGACCCGCCCGTCCGCGCCGAGCACCAGAGCCGACTGCTTGCCCTTGCAGGTGACCATGTCGATCGCCTGGAAACCGGCAATCATCTGTTCGGCAAGGCGCTCCGCATCATCCTCGCCTAAGGTTTTAGCGTCGAACCGTAGGGTGCGCACGATCAGGACGACCACGGCAATAGCGCCGAGCGAACCGAGAATGGTGATGAAGTTCATCGCCTGAATCCTCCCCATTCATGGGGAGGTGGCACGGCGCCGGAAGGCGTCGTGACGGAGGGGGTTCTCCTTATCGCGCCTTGCTTTGTGGGGCAAACCCCTTCCACCTCTCGACTTCGCCGAGCGGTTCCTCTCTCCAAAAATGGGGAGGATTTGGACATCCTCTCCATCTGCATCACCGGCTCGAAAAGGCGTCCAGTAGCATGCGCACCGGGGCCACGTCATAGCCCGCCGCCGACGCCGCTTCCTCAATCGCATCCGGATTCTGCCCGCCCTTGGCTTCGGCCAGCGCCCAGAGCAAAGTCGAGCGCGTGCCGGTGCGGCAGAAGGCCAGCGTCTTGCCATCCTCATTCTCGTCGAGCGCGGCGCGCATCGCATCGATCTGCGGCGCGCTGAACCCGGCATGCGTCACCGGGATCGCGATATAATGCAGCCCCGCCGCTCTGGCTGCGGCGGCGATGTCCGCGCCGTGGGGCTGGCCATGCTCCTCGCCATCGGGGCGGTTGTTGATGATCAGGCTGACCCCCATCGTCTTGGCTTCGGCAACATCCGCAACGGTGATTTGCGGCGCGGCGTAGACGCTATCGTTGATCTGGCGGATGTTCATGGGGAGTCTCCGGATGATTTTGTCGCATTATACCGGCAAGGAGCGAGCTTGTCGAAGCCTGTCCTGAGCGACTTCTGCAAGCAGTCAGGCGAGGGGAGCGGTTTAAATCCTCCCCGCTGGCGGGGAGGTGGCAGCGCGAAGCGCTGACGCAGGGGGTTCTCGGTTTGAACAATGCTCTCAGTCGAGAGCCCCCTCCACTACCGACTGTGTCGGCGGTCCCCCTCCCCACCATGTGGGGAGGACTCAATATTGCCGGATCACGTCCAGGAACTGATCGCCGAACGCGACCAGCTTCTTGGCGCCCACGCCGCTGATCCGGCCCAGCTCGACCGGCGAGCGCGGGCGTTCCTCGGCAAAGGCGCGCAGCACCGAATCGTGGAAGACAACATAGGGCGGGATGCCCTGTTCGGCGGCGATGCGCTTGCGCTCCGCCCGCAGCGCTTCGAACAGCGGATCGCCGACGGGGTTGGCGCTCGCCCCTTCGCGGGCCTCGCTGCGCTTCTTCTCGGGCGGATCGACCATGCGCACGGTCTCCTCGCCGCGCAGGATGGCGCGCGCGGCGGGCCCAAGCTTGAGCCCGCCATGCTCGGTCGGCACCAGCGCCTCGAACGCCGACAGATGCCGGGCGAGCGGGCGGATCAGCCGCGCATCCTCGCCCTCGACGATGCCGTAGACCGACAGTTTGTCATGGCCCTTTTCCAGCAGCTTTTCGCTCTGCGCGCCTTTCAGCACAGCTTCGATATGGGTCACGCCGAAGCTTTGGCCGGTGCGGTAGACCGCGCTCAGAATTTTGCGCGCCAGTTCGGTCACCTCGCGCGTGTCGGGCGGATCGAGGCAATTGTCGCAATTGCCGCAGCCGGGCGGCGGGCTCTCGCCAAAATGGCGCAGAAGCTCCGCGCGGCGGCAGCCGGGCGTCTCTACCAGCGCGGCCAGGGTGTTGAGCCGTGCGCGCTCGCCCTCACGCCGCGCTTCCTCCACCTCGGCCAGCCGCTGGCGGGCGGTGGCGAAATCGCTTGCGCCCCAGAACATCTGCGCCAGCGCCGGGTCTCCGTCGCGGCCTGCGCGGCCGGTCTCCTGATAATAGGCCTCCAGCGATTTGGGCAGCCCGGCATGGGCCACGAAGCGCACGTCCGGCTTGTCGATGCCCATGCCAAAGGCAATGGTGGCGCACATCACCATGTCCTCGCTCGCCACGAATTCGGCCTGCGCGGCGGCGCGTTCGCGCGGCGGCAACCCGGCATGATAGGCGCGGGTGGGCCGGCCGGTCTCGCCCAGCGTCCCGGCCAGTTTTTCGGTCGCCGCGCGGCTGGTGCAATAGACGATGCCGGCACCCGGGGTCTGGCGCACGAAATCGCTCAGCTGGCGTGTCAGGCTGGCCTTGGTGCTGATCATGTAGCGAATATTGGGCCGGTCGAAGCCCGCCAGGATCAGCCCGTCCTGCGGGATGCCGAGCTGCAGCAGGATATCCTCCCGCGTGGCCTTGTCGGCCGTGGCGGTGAGCGCCAGCCGCGGCACATGCTCGAAGCGGTCCAGCAACGGGCGCAGCAGGCGGTAATCCGGGCGGAAATCATGGCCCCATTCGGACACGCAATGCGCCTCGTCTATGGCGAACAGCGACAGATCGGTAGCGGACAGCATATCCTGGAAAACCGGGTTGGTCGCCCGCTCGGGCGCCACGTAGAGCAGATCCAGATCGCCGGCGCGGAAGCGCTGCATCGTTTCGGCCTGGTTTTCGTCGACGGAGGTCAGCGTGGCCGCCTTGATCCCCACCGCATCTGCCGCGCGCATCTGATCGTGCATCAGCGCAATCAGCGGGGAGACGACGACGCAGGTGCCGTTACGCGCCACCGCAGGCACCTGATAACAGAGCGACTTGCCCGCGCCCGTCGGCATGACGGCGAGCGTGTTCTGCCCCAGCATCACGCGGTCCACCACCTCGGCCTGCCGCCCGCGAAAGCCGGGAAAGCCGAAGATATTGTGCAGGATGTCGAGGGGATCAGAGGGCATGAACGCCTCTATTGCGAGGCGGACGGTTCAGGGCAAGCGGCGCGCATGTTGCGGCGGCACTTATTGCGCTGCCTCCTGTACCTGGCGTTCTGCTGCCTGCCTGCGCCACATGTCCGCATACAGGCCGGCCTGCGCCTGCAGCGCCGCATGGCTGCCGCGTTCGACAATGCGGCCCTGATCGAGCACGATGATTTCATCCGCATGGATGACGGTGGACAGCCGGTGCGCCACGATCAGCGTGGTGCGGCGCTTGGCGATCCGGTCGAGCGTGTCCTGGATCGCGTCCTCGGTGCGGCTGTCGAGCGCGCTGGTCGCTTCATCGAGGATCAGGATCGGCGGGTTCTTGAGCAGCGTGCGGGCGATGGCCACGCGCTGCTTCTCTCCGCCCGACAATTTCAGCCCGCGCTCGCCCACCTGCGTGTCATAGCCTTGCGGCAGGCTGCCCACGAACGCGTCGATCGCCGCGCCGGCCGCCGCCTCGCGCACGTCCACGCCGCTGGCGCCCTCCTTGCCATAGGCGATATTATATCCGATCGTGTCGTTGAACAGCACGGTGTCCTGCGGCACGATGCCGATGCCGTGGCGCAGGCTGGCCTGCGTTACATGCGCGATGTCCTGCCCGTCGATCAGGATGCGCCCGCCCTGCGGATCATAGAAGCGGAACAGCAGCCGCCCGATGGTGGATTTGCCCGCGCCCGACGGCCCCACGATCGCCAGCGTGCGCCCGGAGGGCACGGTGAAGCTGATGCCATGCAGGATCTGCCGGTCCGCATTATAGCCGAAGCGCACATTCTCGAACGCCACTGCGCCGCGGTCGATCGCCAGCGGCCGGGCATCTTCCGCGTCCACAATCTCGGGATCGGTATCCATCAGATCGAACATCGCGGCCATGTCGATCAGGCCCTGGCGGATCATGCGATAGACCATGCCCAGCAGGTCCAGCGGGCGGAAAAGCTGCATGAGCAGCCCGTTGACGAGCACCAGATCGCCCACCGTCAGATCGCCCGTGCTCCACAGCCACACGCTGTACAGCATGGCGCCCAGCATCATCGCATTGGTGATGAACGACTGGCCGATGTTGAGCAGCCCGAGCGAGTTCTCCGATTTCTCGGCGGCGCGCGCATAGCTTTGCACGGCATGGCTGTAGCGATCGGTCTCGCGCTTTTCGGCACCGAAATATTTCACCGTCTCGTAGTTCAGCAGCGAATCCACGCTGCGCCCGATCGCGCGCGTGTCGAGATCGTTCATTTCCTGCCGCAAATGGTTGCGCCAGTCGGTGATCTTGCGCGTAAACCAGATATAAAGCCACACCATGAAGGCGGTGGCGACAACCGAGCCCGGACCCAGTTTCAGGTAGAAAACCACCAGCACCACGGCGAGTTCGATCACCGTGGGCGCGATGTTGAACAGCAGGAAATAGATCATCGTGTCGATGGTCTTGGTGCCGCGCTCGACCACCTTGGTCACCTCGCCCGTGCGGCGCGACAGATGATAGCGCAGCGACAGCTTGTGCAGATGCTCGAACGTGCGGCTGGCGAGGCGATGGGTGGCGGTCTGGCCCACCCGCTCGAACGCCACGCGGCGCAGCGAATCGAACGCGGTGCCCGCGAAGCGCGCCAGAACATAGGCGCCGACCAGCAGGAGGATGATCGACAGCGCCGCCTG
>JBBSUT010000158.1:0-4931 GCA_038234155.1 Sphingomonadales bacterium | reverse complement strand
TTGGAGGCCCGAGCCGGAATCGAACCGGCGTGCGAGGATTTGCAGTCCTCTACGTAACCACTCCGCCATCGGGCCTCACTGCGGAAGCGCCAGCCAATGTGGATTTGCGCGGCGATTGTCAAGCGGCCCGGCGCCGCTGCCAGCGCGACTGTCGGCGCGGCTGCCAACGTGCCTGCCGGTCGGCGAGAAGCCCGACGTTGGGCGGTTGCCGCCGTATGTTCGTCCAAAAGCGGGTTGGCGCTGCGCCAACCGCTCGTTAAGACACGAGAAGGGTCAGCTGTATTGCAATGTTAATACAGCTGTTGTAGGGCTTTCACGATGATGCAAGATAACCATTTTCAGGCGATGCGCGACGCGATGATCGAAAGCCAGCTGCGGCCGTCTGGCGTCAGCGACCGGGGCGTGATCCGCGCCATGGCCAGTGTCCCGCGCGAGGAATATGTTCCCGCAACGCGCGCCCAAACCGCCTATGCCGATCGCTCGGTGCCGCTGGGGGACGATCGCTATTTGATGCCACCGGTGGCATTGGGGCGCCTGCTCACGCGCGCTGAGGTTCGGCCGGAAGATGCGGTGCTGATCGTGGGCGCGGGTACGGGGTACAGCGCGGCGGTCCTGTCGCAACTGGCGGCTTCGATCACCGCCGTCGAATCGGACGAAGCGCTGCTGGCCGCGGCGCGAACGCGGCTGGCAGGTGCCGCCAATGTAATTCTAGTCCAGGCCGATCTCACCGCCGGGCACGGCGCGCAGGCGTCCTATGATCTCATCGTGATCGATGGCGCGGTGGAAGCGGTTCCGGATGACCTTGCCGCGCTGCTGAAGGATGACGGGCGGCTGGTTTGCGGCATCGTGGACGACGGGCTCACCCGGCTGGCGATCGCGCGCAAACGCGCCGGCGGGCTGCGCCCGGTTGCGTTCGAGGATAATGAGGTTCCGGTGCTGCCTGGTTTTGCCGCCGCCAAGGCGTTCAAGTTCTGATCATGCGCCGTCCGCTTTTCCTGGCTCCCGCCGCCGTAGCTCCCGCCGCCTTAGCCACCGCCTGCGCGCTGCTGACCGTTCCGGCGCAGGCGGACACGCTGCGCGAGGCGCTGGTCGCCGCCTATCAGAACAATCCCACGCTCAGCGCCCAGCGTGCCCAGTTGCGCGCGACCGATGAGACCGTGCCGATCGCCAAGGCCGACGCCCGCCCGCAGGTGAACGGGCAGGGATCGATCCAGGAGAATGTGCTCAATTCCAATCCCTTTTCCGCGCGGCAGTTTTCCGGCGCGCTGGACCTGGCCGTGCCGATTTACTCGGGCGGCGCGGTGAAAAATGCGATTCGCGCGGCCGACGAACGGGTGCTGGGCGGCCGCGCCCAGCTGCGCGCAACCGAAAGCTCGATCTTCAGCCAGACGGTGGCCGCCTATATGAACGTGATCCGCGACGAGGCCATCGTTCGGCTTAACCGCGCCAATGTCGGCGTGCTCACGATCAACCGGGAGGCGACCAGCGACCGCTTCCAGATCGGCGATCTCACCCGCACCGACGTCGCCCAGGCCGAGGCGCGGCTGGCGCTGGCGCAGAGCGATCTGGAAACGGCGCGGTCCAACCTGATCCAGTCCAAGGAAAATTATATCCAGCTGGTGGGCGATGCGCCGGATGGGCTGGAGCCGCCGCCGCCATTGCCCAATCTGCCCGAATCGCCGATCGCCGCGGTCGACATCGCGCTCGATGCCAATCCGGATCTGATCTCCGCACGCCAGCGCGTGGCCGCCGCGGGCTTCGATATCGGCGTGGCCCGGGCCGGGCGTTTGCCGCGCGTTTCTGCCTACACACAGGGGTCCTACACCAATTTCCTGGGATCGTTGCTGACTAATAATTTCAGGCCGACGGGCAGTGTGGACCCGACCAGTCCGGCCGCCGGGCAGATTAGCCTGCCGAGTTCGCAGGAGACGGTGGCCGTCGGTGTGCGGGCCAACATTCCGCTATATCAGGGCGGGCGCGTATCGGCGCAGACCCGGCGCGCGCAGGCGCTGCTGGGCGTGGCGCAGGAGCAGGAAATCGAGGCCGAGCGATCGGTCATCGCGCAGGTGCGTTCGGCTTATACCAGTTTGCAGGCGTCGCTGGAGGTGATCCAGTCGAGCCAGGTCGCGGTTGAATCGAACCAGCTGGCGCTGGAGGGCGTGCGCGCTGAAAACAGCGTGGGCAATCGCACGATCCTGGAAATTCTGAACGCCGAGCAGGAATTGCTGAATTCGCAGGTCCAGCTCGTGGCCGCGCGGCGCAACGCCTATGTCGCGGGCTTCACGCTGCTCGCCGCGATGGGCCGGGCGGAGGCCGAGGATCTGGGGCTCGATGGCGGCATCCTTTACGATCCCACGCTGAACTACAGCAACGTGCGCGGCAGCCGGAACGATTGGCGCCGCGATCCCAATCCGCAGCCGACGGCCACACGCACCGTTGACACCGCGCCCCAGACCGCCCCAATAGAAGCGCTGCCGGAAACGATCGGTCCGGGCAGTGCGGAGCGCAATCTCTACGGACCGCGCACGCCCGGCAGATAAGGCGCGATCAGCGGCGGCGCGGTGCATCGGGGGATGGCGCATGGCGCGCAGAACGAAGGCGGCCGGCCATGACCGGCGCGGCCGGAACGGGCAAGGGATGTGGCAATGAGCGACCGGGAACCATCGATGGAGGAAATCCTGTCCTCGATCAAACGCGTCATTGCCGAGGACAATCGCCGCTGCAGTACGGGGCGGGCAAACAGCGGCCAGCGCGCCGGTTCTGATGCGCGGTCCCAGGGCGATTCGGTTCTGGAACTCACCGAATATGACAGTCTGTCCGATGACGCCGAAGACAATGATGGCGCGGGCGAGAGCGGTCGTGACGACAATCTGCTGGAGCAGGACAAGGCGGATTCGCTCATCGCGTCGCTCAGCGCGTTGGCCACGCTCGCCGAACCCGGGGCCGCTCCGCAGATCGTGCGCTCCGGCGAAACATCGATCGAGCAACTGGTGCGCGAGATGCTGCGCCCGTTGCTGAAGGAATGGCTTAATCAGAACCTGCCGCCGATGGTCGATGCGTTGGTGAAGAAGGAAATTCAGCGGATCACGAAGCGCGGCTGACCTTCCCGCGTGTCCTCCAGCCCGATCAAACCGAGCTCGCACGACAGGAGATAGCACCACGACTACGTTCGCCATCATGACCGGCTTGATCCTGATCCTGTCCTTCGCTCCGGACACGGCAATGGCGCGCTGGCTTTCGCGGTGGCTCATCGAAAAACCGGCCATCTCGCTGAACCGGACTTCCCGTTGGCAATGGATGGTCGCAATGGGCGTCGTCTTGCTCGTTGGTGTGCTGATCTGGTTCGAGGCCGCAGACGGGCTTCGCCTGCTCGGGATGGCGGGACCGGACTTCGCGGCTTGGGCGGTGACGTTCGAGATCACCACTTATATCGATGGGCTTGCAGCGGGTGTGATCGCCTGGTCGAACCGGTCGCGCCTTTCGGTGCGCCGCAGCATGTCGGCCGTCATCGGATTGCGCCGTCAGGGCGCGCGCCGTCGCCAGAAGCGCTCGCGCCGGACGCCGTCTCGTTGTGGAGAAGCCGCGAACGACGACGACGCCGCCGGATGCTCTGCCATCGCCGCCTGAGCACCTTCCCCGGGCACCATGCCGCAACCTGATTTTCACTCAAGCATGTCGCGAAAATTAGCAGTCCGCCGCGAAAACTTGCGATATTCCGGGAAAATTAACGATAATTTTGCCGCTCTGACGCCAGATAGCGTTGCTCCGGAGCGCCGCGGCCATGGTGTCCGGCGCATGTGGTGCGGCGGTTTGTCCTGGGAAGCGGAGTTTATGGCGCATATTATCATAGCAGACGATGACGAGATCGTGACCGAGATCGTGACCCAGGCGTTCCGCAATTACGGCCATTCGGTGGGCGTGGTGGCGAACGGCGCGGACGCGCTCGTGGCAATTCAGGCCAAATCGCCCGACCTCGTCATCCTGGACTGCAACATGCCGCACATGGGCGGACTGACCGCGCTCCACGCCATTCGCACCCACGGCAAACATTTCCGCGTGCCGGTTATCATGCTGACCGCCAATACCAGCAGCAAGGATGCCGACATCGCAATCTACACCGGCGCAGACGCCTATATAACCAAGCCTTTCGACCCCGATTTTCTGGTGTTCGAGGCCGAGGATCTGATCGAAAAACACCGCCGCGCGGCCTGAGCGGCACCCTGCCGTACGGCTGCCGCGCCGCGCCCCTTCAGCGTGCGCCAATCCGCGCTTGTGCGCCGCGCTGCCGCGGCCTAGCATCCGCGGCTATGAACAAAATATATCTGTCCACCGCCGCCGCCGCGCTTGCGCTGGCCGCCGCGCCCAGCGCCCTTCACGCCCGCCCGATGACCGAAGTCGATCTGAACGCCATGAAGCGTCTGGGTGCGCCGGTCGTTTCGCCGGATGGCAAGACGGCGGTCTATCAGGTCACCAGCACCGATGTCGACGCGAACAGCCGCGTGACGCAGCTGTACAGTCTGGACCTGACGATGGCGGAGGCATCTCCGGCGTTGCTGGCGGCCATGGCCGACGCATCGCAAAGCGCGCCCGCCTTTGCGGCTGACGGATCGCTCTATTTTATCAGCGACAAGTCGGGCAGCGATCAGGTCTGGCGGATGGCGCAGCCCGGCATGAAGCCCGTGCAGGCCAGCGACGTGATGGCCCCTGTGGCCGGCTTCAAGCTTTCGCCCGACGGCCGCCGCATCGCGCTGTGGAGCGCGATCCCGAAGGATTGCGCCAGCTTCGGCTGCCCCGCGCCCGACGCGCTGGCAGATGAAGCCAAGCAGTCGGGCCGTGCCTATGACGAATATTTTGTGCGTCACTGGACCAGCTGGGCCACGCCGGGCACCTACAACCGCATCTTCGCCTTCGATCTGAAAAACGGCAAGGTG
>JBBSUT010000157.1:0-4954 GCA_038234155.1 Sphingomonadales bacterium | reverse complement strand
CGATCCGGAGGATATTGCGGATGCCGTCGCCTGGTTGGCGCAGGCGCGCGCTGTAACCGGGCAGACGATCTTCGTCGATGGCGGGGCGCATCTGAAGCAGTTCGATCGCGACTTTGTCCATATGAAGCGGTTGTGATGCGGTGCGCGATACTAGGCTGTGCGCTGACCCTCGCGCTTGCGGCCTGCGGCGGCGATCCCGTTGCCGATGGTGCGGCCGGAAACGGCAAGGCGAGGGAAACGCCGGTGGTGCAGCAGATCCGCATTGTGGATACTGTCTCGACCTTGCGCCAGCATCCGGATTTCAGCAGTTTCGCAGCGCTCATTCAAAAGGCGGGCCTGACGCAGCAGCTGTCGGGCAAACAGCCCGTTACGATCTTCGCGCCCGCCAACAGCGCCTTCGACAAGTTGACTGTCGAGCGGCGCGTGGCTTTGCTTGATCCGGCCAACCGTAACGCGCTCGTCCGCTTCGTCACCGCGCATGTCCTGATCGGCCGGGCCAGTGCGCGCGATCTGGGCGAAGCCATCGACAAGGGGCAGGGCACCGCCCAGTTCAAGACGCTGTCGGGCCAGGTGTTGACCATCGGCAGAAGCGATCTGGGCAGCGCCGAACCACCGGCGCACAGCGGCTCCGTCGTGGCCGAAGCGGTCCCGGGTGCCAGCGCCAATTTCCTTCAGGTCAGCGAAGCGGGCGGCGGAACAGCACTGGTCATCGCTTCGGATATTGAGGCGACCAATGGTGTCATCCACGTGCTGGAGAGCGTGTTAATTCCCTGAGCCGCTGAGGCGGGTCAGATTGCGCGGCCATCTGACCCGCTCAAGCCTTGACGAGGCCAATCTCGCGCAGCCGTTCCATGAGATAATCATCGGCCAATATCGGCTCGGGATAGCGATTTGGCCGCTCCGCGCTGATGCAGCCGGGTAGCGTCGCGATCAGAAAGTCCGAACGTAAATGCAGGAAGAACGGCATCGAATAGCGATGGTGATGCGCGCGCGCGCCTGATGGATTGCGCACCCGGTGCGTGGTCGAGGGTAGCACATGGTTGGTCAGCCGCTGCAACATGTCGCCGACATTGACCACCAGCGCGCCTTCGGGCGGATCGACCGCGATCCAGCTGCCGTCCTTGCCCAAAATCTCCAGCCCCGCTTCCTCGGCGCCGAGCAGCAGGGTGATGAGGTTGATGTCCTCATGCGCTCCAGCCCGGATCGCGCCCTCCGGATCGCCTTCGACCGGCGGGTAATGCAGAAGGCGCAGGACGCTGTTGCCATCCTCGATCGCTGGATCGAACCAGTTTGCAGGCAAATCGAGATAGCGCGCGATCGATTGCAGGATGCGCGCGCCGACTGCGTCCATCGCGGCAAACAACTGTTCGAACGTCGTCTGGAAACCTTCCGGACGATCGGGCCAGATATTGGGCGGCATCGAACTGGCCAGCTTGTGACGCTCGGGCAATTCGCGCCCGACATGCCAGAATTCCTTGAGGTCGTGATGCGCCGCGCCCTTGGCGATCTCGGTCTTGAACGGCGTGTAGCCGCGCGCGCCGCCGATCGATGGATCGTAGAATTTGCGCTTCTCGGCATCCTCCTGCTGATAAAGCCGTTCGGTGAGATCCCAGGCTTTGGCGACGAGGTCAGGGTCAAGCCCGTGATCCTTGACCACCGCGAAACCATAGCTGCGGAAACTTTGCCCCAGGGCAGCGCCCAGCGCGTCGGGATCAAGGCCATCAGGATGACTGGCGTCGAGCGAAATCAGCGGTATTTGAGTCATGACTCGGCAATAGCATCATCGACGGAGAGTTCATGCCCCAATTTTGGCTGATGAAATCGGAGCCTGCCGAATATGGCTGGGACGATCTCGTCGCGGGCGGTTCGGCGGTCTGGGAAGGGGTGCGCAATCATCAGGCGGCAAACAATCTGCGTGCCATGTCGGTCGGAGACGAGGCACTGTTCTATCATAGCGCGATTGCCCTGCCCGCCGCTGTCGGCATCATGCGCGTGGTCGCGGCGGCGTTCGACGATCCCACCGACGATAGCGGCAAATGGCCTGCGGTTCGCGTCGCGCCGGTGGCGCCGCTCGCCGTGTCCGTCACGCTGCGCCGGATGAAGGCGGAAGGTGCGCTTTCGGACATGGCGATCATCCGGCAGTCGCGATTGTCGGTGGCGCCGGTGCGCGCGGCGGAATGGCGCATGATCCTGCGTCTGGCCGAAACCTAATAAGAAGTCTTGCGACTAACGGTTCGTCGCAATCGCCGGGAACACAAGCGCAAGATGAGGGTTCTATCCATGCAGGATCGCTTGATGGTCCGATTAAGGAAAGGAAGTCCCGATGGGCGAATTCACAGACAAGGTCAAAGGCAATGCCAACGAAGCCGCAGGCAAGGTCAAGTCCGCTACCGGCAAGGCCACCGATGACGCCGAAATGCAGGCCGAAGGCCATGCCCAGCAGACCAAGGGCAAGGGCCAGCAGCTGAAGGGCGAAGTCAAGGGCAAGCTCGGCGACGATATCTGATCATATTTACTGAGTTTGAGAGAGGCCGTCCTGCAACGGACGGCCTTTCTTATGTGCGTGCCCGGTCAGTCCTTCGCGCGTAACCCGCTCACCGTAGCGCCGCCTGCCGAGAGCTTTTCAATGTCCGTCAGCGCGTGGATCAACCGCAGGCCGCTCGCTTCGCGCGCCTCCTCCAACGCCTCGACGAACCCAACCGTGGTCTCCGCCGTCCAAACCCGCGCTCCGAACGCTGTGCCGAACGCCGCGAAATCAGGGTTGGTGAGTTCGGTGCCGAACACGCGGCCCGGGTATTCGCGTTCCTGATGCATGCGGATGGTGCCGTAGCCGCCATTGTCGACCACGATGACCAGCAGGTCCGCGCCATATTGCGCCGCCGTCGCCAGCTCCTGCCCATTCATCAGAAAGTCGCCGTCACCTGCCACCGCGACCACGGTGCGCTCGGGATAGCGCAGCGATGCGGCCACCGCGGCGGGGACGCCGTAACCCATCGCGCCAGCGGTTGGGGCGAGCTGGCTCGGCATGTCGCCGTAGCGCCAGTAGCGGTGCCACCAGCCGGAAAAATTGCCCGCGCCGTTGCAGATAATCGTGTCCGCAGGATAGGTTTCGCGCATCGCCTTGACGCCAAGACCCAGATCTATCCCAGAACCATCAGACCCGCCGCTCGGCTGCGGATCGCTCCACGCCAGCCACTCGGCATGCGCCGCCGCGCCTGCGTCGAAGCTGGAAAGCTCGTCCTCCCACAGCGCCGCTTGTTCGGCGAACTCGTCCATGGCCGTGCAGATCGGCAGGTCGGTGCGGTAAACACTGTTCAGCTCGTCCGGATCGGGATGGATTTGGACCAGCACCTGATCGGGATGATCGGGCGTAATCAGCGCGTAACCATCGGTGGTCGCCTCGCCCAGCCGTGCGCCGACCGCGATGATGAGGTCCGCCCCCTTGACGCGCTCCACCAGCTTGGGATTGGGGCCATAGCCGAGGTTTCCGGCATGGACCGGGCTTTGCCAGTCGATCGCGTCCTGACGACGAAAGGCGGTGGCGACCGGAAGCCCCAGCCGCTCGGCCCATTCGGCGAAATAATGCCGCGCCTTAGCGTTCCAGCCCGCGCCGCCGATAATGCAGACCGGATCGGTCGCGTCGCCGATCAGCTCGACCAGGGTCGCCATCGCCTCGGCGCAGACCGGCTGCGTGGGCGGCACCACCAGCGGCCGGTCGATCGCCTCGACCTCGTCGCGCAGCATATCCTCGGGCAGCGCCAGCACCACCGGGCCGGGCCGGCCGGACGTGGCGACGGCATAGGCGCGCGCGATATATTCCGGAATGCGCGCGGCGCTCTCGATTCGCGCGGACCATTTGGCGATGGGCGCGAACATCGCCGGGAAATCAATCTCCTGAAACCCCTCGCGCCCGCGCATCTCGCGGTCCACGTCGCCGACGAACAGGATCATCGGCTGTGAATCCTGCATCGCCACATGCACGCCGATCGAGGCGTTGGTCGCGCCCGGCCCGCGCGTGGCGAACGCAACCCCCGGCCGCCCGGTCATGGTTCCGTCCGCGCAGGCCATGAACGCCGCGCCGCCCTCCTGCCGACACACCACGGTCTGGATCGAATCGTCGCCGTGGCCGGACTCGTCATGAAGCGCGTCGAGCACCGCGAGAAAGCTTTCGCCCGGCACGGTGAAAATACGGTCGCAGCCCTGGATTTTGAGCTGGTCGACGAGGATTTGGCCGCCGGTGCGGGTCATGCTGTTCTCCGGTTTGCTTTGCCGGAGCGGAATGGCAGAATCGGCGGCGGGAGGGAAGCGGCGCGAGGGTGGCTTACCCTCTCCCTTCAAGGGAGAGGAGCGAGACTTTGGCAGCTTGCTGCCTTAGTCGCAGCAGAGAGGGGGGGCCACAAAGCGGCAGTCCGTGTGGAAAGCCGCATGGGGCAGTCCGGCAATGCTGACATTGGCTCCGCCCCCTCATCCAACTTCGCCTAGCCACTTCGCGGCAAGGCTGCGTATCCTTCTCCCTCAAGGGGAGAAGGGTTCAGGACGGGCGCAGCGGTCCGCCCAGCTCGATCATCTTCTTGTATGCGGGCCGCGCCATCAGGCGATCGCGATACGCCGCCAGATGGGGGCGGCTGTCGAGCAGCTTGCCCGCGAACATATGCTCGACCAGATAGCCCATATTGATGTCCGCGCCGCTGAACGTATCGCCCAGCAGCCAGTCGCGGCCCGCCATATGCGCTTCCATATAATCGAGCTGCTTGGTCACTTCGGCCGCGACGAAACCTTCCAGCCGCTCGCCATAACCGCCGAACATGGGTTTGAGCGAATGCAGGATCAGCGGCATCGCCAGCGTGCCCTCGCCGAAATGCAGCCATTCGAGATAAGCGCTGCGCTCGCTGTCCGGCGGCGTCAGCTTGCCGCCGCCATGGCGCTCGACCAGATATTCGGTGATCGCCCCGCT
>JBBSUT010000156.1:0-5007 GCA_038234155.1 Sphingomonadales bacterium | reverse complement strand
GACCTGGTCGAGGGTCCGGACGGCAAGATCGTCGTGCCCGACGAAGTGCAGGCCGCGATCCGGACGTTGCTGCGCTGGACCGGCGATGATCCCGACCGCGAAGGACTGCGCGATACGCCGCGCCGTGTGGGGCGTGCATGGAAGGAATATTGCCAGGGTTATCATGAGGAGCCGGGTGACCATCTGGAACGCACGTTCGAGGAGGTGGGCGGCTATCATGAGCTGGTCCTGCTGAAGGACATCCCGTTCCAGTCGCACTGCGAACACCATATGGCGCCGATTATTGGCCGGGCGCACATCGCCTATATGCCTACCGACAGGGTGGTCGGCATCTCCAAATTGGCACGTGTTCTCCACGGCTATGCCCGGCGCCTGCAGGTGCAGGAGCGGCTGACGGCGGAGGTGGCGCAGTGTATTCAGGACAGGCTCAATCCCAGCGGCGTGGCCGTGGTGATCGAGGCGAGCCATGCCTGCATGACGGCGCGCGGAGTGCGTACGCCCGGCGTACAGATGGTGACGAGCCGCTTGCTGGGCTGTTTTCTGGACGATCAGCGCAGCCGCGAGGAAGTGATGAGCCTGATGGGCTATTGAGCTGCCTGCGCAGCCTTGTTTGCCAAATCTTTGACGCCGCCGGAATCTCTATGATCAGCGGTGTCGTTGACCGGTCATCAAGCAGTCAGGTTGGGCCCCGCGAAAGACAAATGATGCTCAAATCCATTCTCGCCCCGGTGTTGTCCGGCGGCACGCTGCTGGCGGTTGGCGCAGCGCTGCTCAGCGCTTACTGAGCTCGGTATTGCAGCGGCGTCCCACCGGATCGGTGCGGAACACGGCATGAAAAAGGCGCGGAAACCTCTCGGTCTCCGCGCCTTTTTTCATGCGGTATGGTCATGCCGTGAAACTCAGGCTGCGGCATCCGACGGCGGGCTGGTGCCCGCATCGCGCGGTGCGGAGCCGTCTTCAGCCTGATCGATCGCGGCTTGCTCGAACACCTCGGCAGCATCGGCTGCGCTTTCGGGATTTCCGTCCCCGTCGCCGTCCCCGTCCCCGTCCTCATTGCCGTCGCCGTCTGTGGTGACTGCGGCGGCGTTGCCCCGCAGTTCGGCTTGATCGTCATCGAACATCTTCGCGATCACATCAACACCGCTACGCTGCAGTTCGGCCTCGTCGTCCGAACGGGCAACGTTGACCTTGACGATCGAAACGACTTCGGGGTGCAGCATGACGCGCACGTCGTAGACGCCGATGGCCTTGATCGGGCGTTCCAGCACGATCATGGCCTTGTTCACTTCGGCACCCTGCTCGTTCAGGCCGGACTCGATATCGCGCACCGATGCCGAACCATAGAGCTGGCCGGTATTGGAAGCAGCGCGGATCAGCGTGACTTCCAGGCCCTCGACGTCCTTGGACTTGGTCTCCGCCTCGCCGCGCTTCGATGCGTTGTCCGCCTCGATCCGCTCGCGATTGGCCTCGAACACTTCCCGGTTTGCCCGGTTGGCGCGCAGGGCTTTCTTGTTGGGCAGCAGATAGTTGCGCGCATAGCCGTCCTTGACGGTGACAACGTCGCCAATCGTGCCGAGCTTTTCGACGCGTTCCAGTAGAATGATATCCATGTGGGCGGCTCCTTACTTCACGACATAAGGGAGCAGGCCGATGTGGCGTGCACGCTTGATCGCGCGGGACAGCTCGCGCTGCTTCTTTGCGGATACCGCGGTGATGCGGCTGGGGACGATCTTGCCACGCTCGGAGATATACCCCTGCAGCAGCTTGGTGTCCTTGTAATCGATGTTCGGTGCATCGGCCCCGCTGAAGGGACAGGTCTTGCGGCGGCGGAAAAAGGGTCGTGCCATGAATTAGTTCCTCTCGTCCCGGTCGCGCCCACGGCCACCATCGCGGCCTCCGTCACGGCCGCCCGGGCCGCCCTTGCGGTCCCCGCGGTCACTGCGTTCGGTTTTGCGCATCTGCACCGAAGGCTCGGCCTCGAGCGTGTCGACGCGGATGGTGAGGAAGCGGATGACGTCCTCGTTCACGCGGGTCTGACGCTCCAGCTCGGCCACCACGCCCGGAGGGGCATCGATGTTGAGCAGGACGTAATGCGCCTTGCGGTTCTTCTGGATCTTGTAGGCAAGGGTTTTGAGACCCCAGGTCTCGGTCTTGGTGACCTTGCCTTCATTATCCTCGATAATCTGGGTAGCGTTCTGGGCGAGCGCATCGACCTGAGCCTGGCTCAGATCCTGGCGCGCCAGAAACACATGCTCGTATGACGGCATGGGATATATCCTTGTTTACCACCGATCGCTGACGCCGCACCATGCAAGCGCCCCTCCGGCTTTCGTCGTGTTTTCCGGCAGGGCAGGCCCCGGCGGAAGCAGCGCGTCTAGGGCAAAGGGACGCGAAAGGCAAGGGCAGCGGCGAGCAACCGGCCGCGCAAGAATGTTGTGCGAAATATCCAAAGTATACGCGACATCGTTGCGGAAACGGGGTTGGAAATTTCCAACATTACAAGGTCATGCAAGATTGCGCCAGTCGCTCTACCAACCCCTGCGCAAACCCGATCAGCGTGTCGTCGCGCGCGCCCATCACGATAATGCGGTCGCCGGGGTTCGCTATCTCAGTCAGCCGTTCGCCAACATCGGCGCGCTCCGCCACATAGTCCGCGCTGCCGCCCTCCGCCTTGATCCGTTCGACGATGTCCGCGCTGCCGATGCTGCGGTCTGCGGTGCCGCCGTAATAGGCCGGATCGCACAGGAACAGGCGGTCTTCGGCGTCCAGTTGCTCGGCGAACATGGCGGCCAGTTCGTTGCCCATGACGCGCAAGGGGCCGTAACCATGGGGCTGGAAGAAGACGAGCAGACGGCCCGGAAAGGCTTTTAACGTGCGCAGGGTGGCAGCGATCTTTTCCGGGTTGTGGCCGAAATCGTCGATCACGGTCACGCCGTTTGCGGTGCCGACTACGTCGAACCGGCGGCGCAGGCCTTTGTAGCGCCCGATGGCGTCCACGGCGTCCACAATCGCTACGCCCGCTGCCTCTGCCGCGGCCAGCGCGGCGAGCGCGTTGGCGATGTTGTGGCGGCCAGGCACCTGCATTGTCACCGGATAATTTTTGCCGCGCGCGTCGAGCGTGAAGCGGCTCGCAAACGGTTCTTCCACCACGTCGATAGCGCGAAAATTGGCGCCGTCAGAAAAGCCGAACCCGGTCACGCCCGTAATCTGCAATCCGTCGATAAGGGCGATGCTTTCGGCATCGTCGGCGTTCCAGATGACATGGGTGGCGCGGCGCGCGAAATCGCCGAACAACGCCCGCAGCTCCTCGATCGACTTGTGATCGAGGCTGATATTGGTGAGCACCGCGATCTTGGGGTCGAACAGCGCGATCGATCCGTCGCTCTCGTCCACCTCGCTCACAAACGGCGCGCCGCCGCCCACGCGAGCGCTGGCAAAGCCGCCGTCCTCGCCCACGAAATTCTTCATCACCGCGCCGTTCATGATGGTCGGATCGCGGTCGCAATCGGCGAGAATCCAGCCGGTCATGCCGGTGACGGTGGACTTGCCGCTGGTGCCGCCGATCGCGATCGGTTGTTCGGCGGCGTTGAACAGTTCAGCGAGCAGATCGGCGCGGGTCATGCGCGGGCAGCCGAGCCGGTTGGCGGCGGCGATATCCGCTACGCTGTCCTCGATCGCGGCGCTGGCGACGAGCGTCTGGCCCCCGCTCAGGCCGCTGCCGTCCTGCGGAAACAGCTTGATGCTGCGCGCGCGCAGCCAGTCGAACTTGTCCGCGCTGCGTCCCTGATCGAGCGCGCGGTCCGATCCGGATACGCTGGCACCGCGCGCCGCAAGAATGGACGCGAGCGAGAGCATGCCGGAGCCGCCCACGCCGCAAAAAAAATAGGAATTGGCCTTGGTCATGCCCGCTCGCTATGCGGAGGAGAGAAATTTGGCAATGCGGGAGTGGGCCTGGATGAGGATCGGTATTTGCGCGCCCGCGACGCCGCTGGGCAAGGATCAGGCAGCCGCCGTCTGGGCGCTGGCCGAGCGCTATTATCCCGATGCCGAGCTGATCTTTCATCCGCAATGTTTCTACGATCACGGCCATTATGCCGGAACGGACGAGCAGCGGCTGGACGCCTTTGTGCAGATGGCGAACGATCCCACGCTGGGGGCGGTCTGGTTTGCCAAGGGCGGCTATGGATCGGGCCGTATCGCCGGGCGCGCGGTGGAGATGCTGGACGCCGCCGCGCGCGCGAAAACCTATCTCGGTTACAGCGATATGGGGTATTTGCTGGGCGCGCTTTACCGCGCCGGGATCGGGCGGCAGGCGCATGGACCGATGCCGACGGACATCGCGCGCACCGGCGGCGCCGATACGGTGGCGCGGTCGCTCGACTGGCTGGTGCGCGGGGAGCCCGGCGCGCTGGAGCCGGGGCTGGAGCCGGGACAGCGCTACGCAGCGTTCAACCTCGTCACGCTGGCGATGATGACCGGTACATCGCTGATGCCGGATCTGTCGGGCCATGTGCTGATCGTGGAGGAGGTGGCGGAATATCTCTATTCGGTCGACCGGCTGTTCTTCCACCTGACCGGCGCGCTGAAAGAGGCCGGGCTGGCGGGCATCAAACTGGGTCTCGTCAACGCGGTGCCGGAGAACGACCGGCCGTTCGGCTCGACCGCACAAGAGATTGCGCAGGACTGGTGCGCGCGGTCCGGCATTGCCTATCTCGGGCGGGCCGAGGTGGGGCATGCGGCGAGCAACCGGGTGGTGCCGTTCGGCCTGCGCTGACCGAGCTGCCCGAGCTGCCCGTGCTGCCCGTTCGGCCTGCGCTGACCAAGCTGGCCGTGCTGGCCGAGCTGACTGCGCTGGCGGTTGCGCAAACCGCCGCATCGCCGTACGCCCCCGCGCCAAACCATCATCGGACGGCAGGAGCGGACATGCGTGCATTCATCTTTCCCGGACAGGGCAGCCAGAAGGTCGGCATGGGCGCGGATCTGGCGGCGGCCAGCCCGATCGCGCGT
>JBBSUT010000155.1:0-5011 GCA_038234155.1 Sphingomonadales bacterium | reverse complement strand
GGGTCAGCGCCGCCTCCAGATTGTCCCAGCTGAATTCCAGTTCGCTGCGATAATGCGCCTGCAGACACATCAGGCGATAGGCCAGCGGATGGATGCCTTTTTCCACGAGCAGCGGCAGCCGGAGGAACTCTCCTGAAGATTTCGACATCTTGCCGGTCCGGTCGATCAGGAAATTATTGTGCATCCAGATATTGGCGCCGCTTTCGTCCCCGCCGCAAAAGGCCTGGTTTTGGGCGATCTCATTGGGATGGTGGATTTCGCGGTGGTCGATGCCGCCGGTGTGGATATCGAACGGCAGGCCGAGCAGGTTCTCGCTCATCACCGAGCATTCCAGATGCCAGCCGGGCGCGCCTTTACCCCAAGGACTGTCCCACTCCATCTGCCGTGTTTCGCCCGGCGGTGTCTTGCGCCAGATCGCGAAATCCTGCGGCTGGCGTTTGCCGTCCACGCTGTCGATGCGGCCTTCCAGCGCGGCGGCATCATCGTATTTTGCCCCGCCGTTTTTTTTGCGGCGGGCGAGCCGTCCATAATGCTCCACGGTCGACACCTCGAAATAGAGGCCGCCGTCCAGCTCGTAACAATGCTGCGCAGCAATTCCTTGGGCAAAGGCGATCATCTGGGGCACATAATCGGTGGCGATGGACCAGTGCGCAGGCTGCCGGATGTTGAGCGTTTCGATGTCCGCCCAATAGGCCTGGGTATAATGTTTGGCGATATCCCAGATCGACTGACTGCTGTCCGCCGCGGCCTTTTCCAGCTTATCCTCGCCGGCATCGGCATCGTCGGTCAGGTGGCCAACGTCGGTGATGTTGATAACGTGGATCAGGTGGTAGCCCTTGAAACTGAGCGTTCGGCCCAGCGTGTCGGCGAACACATAAGCGCGCATATTGCCGATATGCGGGTAATTATACACCGTCGGTCCGCAGGTATAGACCCGCGCCTGACCTTTGTGAACGGGCCGGAACGTCTCCGCCTTGCGGCTGAGGCTGTTGTAGAGATGGAGCGGGGTTGTGGTGGGCATCGCGGGTGTGTGTGTCAGTTCTGACGCAAAATCAACACACCGCCGCCACTTGCGCGCCCGCTATTCCTCCTCGAACAGCTCCGCCAGCTGTTCGATCATGGTGCCGCCCAGCTGCTCGGCGTCCATGATCGTCACCGCGCGCTTGTAATAGCGGGTGACGTCGTGGCCGATGCCGATGGCGACGAGCTGAACCGGGCTGCGCGTCTCGATCCAGTCGATCACCTTGCGCAAATGCTGCTCAAGATAGGCGCCGTGGTTGACCGAGAGCGTGCTGTCGTCGACCGGCGCGCCGTCGGATATCACCATCAGGATGCGGCGTTCCTCGGGCCGCGCGATCATGCGGGCATGCGCCCATAGCAGCGCCTCGCCGTCGATATTTTCCTTCAGCAGGCCTTCGCGCATCATCAGGCCCAGATTGCGTTTGGCCCGCCGCCAGGGTTCGTCGGCTTTCTTGTAGATGATGTGGCGCAGATCGTTGAGGCGGCCTGGCTGGGCCGGGCGATCGGCGGCCAGCCAGTCCTCGCGCGATTGCCCGCCCTTCCAGGCGCGGGTGGTAAAGCCCAGGATTTCGGTCTTCACGCCGCACCGCTCCAGCGTGCGCGCGAGTATCTCGGCGCTAACCGCGGCGATGCCGATCGGCCGGCCGCGCATCGACCCGCTGTTATCGATCAGCAGCGTCACGATGGTATCGCGAAAGGCGGTCTCGCGCTCGATCTTGTAGCTCAGCGAATGGCCGGGGCTCACGATCACGCGGGCAAGACGCGCGGCATCGAGCAAACCTTCTTCCTGATCGAAATCCCAGCTGCGGTTCTGCTGCGCCATCAGGCGGCGCTGAAGACGGTGGGCAAGCTTGGTCACCGTGCCCTGCAGATTGGCCAGCTGCTGATCGAGGAACTGGCGCAGGCGGGTGAGTTCTTCCTCGTCGGCCAGCTCGGACGCCTCGACAATCTCGTCAAACCGGTCGGTCCACCGGTCATAGCCAAGATCGGGCGACTGGTCCCAGTTCGGGCGATTGGGGCGCACCGGCTGCATGCCCTCGTCGCCCATGTCGCCTTGCGTCATGTCGCCGTCGTCGGACATTTCGCCGTCGGTCTGGTCCTCGTTCTCCTCGCCCGAACTATCGTCGGATTCGGCGCGCATCTCGGTCTGGCCGCTGTCGCCCTGATCGTCGTTCTCGTCGTCCTGCTGGTCTTCGGAAAGGTCTTCCTCATCCTCGTCGCCGCCGTCGTCACCCTCGTCGGGCTCCACCTGGCCTTCGGTTAGATCGAGATGCTCCAACATGGTCTGGGCGAGGGCTGCAAAGGCGCGCTGATCGTCAAGCGCGAGCGCCAGCGTATCGAGATCATCGCCGGCGCGCTCCTCGATCCAGTCGCGCACGAGATCGAGCCCGGCTTGTGTGGGCGCGGGCGCAGCTTGACCGGTCAGCCGTTCGCGCACGAGCAGCTGCAGCGCGGTGGACAGCGGCACTTCATCGCGCGCGCGGGCGCGCACGATGGCGTCCGAGCGCATCCGCTGCTCCAGCGCGGCGGTAAGATTGTTGCCGACCCCGTCCATCCCGCGCGATCCCAGCGCATCGATCCGCGCGTTCTCGATCGCGTCGAACGCAGCCGAGGCGATGGCTTCGCGCGGGCGCGCCCTGGCGTGGGCGGCGGCGTCATGATGGCGCATTCGGAGCGCAAACTGGTCGGCATAGCCGCGCGCTTCGGCGATCTGCTCGGGTGGCAGATCGCGCGCGGGCATCGGCAATTTCATGTGCCCGCGAGAGGCCGACGGCGCATCGGCGGTCCAGGCGACGTCGAGCTCGGGCTCATGCGCCATCGCTCGCGCGCACCCGGCCAGCGCAGATCGCAAATCATCGAGGCGGGTACGGTCGGTGATAACGCGCGCTCGCTTACTGCGGTCCCGCCACGCTTTCGGGCAAGTCCTTGCCGAACACGCGCTGATAATATTCGGCGACCAGCTGACGCTCGGCCTCGTCGCATTTGTTGAGGAAGGTCAGCCGGAAGGCGAAGCCGACATCGTGGAAGATGGCGGTGTTCTGCGCCCAGCTGATCACCGTGCGCGGGCTCATCACCGTCGAGATGTCCCCGTTGACGAAGCCCTGACGCGAGAGGTCGGCGACCTTGACCATCTTCTGCACGGTGTCCGCCGGGGTATCGGATACCTTGCTCAGCACCACCTTCGCCTCGGTCGCGGCGGCCAGATAGTTGAGCGTGACGACGATGTTCCAGCGGTCCATCTGGCCCTGGTTGATCTGCTGCGTGCCGTGGTAGAGCCCGCTGGTATCGCCCAGACCCACGGTGTTGGCGGTGGCGAACATGCGGAAAAATTTGTTCGGCCGGATCACGCGGTTCTGATCGAGCAGCGTCAGCTTGCCCTCGGTCTCCAGCACGCGCTGGATCACGAACATCACGTCGGGGCGCCCGGCGTCATATTCGTCGAAAACCAGCGCCGTCGGCGTCTGCAGCGCCCAGGGCAGCAGGCCTTCGCGAAATTCGGTTACCTGCTGGCCGTCCTTGAGCACGATCGCATCGCGGCCGACCAGATCGATGCGGCTGATATGCGCATCCAGATTGATGCGGATACACGGCCAGTTGAGGCGCGCGGCGACCTGCTCGATATGGGTGGACTTGCCCGTGCCGTGATAGCCCTGCACCATGACGCGCCGGTTGTAGGCGAAGCCGGCCAGGATCGCCGCGGTGGTGTCCGGATCGAACACATAGCTGGGGTCCAGATCGGGCACGCGCTCGTCCGCCTCGCTGAAGGCCGGCACCTGCATGGCGAAGGGAATGCCGAACAGTTCCTGCGCGTCCACCATCTTGTCGGGCGCGTCCATCACCGTATCGGCGCGGCTGTCTGGCTGGGTATTTGATATGTCGGTCATGGATCGTCCTGCGGGCGGGAGAGTCGATAGCGGAGGTAGAGATTGGAGTTGCAGCTTGCAACGCGTCAGCGCTCCGCTGTGTCCTTGGCGATCGGGAACGAGGCCTTTTCGGGCTGATCGAAGCAATCGGCAAAGCGCATCGCGAAGTCCAGATCGCCCTCCACGCTCAGCTGATCGGCGGCCGCCAGCATGGCATCCTCACCCCCGCCGTAGAGCCACCCGGCGAGGATGGACGGCGCGCCGCTGATGGTGACCCGTGCGCGCGCTTCGGGCACGCCGCGGCCGATCGTGATGTCATCGCCCTCCTTCGACCAGTAATAATTTTCTCCTGCGAGCCGCAGCAGGATCGTCCCCTCTAGCGATGCGGCCGCGTCGCGGTCGAGCATCGTGCGCAGCGACAGCATCAGCGACGTCGCGCTGAACGGGCGCGTGGGATCGTGCATCGGAGATTTCACCGCCCAGCGGCCCATCACCTGAAAAATCGGCGCAGCTTCGTAGCCCCAGGCAGTCAGCTTGTAGACCTGCACGGAAGCCGGTGGGGGCAGGGTCTCGCGTTCGATCACGCCTGCCGCCTCGAGCGATCCAAGACGCTGGGTCAGCACATTGGCGCTGATGCCGTTGATGCTGGCCTTTATCTCGGAAAACCGCCGTGGTCCGAGCATCAGCTCGCGCATGACCGGCACCGCCCAGCGCTCGCCGATAATGTCCATCGCATGAGTAGCGGCGCAGGCCTCGTCATAGCGGCGCTTGAAGGAGGGAGGGGGACCGCTGGTTATCTTTTTTAATTTCATAGTTGCGATTTATAACTTGAGGAGGCATGAAAGGCAAGGTCCGAGTCGCCAAGCGATCGGAAATGCAAAGGATAGAATGGCATGTCCGATACCCAATATCCGCAGAATGAAAACGGTTTCGAACTGTCCGTTACCCGTCATATCGCCGCGCCGCCCGAAAAGGTGTGGCAGGTTATCACGGGCCGCATGGCCGAGTGGTGGTGTCCCAAACCCTGGCGCACCGAGATCATCGCGCAGGACTGGCGCGCAGGTGGGCGCAGCGCGATGGCCATGAAGGGACCCAATGGAGAGGAGCATGTGGCCGAGGGTACATTT
>JBBSUT010000154.1:0-5093 GCA_038234155.1 Sphingomonadales bacterium | reverse complement strand
CTTGCAGCCATCGCGCAAAAGCTGAAAGACCTGCCCGCCGGCAGCCGCGTCCTGGGTTTCAACTATGACACCGGCGAGCGCTATCTTTCGGTGCCCGATTTCCTGCCGGAAAGCTGACCCCGGACACCGCGCCGAAAACAAGAGCCGGGACTTATGCTGCGCAGCATAAGTCCCGGCCTTTTTCCTGTCAGGCGGCGAACAGCTCCGGCTCCAGCTCCATCAGACTGTCCGCCCCGGCCTCGATCTTGCGCCGCAGCGCGCCGGTATCGGGCATGATCCGCTCGGCAAAGAAGCGCGCGGTAACCAGCTTGGCGCGGGCAAAGCCGTCATCCCCCATGGTTGCGGCCGCCTTGGCCATGCGCAGCCACATCAGGCCGAGCGCCACGATACCCAGAATATGCATATAGCTATGCGCGCCGGCCCCGACATTGTTGGGGTTGCTCATGCCGTTAGCCATGAACCACATGGTGGCCGCCTTCAGCTCGCCATTGGCTTTTTGCAGACGCTTGGCAAGGTCGCTGGTCGCCGCGTCCTGCTTTGCGTCAGCGCATTCCCCGTCCACCAGAGCGAAAAACGCCTGGATCGCGCGGCCCCCATTCTGCGCCAGCTTGCGGCCGACCAGATCCATCGCCTGCACGCCGTTGGTGCCTTCGTAGATCATCGCGATCCGCGCATCGCGGACATATTGCTCCATGCCCCATTCGGCGATGTAACCGTGGCCGCCATAGACCTGCTGCATATTGGTGGCGACGTCATAGCCCTTGTCGGTGCCATAGCCCTTGATGACCGGTGTGAGCAGGCTGATCAGATCGTCGGCCATCTGCCTGTCTTCATCGCTCACCGCCTTGTGGCTGAGATCGACCTGCAGCGCGCCCCAGATGCACAGCGCGCGCAAACCCTCGGTCAGCGCCTTGGCCTCCATCAACATGCGGCGCACGTCGGGATGCACGAACAGCGTGTCGGCCTTTTCGTCCGGCTGCTTTGGCCCGGTCAGCGCGCGGCCCTGGCGGCGTTCCTGCGCATAGGCAACGCCGTTCTGATAGGCGACTTCGGCCACGCCGAGGCCCTGCAACCCAACGCCCAGCCGCGCCGCGTTCATCATGATGAACATCGCGGCCAGGCCCTTGTTCTCGTCGCCCACCATATAGCCGGTGGCACCGTCATAATTCATGACGCAGGTAGAATTGGCGTGGATGCCCATCTTGTGCTCGATCGATCCGCAGGTGACCGCGTTGCGATCCCCCAGCGCGCCGTCATCGCCGACCATGAACTTGGGCACGATGAACAGGCTGATGCCCTTCACGCTGTCCGGCGCGCCGGGCGTTTTCGCCAGCACCAGATGGATGATGTTGTCGGTCAGGTCATGCTCGCCCGAGCTGATGAAGATCTTGGTGCCAGTGATGGCAAAGCTGCCGTCATCATTGGGCACCGCCTTGGTGCGGATCAGGCCCAGATCGGTGCCGCACTGCGGCTCGGTCAGGTTCATGGTGCCGCCCCATTCGCCCGACACCATCTTGGGGACATATTTCTCTTTCTGCTCCTGCGAACCCTTGGCCAGGATGGCCGACACCGCGCCGTGCGTCAGGCCGGGATACATGGCGAAGGCCATGTTCGCGCTGGTCATATATTCCTCGAACGCCATCGCCATGACATGCGGCAGCGCCTGCCCACCAAATTCCTCCGGCGTGGCGAGCGTGCCCCAGCCGCCTTCGCAGAACTGGTCATAGGCCGCCTTGAAACCCTTGGGCGTCGTGACGCTGCCGTCTTCATGCCGTGTGCAACCCTCAAGGTCGCCGCTCTGGTTGAGCGGAAACAGCACCTCGGCGACAAACTTGCCGCCCTCGTTCAAAATTGCCTCAACCATATCGGAGGTGGCGTTCTCGAATCCCGGCAGGTTGGCATAGCGATCCAGCCCGACGACATGGTCGAGAATAAAGCGCGTGTCGCGGACGGGGGCACGATATTGAGGCATGGGTTGGTCCTTCGGTACAGATGAACAGAAATTGCGGACAGGATGGTGCGGCGGACGCGTCAGGATGGTTCTGCGGACGCGTCAGGCGCGCCGGGCAGAGCGCACAATATGGTCTTCCTCGCGCTCGACCGCTTCCACCTGCGTCACGAAATCGGTCAGCTCCTCGATCGCGCTTTCGATATCGGCCTTCTGCCGCGACAGGCTGTCGATCCGCTGATGGCATTTCTCGATCGTGACGCGCCGCTGCATGTTACGCCCGTCGTCGAGATCGTAGAGGTCGATCATCTCGCGGATTTCGGAGAGGCTGAAGCCCACCCGTTTGGCCCGCAGGATCCAGGCCAGCCGCGCGCGGTCCCGCTTGGAGTAGATGCGCGATTGCCCGGACCGTTCGGGCGCGATCAGCCCCTGATCCTCATAGAACCGCAGCGCACGCGGCGTTACGTCGAATTCACGGCTGAGATCGGATATGCCGTAGCGCTCCCGATCGTCGCCGGGCGTGTCGATCGTCGCGCGTCCGGAATTGCTGTTGGACTGCGGCATGACGGGCTCCCGGTTACGAACGCGGCACCATCTCTAGTTTACGTTTGCGTAAACGTCAAGTCTGCCGGCCTTCCGGCGTCATGCGCACAACCGCTCCACATCCTTGCCCAGCGTTTGACCGGCCGCCGCATCGCCCGGCTCCACCAGATAATAGCTCGTGCCCGCGAAGCTCGCGCGCGAATCGCACAACGCCGCGCAACTTTCCGGGACGTCGCCGGACAGGCGCAGTTCCACGCCGTCGTAATCGGCGCGGATGGTGCAGCCGGCGGCGGCCTCAAACCGGATTGCAAAGCCATCGCCTTCACGCCGCGCCGTGCCCTGACCCTCGCAGCCGCTGTCCGCGCCGAACACAGCCAGCGCGCCAATCGTATAGTTTCCGTCCGCACGCGCGACGGCGCAGAATTTGTCGGTGCCGAGATCGCTGCGCCGCTCATAGCGCCCGGCGAACTGGACGGCCTGCGGATCGGCCACCACGCCGCGCGCGATCGCGGTGCGCTCCAGCGCTCCGCCCGCGTCCGTGGGGTCGGCAGCGGCCGCGGTCTTGCCCGGTTGCGATGGTCCGCACGCCGCCAGCAGCAACAGCAGGACGGCGGCGCGCTTCACAGCCGCTCCAGCGACCCATCTTTGCGTACCCGCCGGTGGAAGCAGCTGCGTTCCCCGGTATGGCAGGTCGGCCCGGCCGGCCGCGCGATCACCAGCAGCGCGTCCTGATCGCAATCGATGCGCAATTCCTGAACGCTGAGGATATTGCCGCTGCTCTCGCCCTTCTTCCACAGCGTCTTGCGGCTGCGCGAGAAGAACCAGGTCTCGCCGCTCGCGATCGTGCGGTCGAGCGCCGCGCGGTTCATATGCCCGACCATCAGCACCGCGTTATCGTCGGCATCGATCACCACCGCCGTCATCAGCCCGTCGGCCCCGAATTTCGGCTCGAGCGTTAGCCCCGTTTCGCACATATCGTTCATGCCGACAGGCTAGCGGCGCGCGCAGCCCCGATCAACCGTCACGCGGCCAGCTGGCACGGATCAAAATGCACCGACGTTCATAACCGGGATCGTATAACCGGGCGATGACAAAGGGGAGACAAGCTGGCCTGCCCTTCCTATATGCGCGTGGCACGAGGCCCCTCCCCCTTCAGGCGAATCGCGATCTCCATGCTGACGACCCATCCCTATGATGATGACAAACTGCGCGAGGAATGCGGCGTGTTCGGCGTGGCCGATGTGACCGACGCCGCCGCCATGGTCGCGCTCGGCTTGCACGCCTTGCAGCACCGCGGCCAGGAGGGCGCAGGCATCGTCAGCTTCGATGGCGCCGAGTTCCACAACCACCGCGCAGCCGGCCATATCGCGGGCAATTTCGACAGCGAAGAGGTGATCGGATCGCTCCCCGGCCGCTCCGCCATCGGCCACACGCGCTATTCCACCCACGGCGAATCGGGCCTGCGCAACGTGCAGCCCCTGTTCGCCGAGCTGGCCAGCGGCGGCTTCGCCATCGCGCATAACGGCAATATCTCGAACGCCATGGCGCTGCGCCGTGCGCTGGTGGAGCGCGGATCGATCTTCCAGTCGACCAGCGATACCGAGGTCATCATCCACCTTCTGGCCACCTCGCAGTACCGCACCTTGCTCGACAAGTTTATCGACGCGCTGAAACGCGTGGAGGGCGCCTATTCGCTGATCTGCATGACCCCGCGCGGCATGATCGCCTGCCGCGATCCGCTGGGCATCCGCCCGCTCGTCATGGGCAAGCTTGGCGACAGCATCATCTTCGCCAGCGAAACCGTGGCGCTGGACATCGTCGGGGCGGATTATGTACGCAGCGTGGAGCCGGGCGAGCTGGTGGTGATCGAGGGCGACCAGATCGTCTCGCACCGCCCGTTTGGCGAGACGCGCCCGCGCCCGTGCATCTTCGAACATGTCTATTTCTCGCGCCCCGATTCCATCGTCGACGGCAGCTCGGTCTATTCTGTGCGCAAGGCAATCGGCGCCGAGCTGGCCCGCGAAAATCCGGTCGATGCGGACATCGTCATCCCCGTGCCAGACAGCGGCACCCCGGCGGCGCTGGGCTATGCCGAGGAATCGGGCCTGCCGTTCGAACTCGGCATCATCCGTTCGCACTATATCGGGCGCACCTTCATCCAGCCGAGCGACGGCGTGCGCCATCTTGGCGTCAAGCTGAAGCACAACGCCAACAAGCCGCTGGTCAATGGCAAGCGCATCATCCTGGTCGACGACAGCATCGTGCGCGGCACCACCAGCCTCAAGATCGTCGAGATGATGCGCGAGGCCGGGGCCAGCGAGGTGCACATGCGCATCGCCAGCCCGCCCACGCGCCACAGCTGCTTCTACGGGGTCGACACCCCGGAACGTTCCAAGCTGCTCGCCAGCCGCAAGACGATCGAGGAAATGCGCGATTTCATCCGCGCCGACAGCCTGGACTTCCTCACCATCGACGGACTCTACCGCGCGCTGGGCGAGGCCGGTCGCCAGGGCGATCGCCCACAATATTGCGACGCCTGTTTCAGCGGCGATTATCCCACCAAGCTAACCGATCATGACGCGCTGGAACGCCCCGACCAGCT
>JBBSUT010000153.1:0-5252 GCA_038234155.1 Sphingomonadales bacterium | reverse complement strand
CACGAATATCCGTCCGCTGCTTCAGCAGAAGGTGCGGATATGGACCGACTGGCCGCTCGATCGCTATCGCCGCGAGACCGGCGAGATGATGGTGCAAGAGGATTTCGAGGCGAAGATTGTCGAGGATGCGGCGTTTGCCGAACGTTGGGGCGATCTGGGGCCGATTTACGGCAAGCAATGGACCGACTGGCCGATCTATGAACCGGCGGGCGAGGGGCTTTATCGGCGCCTCGAACGGGGACATGATCAGATCGCAGAGCTTGTCGAAAGCCTGACGAACAATCCGGGTTCGCGCCGTCATATTGTCGAGGGCTGGAACGTCGGCGAACTGGGCGCGATGGCACTGCCGCCGTGTCATAAAACCTACCAATTCTATGTCGCCGACGGAAAGCTGTCGGGCCTGCTTTTCCAGCGCAGCTGTGATCTTGGCCTGGGCTTTGCCTTTAATATTTTCTCGCTGGCGCTGTTCACGCGCATGCTGGCGCAGCAGACGGGTTTGCAGCCGGGCGAGATTATATGGAACGGCGGCGACGTGCATCTCTACCGCAACCATGCCGCGCTGGTGGAGGAGCAACTGTCGCGCGGGCCATCGGGCGCGCCGCGTCTGGTGATCGGCCGCAAGCCCGGCAGCATTTATGATTATACCATCGAGGATTTTTCTGTGACCGACTATGCGCCGCAGGACCGTATCCGCGCGCCCGTGGCCGTTTGAACAACCGCGCCGAAGTCGCCCGCGCTGATGCTTGCGCTTTAGGCAACAAAATAATAAGACGCGGCAATATTGCTAATGGAGCGGGGGCGTTCAGCCTCCGCCTAGGAGAGAGCTTCGAACGTGATGGATGCGCCCGACAAATCCAATCTTCCGCCGCTCCAGCTGCACGTGCCGGAGCCGAAATTTCGCCCTGGCGACATTGCCGATTTCAGCGGAATCGAAATCCCCGCAGCCGGAGCGACGCGGCGGCCGGGCGAAAGCGACGCACCGGACAGCATGCGCGAACTGGCTTACGGCCTGGTCCGCGTGCTCGATGACGGGCACCGCGCGGTCGGCCCCTGGGACCCGCGGCTGAGCGACGCGCAACTGCTCGAGATATTGCGGACGATGGCGCTGACGCGCGCATTCGACGAACGCATGTTCCGCGCCCAGCGGCAGGGCAAGACCAGCTTCTACATGAAATGCACCGGCGAAGAGGCGACCTCGGTCGCCGCCGCCTTTGCGCTCGACCGCGACGACATGTGCTTTCCGAGCTATCGTCAGCAGGGAATTCTTTTCGCGCGTGGTTATCCGATGATCGAGATGATGAACCAGATCTTCTCGAACAGCGGTGACAAGCTGAAAGGCCGCCAGCTGCCGATTATGTACTGCTCGCGCGAGGATGGCTTCTTCACCGTATCGGGCAATCTGGCGACGCAATATCCGCAGGCCGTCGGCTGGGCGATGGCCAGCGCGGCCAAGGGCGACACGCGGATCGCCGCGGCCTGGACCGGCGAGGGCTCGACCGCCGAGGGAGATTTCCATTCCGCCGCCACCTTTGCCGCCGTCTACAACGCTCCGGTCATCATGAATATCGTGAACAATCAGTGGGCTATCTCCAGCTTCTCAGGTTTTGCCGGAGGTGAGCGCACCACCTTTGCAGCGCGCGCCGTGGGCTATGGCATCGCCGGGCTGAGGGTCGATGGCAACGACGCGCTGGCGGTATATGCTGCAACGCAATGGGCCGCCAACCGCGCGCGCACCAACAATGGCCCGACGATCATCGAATATTTCACCTATCGCTCCGAAGCGCACAGCACGTCGGATGATCCCAACGGCTATCGCAGCGCGCAGGAGCGCGAGGAATGGCCGCTCGGCGATCCGATCAACCGGCTCAAACAGCATTGCATCACCAAGGGCATCTGGGATGAAGAGCGCCATGCCGAGCAGGACAAGGAGCTTGCGGAAACGGTGCGCGCCACCGGCAAGGAAGCCGAGAAGATGGGTGTACTCGGCCATGGCATGCACCAGCCGTTCCGGACCATGTTCGAGGATGTGTTCGAGGAAATGCCCTGGCATCTGAAGGAGCAGGCCGAAATGGCGATATCCGAGCGCAAGGAGAAATTCCCCAAGGGCCTGCCGCGGGGGAACGAATAATGCCAAAAATGAACATGATCCAGGCGATCAACAGTGCGCTCGATTGTACGATGGCGGCCGATCCTGATGTTGTCATCATGGGCGAGGATGTGGGCTTTTTTGGCGGCGTGTTCCGCGCCACCGCCGGTCTGCAGGAAAAGCACGGCAAAACGCGCTGCTTCGACACCCCGATTTCTGAGTGCGGCATCATCGGTGTGGCCGTCGGCATGGCGGCCTATGGCATGCGGCCCGTGCCCGAAATTCAGTTCGCGGACTATATCTATCCGGGGCTCGACCAGATCATTAGCGAAGCGGCGCGCATGCGCTACCGCTCGGCCGGCGAGTTCACCAGCGCGATGACCATCCGGTCCCCGTTCGGCGGCGGTATCTTCGGCGGGCAGACGCATAGCCAGAGCCCCGAGGCGATTTTCGCGCATGTTTCGGGGTTGAAGACCGTGATCCCGTCGACGCCATACGACGCCAAGGGCCTGCTGATTTCGGCAATCGAGGACAATGACCCGGTCATGTTCTTCGAGCCCAAGCGCATCTATAACGGCCCGTTCGACGGCTATTATGATCGTCCGGTGAAGCCGTGGGCCAAGCATCCTGCGTCCGAAGTTCCCGACGAGATGTACCGTATCCCGCTGGGCAAGGCGAATATCGTGCGCGAAGGGGGCGATCTCACCATCCTGGCTTACGGGACGATGGTGCATGTCGCGCTGGGCGTGGTCGAGGAGCATGGCGTCGATGCCGAGGTGATCGATCTGCGCTCGATTGTGCCGGTCGATATCGAGGCGATCGAGGCGTCGGTGAAAAAGACCGGCCGCTGCATGATCATCCATGAGGCCACGCGCACCGCGGGTTTCGGCGCCGAACTCAGCGCGCTCGTGCAGGAGCGTTGTTTCTACCATCTCGAAGCGCCGATCGAACGTGTGACGGGCTTCGACACCCCCTATCCGCACTCGCTCGAATGGGGCTATTTCCCGGGGCCGGTCCGCATCGGCAACGCGCTCGACAAGATCATGAAGGACTGAACTGATGGGACGTTACACGTTCAACCTGCCCGATATCGGCGAAGGCATTGCCGAGGCGGAAATCGTCGAATGGCATGTGAAAATGGGCGATATGGTCGAGGAAGACCAACAGATCGCCGACATGATGACCGACAAGGCCACCGTCGAGATGGAAGCGCCGGCTACCGGAAAAATCGTCGAAATGGCGGGCGAGGCGGGCGATACCGTGGCCATCGGATCAATGCTGGTGGTGATCGAGACCCAGGGCGAGGTTGAGGATGACGGGCACGGCCCGGCCGTGCGCACCGACGCGCAGCCTGCCGACCGCCAAGGCGTGGCCGAGGCCGCCGATGCCGGTCCGGGCATGGACGAGCCCACGGTCGCTGCGGAGCAGCCGGGTGTGCAGGATAATGAAGTCGGCACGCCGTTAAATGAGATTCGGCCCAAGGCTGATCAGGACGACACGACGCGTGCTCCTGCAACGGCAGGCGCACAGCAGGAGAAGGCGCCTGATGGAGCCCTGCCTTTGCAGGAGAACAAGGATAAGGTTTTAGCGTCGCCTGCCGTACGCAAGCGCGCCGAAGAGCTTGGCGTCGATCTGGCCGATGTGAAATGCCAGGGCGAGCATGTCCGGCACAATGATCTGGACGCTTATCTGAACTATGGTTCGGGCCAGGGCTACCGTCCCGCCGGTTCCTCCGCCAGGCGCGCCGATGAGGCGATTAAGGTGATCGGGATGCGCCGCAAGATCGCGCAGAACATGGCCGCGTCCAAACGTTCGATCCCGCATTTCACCTATGTCGAAGAGCTGGATGTGACCGAGCTCGAGCATATCCGCGCGGACCTGAATGCCACGCGCGGGCAAAAACCCAAGCTCACCGTGTTGCCGCTGCTGATCGTGGCGATCGCAAAGACCGTTCCGCAGTTCCCGATGATCAACGCGCGCTATGACGATGAAGAGGGCGTGGTCACCCGTTACGGCGCGGTCCATCTCGGCATGGCGGCGCAAACCGAAAAGGGGCTCACCGTGCCGGTGATCCGCGATGCGCAGGACCGCAACGTCTGGCAGCTGGCGCGCGAGATCGACCGGCTGGCGAATGCCGCGCGCGATGGATCGATCAAAGCGGACGAGCTCCAGGGCGCTACGCTGACCATCACCTCGCTCGGGCCCTTGGGCGGCATCGCCACAACGCCGGTAATCAACAAGCCGGAAGTCGCGATCATCGGGCCCAACAAGATCGTCGAACGCCCCGTAATCATCGACGGCGAGCTGGAAGCGCGCAAGCTGATGAACCTGTCGATCAGCTGTGATCACCGCGTGGTCGATGGCTGGGACGCGGCGAGTTTCGTTCAGGCGCTCAAGAAACTGATCGAGACGCCGGTGCTGCTGTTCGCAGACTGAAAGCCGGGATGCGGCGATCCGGTCAGAGCGCCCGGATCACGGCACCAAACTAGCGCGCGCGACCGCGAAAGAGCAGACTGGAGCGCGGCTCGCCGGGTTCGCCGATCAGCCAGCGGACATGGGTGACGTCTTCGGCTAGCGCGCGGCGTAAGGTGCCGTCGGCGTCGCGCACGGCCAGATTGACCAGCGGGCCCCAGTGGCGCCCGCCGTCGACCGATACGATATCGCCGCCGCTGATGAAATCGACGCTGTCCGGTACCACGCTGGTCAGCAGTTTGGGCGATGCCGCGCCGCCGGGGTGATAGTTTACGCGGAACACCAGGTTATCGCCGCTGCGCACCAGCGCGGCTGGCTGCAGGCGCACGCGGCGGCTGCCGTCTGCGCGGACGTCCTGGCGCTCGACATAAACGTCGCTGGCCACGCCCTGCGCTTGTCCGGCGCGCGCCGTGGCGGGGATCAGGATCAGCGCCAGCAGCACCACGAGGCGGGCGAGCAAGGCGGCGCGTTCGCCATCTTTGCGGACGGGGGATGGGCCGTATGTCATGCGCCGGGATTAGCCGGATAGAGTCAAAAAAAGCTTAATCCAATTCATGCCGATGCAGGCGCAGGATCAATTTCGGATCGGAGCGGTTTTCCTGCCCGCTTTCGGTTGACAGCCCAACGAGCCTTGCCTAGTTGCGCTGCTCCACCGCATTAGCGGGTGTAGCTCAGTTGGTTAGAGCGCCGGCCT
>JBBSUT010000152.1:0-5299 GCA_038234155.1 Sphingomonadales bacterium | reverse complement strand
TGTCTGTTCCATGCGGGGGCCTCAGGAGACGAAGGAGCCGGCGAGCGAGCCCATGGTGAGCGCCCAGCCGTCCACAAGGACGAAGAGAAGAAGCTTGAACGGCATCGATATGATCGACGGGGAGAGCATCATCATGCCCAGTGCCATCAGCGTGGAGGCAACCACCAGATCGATGATCAGAAAGGGCAGGAAGATCATGAAGCCGATCTGGAAGGCGGTCTTGAGTTCGCTGGTGACGAAGGCGGGGAGCAGGATGGTGAAGGGGATGGCTTCAGGGCTCTCCACCGCGTCCACCTTGGCCAGGTCCATGAACAGTTTCAGATCGGTCTGGCGGGTCTGCTTGACCATGAAGCTGTGAAGCACCTCACCAGAGACCGAGACAGCCTGTTCCAGCGTCACCTGATCGGCGCCATAGGGTTCGATGGCGCGGGCATTGATCTGTTCGATCGACGGGGCCATCACGAACAGCGACAGGAACAGCGAGAGGCCGATCAGCACTTGGTTTGGCGGGGTCTGCTGCAGACCCAGCGCCTGGCGCAGGATCGACAGCACGATGATGATGCGCGTGAAGCTAGTCATCATCAACACCAGGCTGGGCAGGATGGTGAGCAGCCCCATCAGGATGAGGATTTGCAAGGACAGCGTCAGCGGCGCGCCGTCACCCGATACGTCGTCCAGCGCGCGGCTGAGCGCTTCGGAAGCGCCGGCTGTGGGCGCGCCGCTGGCGGCGGGCACAGCGGTAGCCGGGGAAGCCGTCTGGGTCTGGGCGGTCTGGGTCTGGGCTGCCGGGGCCGTGGGCGCGGCGGGCAGGGCCTGCGCGGCCAGCTGGGCTGGCATCAGCAAGATCAGCGTGGCCAGAATGGCGCGAAGAACGGGCCGAAGAACTGGGCCAAGAAAGGGGCGGGCGGACTGTATGGCCACCGTCTCAGTTCCGGCCCTGGCGGAAGCTGTCGCGCGCGGCGATTGCCTTGTTCATCATGGCGGCAAACGGGTTGGCCGGCGCGCCGACCCCGGCATTGCCCGGCCTGCCCGTATCGCCTTCTTCCGTCACCGGCAGCGCGGCGTGCGCCATCTTCTCAAGCTCGGTCATGCCGCGCGCGGTGATCTGTTCGATCTTGCCGCGGGTGGCGGAGAGCAGAATGCGCTGATCGCCAAATTCGACCACCGCCAGTTTGCCGGACGTGCCCATCGACAACGTTTCCACCAGGCGCAGATCGCGCAGGCGAACGCCCTGGACCATGCCCGGCTGGTATTTACGGTATAACCACAAGGCTCCCACGATCATGGCCGCCATCAGCGGCAGCATGATCACCAGCTTGAGGATATAATAGGACATTAGGCACGCCTTTCGACTTTCGCACCTCCGACGCTCTTGGTGACGACTTCCGCCACGCGGATGCCGAACCGGCCGTCGATGGTTACGACCTCGCCCTTTGCAACCAGCGTGCCATTTACGTTGATATCGAGTAGTTCGTTCGCCTGGCGTCCCAGTTCGACGATCGATCCTTCGCTCAAGTCCATGATTTCGCTAAGCTTTAACGAGACATTGCCAACCTCGACCGACAGCCGCACCGGGATGTCCGCCAGAAAGCGATAATGTTCGGCGCCTTCATCGGCAAAACTATGGTTACCGTCGCGGCAAGAAATTGCCGCCCCGTTGCCGCCCGGCCCATCGGCCAGGTTCGGAGCCTCGGTCATGTCGCTCATCAAGCTATCCTTTCTCGATATAGTCTATGCGGAAGGCGGCCAGACCGTTCTGTTCGCCCAGGCTGCCGCGCGCAAACGTGCGGTCGCCCACGATCAGCGGCAGGTTGCGCGCCGGGGGGATGGGGATGATGTCGCCGGGTTTCAGCGCGGCCAGTTCGGGCAGCGTCAAGGTCGGGCGGGCCAGCACCGATCGCACTGGGATGTAGACGTCGCTGAGCGCGCAGCCCAGATCCTCACGCCAGGCGGGATCGGCCCGCACGGTCTCGGCCGCCGGATGGGCGCACCAGTCCTCGCGCGCGGACTGCACCATGGCCGCCGGGTAGATCAGCTCGACGGTGAAGGACACATCATTGGCATAGGCGAGGGTGAACGGCTGGATGACGAGCGGGGCGTCTGCGCTGGCCAGCTTGGCTTCCTCCGGATCGTCGGTCAGGCCCGCAGGCAGGCAGCGGAACGGCCCGAATTCGGCCCAGGCCGCGCTCAGCTGCGGACCGACCGAGGTGGCGATACGGTGCATCAGGCGCAGGTCGGTGGTGGAATAGCCGGTCTTGGCCGCCTTGGAGCGGGTGATCGATCCGCCAAAAAACGCGTCGACCAGCGCCGCGATCAGATCGTGCGGCAGGCGCAGCGCCATGCGGCCCTTCATCGGCGGCAATTGATAGAAGGCCAGACCCATCGACGTGCCCTGCGCCTTCAGCCAGCCGTCGTGCGGTTCGCTGCGCGCCTCACCGGGTGTGACCACCAGCCGTTCGGTGGCGAGCGGCTGGAACGCGCTGCGCAGGCCGCCGGCCAGCTGTTTGGCGGTGCGGCGCATAATCGGCGCTACGTCCGCTGCCTGGCAATCACGCCGGGGAAAGCTGTGGCTTCGCTCGGCCTGCACGTCCGCCATTCCGGCGGACTGGGGGGCGGACTTTTCGGCGGGCTTTTTTGCGGGCGACCGAGCCTCGGAGGCGGTTTGCGCGGTCATGGCTTACTGCAGCACCAGCTTGGTGAAATAAACCTCGTCGATGCCGCCGAAGCCGGTTTTCTGTTTCAGCACGGCGTTGATCTTGTCGCGTAACCGCGCGGCGAGTTCTTCCTTGCCCTGCACGGTTTCCAGCTGGGTGCCGTCGGTATCGGCCAACTGCATGACGATAGCGTTGCGAACGGCCACGTCGTGCTCGGTCAGTGCCTCGATCACGCTTTCATCGTAATAGGTCGACACCGCCATTTCCGCCTGCGCAAAGCCGGAGCCGCCGCGCAGATTGGTGGTGAAGCTCTGTTCGATCGGGTGATAGGTGATCTTGTATTTGGTTTTGTCGCCCAGCTTGCCGCTGGCCGGAGCATCCTCGGTGGATCCATCCTTCATCACAACCTGCGGCATCTCGGGCTTGTCCGCGCCCTTTTCATGCCCGGCGATCGATCCGGCGTAAACATAGCCGCCCGCGCCGCCGGCTCCGCCGATCAGCAGGATGGCGGCCAGCGGGAGCATGATCTTTTTCAGCTTGCCCTTCTTTTTGGGCTTGGGATCGTCGGACATGATCGTACTCCGGTTCAGGCGTAGAATATATTATGAGCGGGTGCGGCGCGGGTGGGCGCTGCGGCTGGGCGATCGGCATGGCCCGGCGCGTCGCCGCGCGCGCCGCCGGAGGCGCGGCCAGGCCCTTGCGCGGCGGGATTGTGGCCCCGCTGCTGCGCGCCGTTCTGGCCGCCCTGAGACAGATCGCTGCGCGTGTCGCGGCTTTCCACCTCGATCGCGGCGAGGCGTTGGCCGGCGTGTCGCAGATCCTGTTCGATACGGCCATGCGCCTGCGCGATCGCGCCGCGAACGGCCTCGTTCTCGGCGGTGATGTGCAGGCGTTCTGTGGTGGTATCGAGGGCAATCGACACGCGGCCCAGCCGTTCGGGCGTGATCTGCAGCAGCATCACGCCGTCCTTCACCGTAATGGCGTTCATTGCCGCGCCGATCGCGCCGCCGATCCGCTGACCGAACCGGCGGTCGAATGGCACGCTGGCGAACGGCGTACCGCTGAACGGCGTTGCGGTGGACGGCGGGGGCGCGGATGGCACATCGGCTAGCTGACCGGGGACCGGAGCCATATGGGACAGCGCAGGCTGCAATTGCGCGGCGATCTGGGCGGGCGGTGCCAGCGGCGCGTTGGCTTGATCGGCGCGCGCATCCGCCAGGCTATTGCCTTGCATAACGGGCGATGCGCCGCCGGAAAGCAGCATCGCGGCATGGGTCGGAACGGCTCCGGCGGTGGGGGTAGGCGTGCGGGCGTCGCCCACCGGCAGAGTGCCGGCAAGCGCGGCATAGGCGGCCATGCGGCGCTGGACCGCCGGCTTGTCTAACGTTGGTGCGGCCATGGGTGCCGCCGCGCTTATGGCCGGCGCCGCGCTGCGGGCCAGCGTGTCAGCGGTGACAGCGGCGGCCGGAACCGTCGAGGACGCGGCAGTGGGGGACGCGGCTTTGGCAGAAGCGGCGGCCGGAACCGTCGAGGACGCGGCAATGGGGGACGCGGCTTTGGCAGAAGCGGCGGGCGTGGGCGTTGGCGTTGGCGTTGGCGTTGGCATTGGCATTGGCATTGGCGCGGGCGCGGGCGCGGGCGCGGTCTCAGGCGTGGGCGCAGCCGGGGCCGGTGTCAGGGTCGGTGTCGGGGTCGGTGTCGGTGTCAGGGCCAGTGCCGCGGCTGGTGTAACGGGGGGAGCCGCTGCCGGCGCCGCTTTTTGAGTCGCGCCCAGTGGTACGTCGGCGCGCGCGGGCAAGGCCACCGCGCTGGCCCGATCGTCCGCGGCCAAGGACCCGGTCATCGCCGGTGCAGCGGCGTTGGATGCTGCAGGCGCGGCCTGCGCGTGAGCAACGTCCCTAGGCGATGTGGCAGGCGGCGAGGCGGCCAATTGCGTACTTGCCGTTGAAGAACTTACCGTCGAAGGATTGGCCTGAGACCGGGCGGCGGCTGTGTGCTGGAGATCGCGCGCAAGGCCGGTCGTTGTAGGCAAAATACCCGGTGCCCCAAGGGCAGCCGAGCTAAATATAGGCTCGGCGCTTCCGGGTGACCGGGGACGCAAAGCGGGATCGGCCGAGGGCGCGGCCCGCTCGGGTCTTTCGACCATGACGGGGGCGGCAGCGGCGGATGCCGACGCGTGCGTCCCGGCTGGGCCGGATGCCACCAGCGCCGCAGAACTTGCGACGCCGGCGGCGCTGTCACCCTTGCCTGCAAGAGTAGAGACGGCGGCAGAGCCGGCGGCAGCGGAAACAGCGGCGGCGGGCGCCAGCGGCGGATCTAGGATCAGCGGCAGGGCCAGCCATTCGGGCTGCGCATCGCTCGCGTCGGGCGCGTCGGCTGCACCGCGGTGGCGCGGATCGGTTTTGTCGGCCGGCGATTTGACCGCGTCGGAACCGGTGCCGCCTGCTTGCAGCGCGCCCATGTCAGGAAGAACAAAGGCCAGCCCCGCTTGCGCGGTTGCCGCCGTACTCGCTGCCGGAGAAGCGGTCATATCGGGCGCGGTGCCGGAAGGCGTGGCGGGAAGCCCGGCGCCGTCCATCATTTCACGGGGCATTATTACACGGGGCACTGCCGCACCGGACATCACCACACCAAATGCCGGCGAT
>JBBSUT010000151.1:0-5334 GCA_038234155.1 Sphingomonadales bacterium | reverse complement strand
TCTGTCGCATCATCCTAACATCCGCCGCTGCAAAGGGAAGCGGTGGCTGCTACAGCACCGCCCATGTACGATTTGGCGATCATCGGCGGCGGCGTGAACGGCTGCGGCGTCGCGCGCGATGCGGCCGGCCGCGGGCTGTCCGTTCTGCTGCTGGAACAGGACGATCTGGCCTCCCACACCAGCTCGGCCGCAACCAAGCTGATCCACGGCGGCCTGCGTTATCTGGAGCAATATGAATTTCGGCTGGTGCGCAAGGCGCTGAAGGAACGCGAGGTGCTGCTGCGCGCTGCGCCGCACATCATCTGGCCGCTGCGCTTCGTGTTGCCGGTGGACGACGGCATGCGCCCGGCCTGGCTGCTGCGCACGGGCCTGTTCCTCTACGATCATCTGGGCGGGCGCGAACTGTTGCCGGCCACGCAGACGCATGATCTCAGAACGTCCCCGCTAGGCGCGCCGCTGAAACAGCGGCTCACGCGCGGCTTCAGCTATTCGGACTGCTGGGTGGAGGACGCGCGCCTGGTGGTGCTGAATGCCATGGATGCACAGGAGCGCGGCGCGCACATCCGCACCCGCACCGCCTGTACCGGGCTGGAACGACTGAGCGATCGCTGGATCGTCTCGGCCGGGTCGGAGCGGTTCGCGGCGCGCGCGCTGATCAACGCGGCCGGTCCGTGGGCCGATGCGGTGGCGGGACTGGCGCAGCCCGGCGGCGGCCACGCTCTGCGGCTGGTCAAGGGCAGCCATATCGTGGTGCGCCGTGCCTATGAAGGGGCGCAGGCCTATATCTTCCAGAACGGCGATGGCCGCGTGATCTTCGCCGTGCCCTATGAGCGCGATTTCACACTGATCGGCACGACAGACCGGCCGCATGACGACCCCGCGGTCCTGCCCGAGGCGAGCGAGGAGGAAATCGCCTATCTGATCGCCGCCGCGAACGAATATCTGGAGCGGGGCCTGACCCGCGCGGATGTGGTCTGGACCTACAGCGGTGTGCGCCCGCTTTACGACGATCACGAGGCCGCCGCGTCCGAGGTGACCCGCGATTACGTCCTGAAGCTGGACCGGGACGGCGGCGCGCCGATCCTGTCGATCCTGGGCGGCAAACTGACAACCTATCGCGTGCTGGCCGAAGAGGCGATGGCGCGGATCGGGCCGCTCATCGGCAACGACGCGGCGGCGTGGACCGGCACGGCGGCGCTGCCGGGCGGCGATTTTCCCGTCGACGGGTTCGCCGCGCTGGCCGCAGACTGCGAACGCCGCTGGCCCTGGCTGCCGCCGCAGCTGGCCGCGCGCTATGCACGGGCCTATGGCACGCGCGCCGCGCGGCTGATGGAGGGGGCATGCGCCGCCGATGATATGGGGGCGTCGTTCGGCGCCGGGCTGTTCGCGCGCGAGGCGGCCTATCTGATCGATCAGGAATTCGCGCGCACCGCAGAGGATATATTGTGGCGCCGCACCAAGCTTGGCCTGCACATGGACGCCGCCGAGCGGGCCGCCCTGGCCAACTGGATGACCCGGCGATCCGGGCTCCCCGATTGCAAGCGCGATTGACGGATGGCAGTCCCGCTGGCACAAGCTAGGCAACGCGCGCGGGTATAGCTTAGTGGTAAAGCCCTAGCCTTCCAAGCTAGTGATGCGGGTTCGATTCCCGCTACCCGCTCCAGCTTTTCATCAAGCACACCGCGGCCCACCCGGATTGCGAAGGATACGCCGCGACATGTTTTTCCCCGACCACATGGTTCTGGACAAGATCGTCAGCGCTGTCGTGCTGATGGTGATCGGACTGGGGTTCGTGCTCCTGTGCGTCCGGGTGGTCGGGCTGCGCAGTTTCTCCAAGATGACCCCGTTCGATTTCGTCGCGACGGTCGCCACCGGTTCGCTGCTGGCTACGGCTGCGACGGCGAGCGACTGGCCGAAATATCTGCTCGCCCTGATGGCGATCGCCGCGCTGTTCCTGATCCAGTTCGTGCTGGCCAAGCTGCGCATGAAATCCGAAACGGTCGAGGATATGATCGGCAACTGCCCGCGCCTCCTGATGCGCGACGGCGTGATTGATGAGCAGGCGCTGCGGGAAACGCGCGTATCCAGGGGCGATCTGATGGCCAAGCTGCGGGAGGCCAATGCGCTGGAATTCGACAAGGTGCGTGCGGTCGTGCTGGAAACGACCGGCGATGTTTCGGTGCTGCACGGCGATTCGTTCGACGACCGGCTGCTGGAGAATGTGCGCGGCTTCGACTGACGCCGGTTTCACGCCGGACAACCGGCCGATGCCGGTCCTCGCAGTGCGCCATTATCGGCGCCTGCGCATTGGTGCCCCCTGTTGAGAAAAGTGTAACGCAACGCTTGCACGTTTCGACAAGGTCGATACGGACGGCGGCGGGACCATATTGGCCGCCGAGCGTCAGGCCGCCCGTCAAGTGCACAAGCGCGCCGGGCCGAGCAGATGGGAGGCTGGCTGAACGAGACCGATGTCCGCTCATCCTCCCCCCGAGCGTGGCATCGGGAGGGGTGCGACAAACTCTTCGGAGAATGTCGTACCCCTCAACCCCGCCCCCAAAAAAAGTTCGCCGCGCTGCCGGCCGGCGTTCGATATATCGGTACGCCCTATATCGCTGCTGATCGCCGCTGGCGAACGCGCCCGGCAGCGCGTAGCTATAGCTCATGACCGCTCCCCCCGCTCCGCCTGCTTCCACGGTGCCCGCTGCCCCGCCAGATGCTACGCCCGCCGCTACTCTGGTGATCTTCCGCACCGATCCGGCTGGCGGCCCACCGCTGCTGTGCATGGTCGAACGATCGCCGAAGATGGCGTTTGCGCCCGGCGCGGCCGTGTTTCCGGGCGGGCGTGTCGATCCCGACGACTATGATCTGGCGCAGCAGCTGGCGCCCGGGATGGACCGGGACGAGGCGGCGGCGCGGATTGCCGCGATCCGCGAGACGCTAGAGGAAACGGGGCTGGCCATTGGCATAAACAAGGCTGCCGGCAATATGGCCGCTATAAATAGGGATGCCAAAGCCGGGGCCAAAGCCGGGGATGCTGTCGCCGGGGGCGCTGTAGAAAAGCGCGGCGCTTGCCCATCCGCCGCGGAGACCGACAAAGCGCGCAGCGCGCTCAACGGCGGCGCGCTGTTTTCCACATTGCTGGCCGATTTCGGCTGGTCGCTCGATCTGGCGAGCTTTGTGCCGTGGTCGCGCTGGCGGCCGCCCGGCGCGCTGGAAACGCGGGTGTTCGATGCGCGCTTCTATATCGCGGACGCTGGTGACGCCGATCTGGAGGGCGCGGCCGATCTGACCGAGAACATGTCGCTGTTCTGGGCCAGCGCGCAGACCGTGCTGGACCGCGCCGACGCCGGCGCCGTCACGATTATTTTCCCCACGCGCCGCAATCTGGAGCGGCTAGCGCTGTTCGCCGATTTTGCGGCCGCGCGCGACCATGCGGACGCCGTGCCCGTGCGCACCGTGCTCACCTTTGTCGAAGAGCGCGCGGACGGCCGCTATATCTGCCTGCCCGGCGGCCATGGCTATCCCGTTCTGGAAGAACCGATGAACAGCGCCAGGCGCGGCTGACGCGCCCGGCCGGCAGCCTCAGTCTTCGGGAGCGATGGTGACTTTGAGGCCGTCCAGATCGTCGGTGATCGGGATCTGGCAGGACAGCCGCGAATATTCGGTACGGTGGTCCGAACTTTCCAGAAGATCGTCCTCATCCATGTCCATTTTGGGCAGCTTGGGCGCATAGTCCGGATCGATATGGACGTGGCAGGTGGCGCACGAACAACAGCCGCCGCACAGCGCCAGCAGCTCGTCAAAGCCGTTGTCGCGGATGGTTTCCATGAGCGTGAAGCCGTCTTCGGCCTCTACTGCGCGCTCTTCTCCGTCGCGTCCTGTAACCCTGATCGTCGGCATATCGGCTCCCTGCATTTTCTGTGCTGCCGGGGACATAAGGGCGCTGGCCGGTGATGGCAAAGGGCGATTGCCTTCCTGTGTTCGCGCGCCTATCGGCGCTGTCAGGCCATGGGTTTCCGCTGCGAGGCGGGACGAAGAGGGAAGCCGGTGCGGGGAAAAACGCCCCAAATCCGGCGCTGCCCCCGCAACTGTGACCGGCGAGCGATCGCCCTGACATGCCACTGGAGCTTAGCGGCTCTGGGAAGGCGGGGCGAGCGCGGTGACCCGGGAGTCAGGAGACCTGCCCATAGCCGCTGTCTTTCGGCCGGGCGGGGTGCACCGGGTGAAACGAAGGCTCTCCTTCGCATGACGGCATTTATGTGCGTCATGTGAAAGGAAAATTTCGTGAATATTTTAAAGCTCGGTCTTCTGACGGGCGCATTGTGCCCGGCCCCCCTGTTTGCCCAGGCGGTCGATAATTTGCCCGAAGCCTCGCAGGATCGCGATATCGTGGTCACCGCATCGGGCACCGAACAGCCGGTGGAGGAAACCGGACAAGCGGTTACCGTCATTACGCGCGATCAGATTCAGGAGCACCGGTCGATCGACGAGGTGCTGGCGCGCACGCCGGGCGTCACCGTGGCGCGCAATGGCGGCGTCGGCCAGACCAGCGGCGTGTTCATTCGCGGTGCCGAAAGCTACCAGACTCTGGTGCTGCTCGACGGTGTGAAGATCAACGATCCCAGCGCCCCACAGGGCGGGGTCGATTTCGGCCAGCTTCTGGCCGGAAACATCGCCCGGATCGAGGTGCTGCGCGGGCCGAGCGGCACGGTGTGGGGCAGCCAGGCGATCGGCGGCGTGGTCAATATCGTCTCCGAACAGCCGAGCGAGGCGTTTGAGGCGCGGGGCCGCGCCGAATATGGATACCGCGACAGCTATCAGGGTTTCGCCAACATCGCGGGCACCAGCGGCTTTCTGGAGGGCAGCGCGGGCGCGGGCTATCTGCGCACCGACGGTATCTCGGCCTTTGACGAAAATCTGGGTGCCACCGAGCGCGATGGCTACGAGAATTTCAGCGCCAACGGCAAGCTGCGTGCGCGTCTGGGCGCGTCGCTAAGCCTCGACGCGCGGGGCTATTACATCAGCGGCCGCACCGAATTCGACGGTTTTCCGCCGCCCAATTTCGCACTCGCGGACACCGCCAGTTTTTCGAAGAACACGCTGTTCGTCGGCTATATCGGGGCCAATCTTGCGCTGCTGGATGGCCGCTTCGAGAACCGGCTGGCCTATACCTACACCGACGTGAAGCGCGATAATTTTGAGCGCGACGGCGGCGCGAATGTCGCCAGCTTCCTCAGCCAGGGCAAGCTCGACCGGTTCGAATATCGCGGCAGCTTCACGCCGGTCTCGGCGGTGACGCTGCTGATTGGCGCGGAAACCGAAAAGTCGCGGCTG
>JBBSUT010000150.1:0-5394 GCA_038234155.1 Sphingomonadales bacterium | reverse complement strand
GCTGACGCTGTGGAATAGCTGCCAGCAGATCGCCTTCGACGCCTTTCGTCTCTCCAGCCTGACGCTGGCACCCGATGCAGTGCGCGTCTGCCCTACCGCGGGATCGCTGTTGCGCGTCGGCGCGAGCGGCGCGCGCGCGAATGCCCGGGTCATTGGCCCCGATCTGGCCGGGCGGCTCGGCCAGACCCCGATCACGATCGCAGCGAACGGCGTGGACGTGACGCTGGCCGGGTTCGCCGCCGAAGCGCTCAAGGTGCGGCTCGGCACACCGGACAGCCGCACGATCTTCGATGCCGATCGCTTTGCCGGGCGCTTCGGCGGCGCGGCGGGACTGTCCGGCACCATGGCGGGCGGATCGGGCCGCATCGGCAATGTTCCGCTGCTGCTGCGCGAGGCAGCGGGCGACTGGCGGCTGAGGGACGGCGCGTTCGATCTGGCCGGGGGACTGCGCATCGCGGATGCCGAACTGGTCAACCGGTTCGAACCGATGATCGGGCGCGACGTCATGCTCCGTTTTGCCGGCAATCGCATCACCGCCACCGGCGTGCTGGCCGAGCCGGTGACCGGGCGCAAGGTGGCCGATATGGACATCCTGCACGATCTGTCCACCGCGTCCGGCCGCGCCGACCTGACCGTCCGGGACCTGGCGTTCGACGGCACGCTGACGCCCGACATGCTGACGCGGCTGGCGCTCGGCGTGGTCGCTAATGTGGACGGCATCGTGTCGGGCGAGGGCCATATTCGCTGGACCGGCGACCGGGTCAGCAGCACGGGAGAGTTCACCACCGACGGGATCGATCTGGCTGCCCCCTTTGGCCCGGTGGAAAAACTGGCCGGCACGATCCGGTTCGACGATCTGCTGGGTTTGCAGACGCAGCCGGGGCAAAGGATCACGCTTGGCTCGGTCAATCCCGGGCTGGAGGTGCTGGACGGCGCGCTGACCTATCGGCTGCTTGCTGGCCAGCGCGTGCTGATCGAGGGGGCGGACTGGCCCTTCGCGGGCGGCACGCTGCACCTTGATCGCACCATCCTGGATATGGCGGGGGGCAACGCCAAAAAGCTGACGTTCGCCGTGCGCGGCATGGACATCGCGGTGTTCCTGCAGCGCTTCGGCTTCGACAATTTGCAGGCAACCGGGGTGTTTGACGGCACGCTGCCGATGACGTTTGACCAGTCTGGCGGGCGGATCGAGGGCGGGCGTCTGGTGGCGCGCGAGGGCGGGGGCACGATCGCCTATGTCGGCGAGCTGACCTACAAGGACCTGTCCTATTTCGCCAACCTGGCATTCGATATGCTCAAATCGATCCGCTACCGCGATCTGACCATTGCGCTCGATGGCGATCTGGGCGGCGAAATGGTGACGCAGGTGAAGTTTTCCGGCCTGCAGCAGGGCGAAGGGGCCAAGCGCAATTTCATCACGCGTGAGATCGCCAAACTGCCGATCCAGTTCAACGTCAACATCAAGGGGCCGTTTCTGCAGCTGATCAGCTCGATCAAGAGCTATTATGACCCCAGCCTTCTGATCAAACAAAATCTGCCCGCGCTGATCCAGCAGCAGCGCGATCTGGGTGAGATCCGCGACCGGCTGGATGCCCAGTCGCGGCCCGCGATGCCCGCATCGCCGGCCGCGCCAACGCCGATCACGCCGGTCACGCCTCCACCATCTGTTCAGCCAAGCGAAAGCGAGAATATGCCATGACTATCCCAAAGGTTCACGGTCGGTTCGGTCTGGCACTGGTCCTGAGCGGCCTCTTTTCCCTAGGGGGGTGCGTCAAGGTTGAAGCGCCGACTAAGCCGATCGTGATCGAGCTGAACATCAACATTCAGCAGGAAGTGGTGTATCGGCTGGACGGCAACGCCCAGGAACTGATCAAGAATCAAGCGGAGATATTTTGATGAACAAGCGTGTTGCAGGACTGGCGCTGAAGGTCGTGGTCGCGGCGGCAGCGCTGACCATGGTGGCCGGCGCCGCGCAGGCGCAGCGTGACCCTGCCTATCAACAGGCGCGTACGCAGGGGCTGATCGGGGAAAAGCCGGACGGCTATCTTGGTTATATTGCCGCGCCTTCGGCAGCGGTGCGCGCGCTGGTTGAGGACATCAACATCAAGCGCAAGGCGGCCTACACCCGCGAAGCATCGAGCGCGGGGTCCACGGTAGAGCAGTTCGCCTTCACCACCGGTTGCCGCCTCATCCAGCAGGCCGCGCAGGGCGAGAAATACCAGACGCCCGGCGGCCAGTGGGCCACGCGCGACGGCGGTGCCGCAACTCGCGATCCACGCTGCCCTTGAATGCTGGCCGTAACCGCTGGCCCTGTTGCGCCATCGGTCATGGGGTGTCTGTAACGGGACGCGTTTTTTCCTGCAGCCGGACGGCTGTTCCCGCCCCTTCGCGGGGCGTCTAGCGCGCGTCGACAGCGCTTTTGTTAAGGCGGCGCGAACGGCGCTGCCGGCTTCCGCCAAACCTTCGTCTGTTACCCCGGTTGACTTGCATGGCGGCCTTTTCTAAACGGACCGCGCTCAGACAGATGACCTGTCGGCACGAGGACCGCCGGTAACCGGCGGCCCTTTGTATATCTGGCACAGAACGGATTCGGGAACGAATTTTGGCGGACGATCGCAGGCAGGATGGCCCGGACGATCTGGATCAGCGCATCAAGCATGCGCAGGACCAGCAGCGGAGCCCTTTGACCCATGAGGAAGGCCGCGCCGAAAGCCGGGGCTGGGCCGTGGGCATCGAATTTGTCGGCGCGGTGCTCGTCTCCGGGCTGATCGGCTTCGGCATCGATCGCTATTTCAACTCCGGTCCGTGGGCGATGATCGTGCTGCTGTTGCTCGGATTCGCCGCCGGTACGCGCCGCGCGATGAAGACCAGCGCGCAGTTCGACGCCGATCCCAAAACCGGCAAAAGGGACTAATCGGCATGGCCAATCCGATGGAACAGTTCGAGATCAAGGTGCTGCAGCCGATTCAGGCGAACGGCTATGATCTGAGCTTCACCAACAGTTCGCTGTGGATGCTGATCGCGCTGGCCGTGATTGCCATCTTTCTGTTTGTCGGCACCGCGCGCCCGCAACTGGTGCCCGGCCGCTGGCAGGCCGCCACCGAATATCTCTATGATTTCGTGCGCAACATGCTGGACGAGACCGTCGGCCCGGGCGGGCGCGCATTCGCGCCGCTGATATTCGCCGTGTTCATTTTCGTGCTGGTGTCCAATCTGCTCGGCCTGATCCCATGGGTGGGGGCGTTCACGCCGACCAGCCATATCGCGGTGACGCTGGGGCTGGCGTTTCTGGTGTTTATTATCGTTTGCATAGTCGGCTTCTGGAAGCACGGCTTGCACTTCTTCAGCCTGTTCTGGCCGAAAAACACCTTTTTCCCGCTTGCGGTCTTCGTGGCCGCGATCGAGTTTCTCAGCTTCCTCTCGCGCCCGTTCACGCTGGCCATCCGTCTGTTCGCCAACATGACGGCGGGTCACGTCCTCCTCAAAGTGTTCGGCACATTCGTGGTGACGCTGGGAAGCTTCGGCGCGCTGCCGTACGTCCTTGGTATCCTGCCGCTGGCCGTCAACGTGGCGCTGACCGCGCTGGAGATACTGATCGCGGTGGTGCAGGCTTATGTGTTTGCGCTGCTCGCCTCGATCTATCTGAACGATGCGATCAATTTGCACTGATTTTTCAACGTTTCAATCAAGAAGGAATAGATTATGGATCCTGAAGCAGCACGCGTCATCGGCGCCGGACTTGCAGCCATCGGTGCCGGCCTCGCGGCCATTGGCGTTGGCTCGATCTTCGGCCAGTATCTCAACGGTGCCCTGCGCAATCCGGAAGCCGATGCCAAGATGGGCGGACGCCTGATCTTCGGTTTCGCCGTGACCGAGGCGCTCGGCCTGATCGCCGCCGTCGTGGCGCTGGCTCTGGCCTTTTCCTGAGCCCGGTACCGAACCTGGCGTTTAGCTGAGCGAGCACCATGCCCCAGTTCGAATTCGACACCGTCCTGATTCCCCAGCTGTTCTGGCTGGGGATATTCTTTGCGATCCTGTATTTCGGGGTCGTGCGGCTGACGTTGCCAAAGCTCGGCCGGGTCATGGAAACGCGCGAGGAAAAGGTGAGCGGCGATATCGACGCCGCTGCCGAAGCCAAGCGCGCTGCTGACCAGCTGGAAGCGGACTACCGTGCTGGCATTGCGCAGGCGCGCGACCAGGCGCGTCTGGCGCTGGCCGATGCCAAGGCCGCTGCGACCCGCAGCACCGAGGCCCGGCTGGCGGAAGCCGGCGCGGTAAGCGATGCGCAGATCGCCGAAGCCGAGGCGCGGATCGCCGATTTGCGTGCCGCAGCGATGCAGGAAATCGAGACCGTGGCCGCCGAAAGCGCGGTCTCCATCGTCGATAAGATCACCGGCCGCGCGCCGTCTGAAGACAAGGCGCGCGGCGCTGCCCGCGCAGCTTTGGCCGGTTCTTCCGCAGGGAGTACAAGCCGATGACACAACCCGTCGTAGCGCCGGAAGCCGTCGGCGGCACTGTCGCAGAAACGCGCGTGCCGGACGATCACGGCCCCTATCTGCTCGGTCTCAATGCCGAGGGATGGGTGTATGTTGGCATCAGTATTTTCTTTGTCATCGCGGTTGTCTGGCTGAGGGCGCACCGGACGCTGACGGACGGCCTGGATGCGCGCATCGCCGCCACGCGCAAAACGCTCGACGATGCCGAAGCCATCCGCAAGGAGGCCGAGGCCGTGCTGGCGGGCGCCAAGCGCCAGCAGCTGGCCAGCGCCAACGACGCCGCCGCCATCGTGGAACAGGCCCGCACCGAAGCCGCGCAGCTGATCGCAAAGGCGCAGGACGATTCGCGCGAACTGGTCATCCGGCGCGAACAGATGGCCCGTGACAGGATCGGTGCCGCCGAACGCAGCGCGGTAAGCGATCTGCGCGCCGCCGCCGCCGCCGCCGCCGCCATGGCCGCGCAGGAACTGATCGCGGATCAGCACGATGCCGCGGCCGACAAGCCGATGATCGATACCGCGATCCGTGCATTGAACTGACGTTCGCTCTCCAGCTTTCGGGCTCCAGCTTTCGGGGTGGAAGCACGGCTATCCGGCCCGCGCGTGATCTTTCGTGCCGTTATTCCGTCACGCGGTTGTGCAGCGATCGCTGATGCTGTCCGCCTCCCGAGCGCCGCCCGCCTCCCGAGCGCCGCCCGCTTCCCTAGCGGCCCTCGCTCCCCTATCTAACCCTCATGCCGCCATCTGACGACAAAGCCGGACGTCCGGACCAGCCCAACGCGCCGAGCCGGTTCAACGAGGAGAAATCCGCCTATACCGTGCGCGGGTCGGACAAGCCGGATCTGGAGGCGGGTGTCGCCGCGATCCGTACCGTGTGGAAAACCTTGCCGCAGCGGCCG
>JBBSUT010000149.1:0-5572 GCA_038234155.1 Sphingomonadales bacterium | reverse complement strand
TGCGCGCGCCTCCGGTCGGGCTACGCCCTCCCTACGCCGCGCACAGCGCAAGCTGGCCTCTCAGATCAACGTAGCACGATCTCACGAAGGGGGTCCCTTTTGCGCGCCGATAGGGGGTCCCGTTTGGACGCCGATTGACAGCGCCTAGTCAGGACGCTCCGCACCGACTGCGACAAGAGACAACTACTGGTCGACCTTGCATATACCGAACAGCTCCGCAGGAAAGCGCTCGACCAGTATTGGCAGCACGTATTTGCAAGCGGCGATAAATGCTGCAGAACAATGCGCGGTTGTCTGCTGGCTGCTCATGAAGATCGAGCTAAGAGTAATGACAAGGAAGTTCCATGAACGACAAGGACCTCATCCAACGTCAGCTCGATCGGGTGCTTGCGTTCTTCCCGCGAGTGGAGGCGCGCATTAACACGCTCTTCGGCGTAAACACACTGATCCTCCTTGTTGCCGCCTTGAACCTATCAGCAGGCGACCTGCGTTTATGGTATGTCACGGCGCCTGGATGTTTGCTGTTGTTTGGCCTGCTCGTATCTTACTACCAACTTTACCGCGCCAATTTTCCTGACGATAAAGGAGGAGAAAACAGTCTGGTTTTCTTTAAAGAAATACAGAAGCGAACAGAAGCAAATTATGTTGCGGATTTCCTTGCTTGCAGTGAAGAAACCCTGCTGAACGACCTTCTAGGTCAGGTCTGGCGCAACTCATGCATCGTCTGTGAAAAATATCAGTGCGTCAAACGCTCGATCATCGCCACTGGGATTAGCATTTTTCCATTCATCATCTTCTTGATGGTGACGGCTACGATTCACAGCCGCATTCCAGTTTTGCAAGGGTAGGTAATAAACATTCCCCACAAGAGGAATATCATCTCTTAAATGTGGCTAGTCACCTTGTTGATCTGCCAGTGAAGCAAGCCGCCTTTTTGTCGCTCATTTGATACGACCAGTCCGCGATCACGCAGATTTCGAAGCGCTGCACCAACCCGTTTCTGTATTGTTTTAAACAGTTTTTTATCGTCAATATTGAGCTCTCTTTCCTCCATGAGATTCCGAGTGATTGTCTGACCATCAAGCGAGACCTGAGATTCTCTGAGCATATCAAGAATCGATCGTGTGACTTGACCTTTGAAAGCATGATGCCGGGGAGGCATCGGTTTGGTTTTGATCTCATCAAGGACTGCGTCCGGATCGAATAAGAGGATGGTGCAATCGACATGGTCGAGATCGATCAAAGCCTGACGGAGCTGGTCTTGCAAAGCGTCTATACGCCCCGCAATAATTCCTCGCTTACTTTTGAGAGCTGATACGGCGTTTGGGCTTTCCATTCGCCCATTCAATCACCAATCTAGCAGAAAATCACTGGATTCATTGGTCCCATCTGCGCCAAAATGCTGGAATTCCAGCGCGCCGTGCTCGACAGCCTGCGCCAACCGCTGGAAACTGGCCGGGTCTCGGTCGCGCGGGCCAACAGCCATGTCACCTTCCCGGCGCGCGTGCAGTTGATCGCGGCGATGAACCCGTGCCGCTGCGGCCATCTAGGCGACGCGGCGTTGGCCTGCAGCCGCGCGCCGCGCTGCGCGGCGGATTATCAGAACAAGGTCAGCGGTCCGCTGCTCGATCGGATCGACTGCCATGTCGAGGTGGAAGCGGTGACCGCGGCCGATCTGGTGCTTCCCCCGCCCGCCGAGGGAACAGCCGAGGTGGGGGCCCGCGTCGCCGCCGCGCGCACGCTCCAGACGCAGCGCTACGCCGATATCGCCGCGCGTACCAATAGCGAGATTGACGGGGAGGCGCTGGAAGCGTTCGCCACGCCCGACGAGACCGGTCGCAGGCTGCTCGCCCAGGCGGCGGATGCGATGAAGCTGTCCGCGCGCGGCTACACCCGCGTGCTGCGGGTGGCGCGCACGATCGCCGATCTGGCGCAGGCGGAGGGGGTGGCACGGATTCATATCGCCGAGGCGCTCAGCTATCGCCGCCAACCGCCGCGCGGGTGAACGGTTGCCTTAAGGTATCGACGCAGCCGCGCGGGCGTCCTATCTGCCGACGATGACCGAACCTATCGATTGCCTGATTGTCGGCGGTGGCCCGGCTGGCTTGTCCGCCGCCATCTATCTGGGGCGCTTCCGGCGCTCCGTTATCCTGATCGATGCGGGCGGCAGCCGTGCTGCCATGATTCCGCGGTCGCACAATCATCCGGGCTATCCCGGCGGGATCGAGGGGCCCGAGCTGCTGCGACGGATGCGTGCGCAGGCGGCGCAATTCGGCGCGCAGATCCGTAAGGATACCGTGACCGCCATCACGCGCGGGGACGGGGTCTTTACTGCGGCAACAGGCGACGGCGACATCCAGGCGCGCGCGGTGCTGATCGCCACCGGTGTCGTCAACCGGCGCCCGCCGATCGGCGAGGCGGAGCATGACGCCGCGCTACAGGCGGGGCTGCTGCGCTATTGCCCCATCTGCGACGGATATGAAGCGCGCGGCGGGCGCATCGCGGTGCTGGGCGCTGACGGGCACGGCGTGGCCGAAGCCCTGTTTCTGCGCACCTACAGCGAGGATGTAACGCTGCTCGCGCTGATCGAGACCGAGCTTGATGCCGGCGACCGGGCCGATCTCGACAAGGCCGGCGTGCCTGTCGAGCCGCGCGCGGTCTCCGCCTTCCGCTTCGAGGGGAACGCGGTGCACACGGTGTTGTCCGATGGGGAGGAGCGAGCGTTCGATACGCTCTATCCCGCGCTCGGATCGACCGGCAATTGCGAATTGCTCTGGCCGCTCGGCGTCGAACCCAATGCCGAAGAGTGCGTGCCGACCGACGGGCACCAGCGGCTCGGCCCGGATGGCCTTTATGCGGCGGGCGATATCGTGGCGGCGCTCGATCAGATCAGCGTGGCGATGGGCCACGGTGCGATCGCGGCCACGGCAATGCACAATGATCTGCGCAAGATCGATGGGAAGAGTGTCGACTAAGTCGGCATCGGTTCAGGCCCGCATCCGTTTAGGCCCGCAGCGAGCCGATGTCTTTGGTCTTGGACCTGGCGGCCGAAGCGTCGGGCGTGGGCAGCGTGGGCTGCAACGCACCGAGCGCGATTGGGCCGAGCGCGGTTGGGCCGGGCGCGATCGGGCCGGGCGCAATTTGGATGATTGCCTGCGACACAGCGGTGCTCCGGGCTCCTTCGCCGGCCGCCTGTAACGCGCCGCTGAACTTGCTGCCCGGCGCGATCGTAAGATTGGAGTATCTCACGTCGCCGATCACTTCGGCGCCGGCTTCGATGACGAGGTCAACCACAGCGATCGATCCCTCCAGCCGGCCGCCTAACCCCGCGCGCTGTTGGCGACGACGCGTCCCTCGATGCGGCTGCCAGCCCCCTGAACCAGCGCCGCGCAGTGGGCATCGCCGTGGAACGCGCCGTCGATATGCAGATCGGCCTGCGCCCGGATATCACCGTCGATCACGACGTCCGCGCGGATGATCGAAAAGGTGCAGCCGGTGCTGCTGACGCGGCCTTTCCCAGAACGGCTAAACATGAGGGCGATTAAACATCGGAACGGCTGCGGCTCTGCGCGGCGGCCTGGACCGCGAACACGTCCGGATTGGCCCGCAGGAACTTGGACGGATCGACCGCGCGGCCGTTCAGACGGACTTCGAAATGTAAGTGCGTACCGGTGGAGCGGCCGGTGGAGCCCATGGCTGCGATCCGCTGTCCGCGCGTTACGGCGACGCCCGAGCGCACGGCGAACGCGCTGAGATGGGCATAGCGCGTCACGATTCCGCCGCGATGTGTGATCTCGAGGCAATTGCCATAACCGCCTTTGACGCCCGCGAATGTAACCTTGCCGCCGGACGCGGCCAAGATCGACGTGCCCGCGGCTCCGCGAAAATCGATGCCGCTGTGCATCGCGCCTTCGCCGGTGAACGGATCGCTGCGATAGCCGAAATTGCTGGTCATCGTGGTAATCGCAGCGGGCTTGGATGTCGGAATCGCCGCGAGCAGCTGCTCGAGCGCCTGCATATGCGCCAGCTTGCGAGCAAGCCTGGAAAATTCAGCGTCGTTCTTTCCGAAGGACGCCGGGATCAGCGGTCCGCCTTGCGCCCCGCCAACACGCAGCATTTGGCGCGGGTTCAGGCCGAGCTTGCGGATCGCGCTGTCTGCGCTGTCTGCGCGGCGATCGGCCAGAGCGCCCAACTGAGCGGCAAAGGCCCGCTGGCGCGCTTCCAGTCGGATGAGCGGCGCGGTGTCGGGCGAGAGTGCGGAGACTTTTGTGGCCGACTGCGCAGGGCGTATCGCATTGGCATCAATAGCTGCCCGATCGGGAAGCGGGCCAAAACTGCCTGCGTGCATTTTTTCCAACCTTGTCTGGCGCGCTTCGAGATCGTGGGTCAATTCGTTAATCGACCCGCGATAAGCGGCCACGCGTGCTTGCTCCGCCGCGACATGCTGTTCTTCCTTGGCGAGCACGGCTTGCTGCGCATCGAGCCGGTTCTGGCTGGCGAGCACCGCGGCACCGGTCACGGTCCAAAGCGCCAGCATTATGGCCACGCCGAACGCTACCCGTCGCTGCAGCCGCGCCGAAACTTTTACAAAGCGCATGGTCGTGCCGGAGCGCATGAAAAACTCGCGGTCGACAAACAGGGTCGACAGCCGGTCACGAAGAACGGCTGCCTTCGATTGGAAAACCAACAGACTCACCTTTTGATTAGCTACGGGCGGGGCGCTATCGAAGCACCGATGGCAAAGCGAATCGAGTCCGGTCGTTTCCACGACGAGTCGAAAGCTCGACAAGGCAGAGCGATGGAACCGACCATTTTAATGAGCAGAACTCTGGCGATTGTCCGGAATATTCGCAGAATTGTGCGCTCGTTGCGGAACCGATTCGAATGGATTCGCGAAGCCGATGCATCGCTTTTGCTTGGCGCTTGGGAGGAACTGGGAAGCATGCACAGCGGGCTTTCCGTTTGACCGGCATCGGTTTGCTCGGGGGATCGTTCAACCCCGCCCACGGCGGCCACCGGGCGATCAGCCTGTTTGCGATCGATGCCCTGGCGCTGGACGAGCTGTGGTGGCTGGTGTCCCCGGGCAATCCGCTGAAGCCCAAAAAGGGCATGGCGCCGCTCGCCGCCCGACTGGGCTCGGCGCGCAAGATGGCGCGGCGCGCACCAATCCGCGCCACTACGATCGAGCAGGATCTTGGCACGCGCTATACCGTGGACACGCTGCGCGCGATGAAGCGGCGCTATCCCAAAACGCGCTTTATCTGGATCATGGGATCAGACAATCTTGCCGATCTCCACCGCTGGAAGGATTGGCGCCAGATTGCCCGCACGATGCCGATTGCGGTTATTGCCCGGCCCGGCTATGACGTCGATGCCCTTGCGTCACCCGCAATGGCCTGGTTCAGGCGCTTCGTCTATCGCCCGGAACAGCGACGCAACTGGACCTCCTGGAGTACGCCAGCACTCGTGATGCTGCGCTTTCGTCCCGATCCACGCTCGGCCACCGCCATTCGCTCTGCCGATCCCGGCTGGTATCGTGAATATATGGCGGACGGCAACGCAATGCCGGACG
>JBBSUT010000148.1:0-5788 GCA_038234155.1 Sphingomonadales bacterium | reverse complement strand
GCTTTCGCGTTTCCCGGTATCACCCTGTGGCGCTCGATATCGCTCTATGCGATGACGATCGCATTTGGGCTGATCTTCTTCAACCGGTTGCTTCTGGGAACGCTGATCGGCGGCGAGGCGTTCAAGCGCCGTCTCATTGTCCTGGGTGCTGGACAGCGAGCCAATCGCATCCGCATAATCGAGGAACGTCCGGGCAGCGGCTTCACCGTGGTCAGTTACATCGCCATGAGTGATGGCGAACAGGTGGTGGAAGAGGCCATCGCTCGCGGCGCGATCAAGAATCTCAAGCGGTTCGTGGTGCGCATGAACGCCAGCGAAGTGGTGCTGGCGTTGGAAGAGCGCCGCAATGCGCTGCCGCTCGACGATCTTTTGCGGATCAAAACCACCGGCGTTCACGTAAACGAGATGTCGACATTTTTGGAACGCGAGACCGGCCGCGTCGATCTGGACAGCGTCAATCCCAGCTGGCTCATCTTTTCAGACGGCTTTTCCTCTGGACGGCGCCTCTCGACCATGGCCAAGCGGTTGTTCGACGTCAGTGCCAGCCTGTTGCTGCTGCTGTTCACCGGACCTATCATCCTGCTGTTCGCTATCCTGGTAAAACTGGAGAGCCGGGGACCTGCTTTTTTTCGTCAGACGCGCGTGGGGCTGTTCGGTCAGGATTTTGAAATCCTGAAGCTGCGTTCCATGCGCACCGACGCGGAAAAAGACGGCAAGGCAATCTGGGCGTCCGAAAACGATCCGCGCATCACCCGCATCGGCCGCCTCATCCGCAAGGTGCGGATCGACGAATTGCCGCAGGCGTGGAGTGTCCTGAAAGGCGAAATGAGCTTTGTCGGCCCGCGGCCGGAACGTCCCGAATTCGTGTCCGAACTGGAACGCGAGATGCCTTATTATGCCGAACGGCACATGGTGAAGCCTGGCATCACCGGCTGGGCGCAGGTCAACTATCCCTATGGCGCCAGCGTGGAAGACGCGCGTCAGAAACTGGAATATGATCTCTATTACGCGAAGAACTATACGCCCTTTCTCGATCTGTTGATCCTGATGCAGACGCTGCGGGTTGTATTGTGGCCGGAGGGCGCGCGTTGACCACGTTCGCAATATGGAGTGGGGGACTCAGCGCTTTCGGCTTTGCAGCGGTGGCCATTTGGCTGCATCATCGCACCCTTGGTCGGCGCGCATCTGACAAAGTGCTGCTGGCGGCGCTGCTGCTCACCGCTGGCTGGGGCTTGTCGATCGCCCTGGGCGGACCGGCATCTCCTGCTGCAACGCTTGCCGAAACCCTGCGCAACGCTGGTTGGCTGACGTTCCTCTGCGCACTGCGCAAGGACAGAGGCACTGTGCCGCGTACGCTGCAAGCGCTGTTCGCCGTGCTGTTTGCTGTGCTGCTGGCACTCGCCGCCTGGGACGTGCTGGGCAATGGGGTAATTGGCCCTGGCGAAGTGATATGGCGCATGCTGTTTTCGTCTGGTGCGCTGGTCGTGGTTCATAATATTTATCATCTGACAGGTGCGCGTCGCCAATCGGGACTGGCGCTGGCGCTGGCGACCGTAGCGATGATGTGGACCTATGATCTGGGCCTGTATCTGTTCGCGCTTCTGCCAGGCACAATTTCGGTGACACTGCTTTACGGGCGCGGCCTCGCGGTGGCGCTGCTGACGCCGCTGCTTGCCGTCGCCCTGCGTGATACAGGAAAATGGCGCCTCAGCCTGTCTCGTCAGGCGGCCTTCCGCACCGCATCGCTCGGCGCGATCGCTCTGTATCTCGGTATCGCTGTTTTGCTCGGCACCGTGGTCGGGGAGCGGTCCACTGCCGCAGGCGTCACGCTGATGTTCCTGCTTTCGCTTGGAGCGATCGCTGCGATACCGTCTGATAGAGTACGGGCCACGGCAAAGATTCTGTTGACGAAGCATTTTTTCCGCCACCGCTACGATTATCGCAGCGAATGGATGCGCTTCGCCTGTACCATCGGGCGCGCCGGAGCGGATGATCTGCCGATCGGCACGCGTGTCGCCAAGGCGCTGGCGGATGTATTGGAGGCCCCGGCCGGTCTGCTCCTGCTGCGCGAGGACGAGGCGTGGGCGAACTCATCCGGCGCAAGGGTCACGTTTGGCGCCGGCGGGCAGTGGAACTGGACGGCCGACGTGTCGCAGGCGTTCGCGCCGCAAGCCGTCACGTTGTTCGAGGAGCACGGCCACATTGCCGATTGCGACGCCGTCCGCGCGCAGGAGGACGCACTCTTGCCGCCGGCATGGCTGCCGCCCTCGATGACGCAAGATGATGCGGTGTTCGCGATCGTGCCGCTGGTCCATCTGGAACGACTGGTCGGCCTGGTGCTGTTGGCGCGCCCGGTAGTTGCCCGCGCGCTCGACTGGGAGGATTTTGACGTGCTGCGGGCCGCAGGACGGCAGGCAGCAAGCTATCTCGCCGAAGCACAAGGGCAGGCGCGGCTGACCGAGGCCCGGCAGTTTGACGAGTTCAACCGCCGCTTTGCCTTCGTGCTGCACGATATCAAGAATGTGGTCAGCCAGCTCGGCCTGATCGCCCGTAATGCCGAGCGGCATGCCGACAATCCCGAATTCCACGTCGACATGATCGCAACCGTCCAGGGAGCAGCGGTCAAGATGCACGATCTTCTGGCGCGGCTGGACGGGAGCGGCCCAGCCCGGCCGATGCGCACGGAAGATATTCCTTTGGCAAGCTTCCTGCGCGAAGCCGCTCTCGATAGCGCAGGCGGGCAACACGTGGCGTTTGAGGGGCCGAAGGGGATTGCGGTCAGCGCGGACCCGGACGTGCTGCGGACGATCCTGGCGCATCTAATTCAGAACGCGGCTGAGGCGGGCAACGCTGGAGAGGCCATCCGCATCGCGGCATGCCTGCAAGGAGACGCCGTGGCGCTGGACGTGATTGACCGCGGCTGCGGTATGGATGACGATTTTCTGCGGTGCGATCTGTTCCGTCCATTCGTTTCTCGCAAAGCCGGAGGTTTTGGTCTGGGCGCTCATGAATCGCGCGCCTTGGCCCGGTCCATGGGCGGCGACCTGACCGCCGCAAGCCGCATCGGCGAAGGGTCGATTTTTACACTGACCTTGCCGGCTGCCAGCGCCCGGCGACGGCAGACGATCTGCAGAGCGGCCGCGTAATGACACAGGCCCGCCCCAAATTGCTGGTGATCGAGGACGACGAAGGTCTGCGGCGCCAGCTCAAATGGGCTTATGACGATTGGGAGGTGCTCGCGGCCCGCAACCGGGAGGAGGCGATTGCGCTGCTGCGTGCCGAGGAGCCGCTGGTCGCCACGCTCGACCTCGGCCTGCCGCCCGATCCCGACGGGACCAGCGAAGGCTTCGCCACATTGGCTGAAATGCTGCGCCTTAAACCGGACCTGAAGGTGGTCGTGGCATCCGGCCATGACCGGCGCGAAAGCGCGCAAGGGGCCATTGCCGGCGGAGCATGGGATTTCTATCAGAAGCCGGTCGACATTGACGAGTTGCAAATGATCGTGCGGCGGGCGTTCCATGTCGGTGCATTGGAGCAGGAAATTCGGCGGTTGGCGGTTGGTACTGGTCCCGGGCAGGGCCCGTTCGGTGCGTTGATCACCGCCGCGCCGGAGATGGCCAAAACGCTGCGAACATTGGAACGGGTGGCCGCCACGCAGGTGTCCGTCATGCTGCTGGGCGCCAGCGGCACCGGCAAGGAGCTCCTGGCCAAGGGTATCCACGCCGCCAGTGACCGCGCTGACGGACCGTTTGTCGCTATCAACTGTGCTGCGATCCCGGAAACGCTGCTCGAAGCCGAACTGTTCGGCCACGAAAAGGGCGCATTTACCGGTGCGGTGAAAACCGTGGAGGGCAAGATCGAGCTGGCCCAGCGCGGCACCTTGTTTCTGGACGAAGTCGGCGATATCCCGCTTGCGCTACAAGTGAAGCTGCTCCGCTTTGTTCAGGAGCGCGTGATCGAACGCGTGGGCGGGCGCCGCCCGATCCCGGTCGACGTGCGGATCATAACCGCCACCCACCGTGATCTGCAGGCGATGGTGGCCGAGCAGAGTTTCCGAGAGGACCTCTATTACCGCCTCGCCGAAATCCCGGTATCGATCCCGGCGCTGGCCGAGCGTACCGGCGATGCCGCGCTGCTGGCTCGGCATTTCCTCAAGCGCTTCGCCGCCGAAATGAACCCGCGCGTGAGCGGTTTTGCGCCCGATGCGGTGGCCGCGCTCGAAGCGCACGGCTGGCCCGGCAACGTGCGGGAACTGGAGAACCGCATGAAACGCGCGGTCATTATGTCCGAAGGCAAGCAGGTCACCGCCGCCGATCTGGATCTCGAAGCGCCGCAGGGGGACGACGGTGCCGCCTGCATCAATCTCAGAACCGTTCGCGAGGCGGCCGACCGCAAGGCTATCCGCCGCGCGATCGCGCGTACTGGTGGTAATATCTCGGGCGCGGCCAAGTTGCTCGGGATCAGCCGACCCACGCTCTACGATCTTTTGAAACAGCATGATCTGCAAAGCTGAACCGAACCCCCGGGAAGCGCGTCGGCCGCGGCGCAAAGCGGGCTTGGCACTGCTGCTGCTTTCGGTTGGGCCGCTGTCGATAATGCCGCTGGCAGCGCAAGACGACGCATCGGCCGGGCGCACCGCTTTTGCGAAGGCCGAACGCCATGCTTCTGCGCAGAACCACCGAGCCGCGCGCGTGGAACTGCTCAATGCTGTCGCCGCTGATCCGGGCTGGGGACCGGCGCATATTGCACTGGCGATGACCAATTTGCGTTTGTTTGATCCTGCGGGCGCAGAGGCCGAACTGCACCGGGCCGCCAAGCTGGGCGTTCCGGCCGGGCAACTGCGTCACCTGCTGGGCGAAACCTATTGGCTGCAAGGCCGGTACGGCGATGCCTTGCGGCAGCTGACGGCGAACGATCTGGCACCGGCACACCGCGCCTATGCTGCGCGAATCCGCGGGCGTGTATTTCTTGACGAGGGAAATTTCGATGCCGCGCGCGCTGCCTTCGATGCAGCCATTGCAGCGGGCGGCGATGATGCGCCGACATGGACCGATATCGGCCGCTTTCGGCTGGTGGCGGGGGATATGGCCGGGGCTATCGACGCGGTATCAAAGGCGCTGGCAATCGATGGCCACGATGTGCGTGCGCTGGAGTTCCGTGGCCGACTGGTGCGTGCGCAATATGGCCTCATCGCCGCCGTGCCATGGTTCGAACAGGCGCTGCAGGAATCACCGGACGACGTGCCCGTGCTGATTGAATATGGGTCCACGCTGGGCGATCTCGGCCGGCATGGTGACATGCTGAAAATCGCGCGTCAGATCGTGGCTTTGCAGCCAAGCAATCCGCGCGGCTATTTCATGCAGGCGGTGGTCGCGGCGCGCGCCCACGCCTTCGCCCTGTCCAAGCGCCTGATCGAGAAGACCGGCGGGAAAATCGATGACTTGCCCGCCATGCTGCTGCTGCGCGGAGGCGTGGAATATGGCCTGGGCAACGATTTGATTGCAGCTGGCTATCTTGGCCGCCTTGCGCAGGCTCAGCCGCTGAACTTCACGGCGCAGGCGTTACAGGCGCGCGCGCTGTACCGCGGCGGGGATGCGGAGGGCGCGGCCAAGGCGATGCGGGCCGGACAGGCTGTGCCCGGCAGCTATGCCGCACTTGTCCTGGCACGCGCGCTCGAGGCGGGCGGGGACCGGGCTGATGCCATGGCATGGGTCGACCGCGCGCAAATCGCTGGCGGTGACGCGGCGGTGTTTGTCGGCCAGGGGGGCGATCCGATCCAACAGGTCCG
>JBBSUT010000147.1:0-5805 GCA_038234155.1 Sphingomonadales bacterium | reverse complement strand
CGATGACGATGTGTCCGCCCAGCGCCGCAAGAAGCGCCAGGAGGAAGAGGACGACGAAGAGGACAACACGCTCAGTCTTGCGCAGATGGAAGAGGCGCTCAAGCCCGATGCGCTGATCCGTTTCGCGCGGATCGAGGATCTGTTCCGCAAATTCTCCAAACTGCAGGAAGCGCGCATGACCGCGCTCGGCATCGGCGATGATCTGAACGCAGGCCAGGAAAAGAAATACCACAAGCTGCGCGAGGATCTGACGGCCGAAGTCGAATCGGTGCAGTTCCACGCGACCAAGATCGAATATCTGGTCGACCAGCTGTACGCGTTCAACCGGCGGCTCACCACGCTGGGCGGGCAAATGCTGCGTCTCGCCGAGCGCCACAAGGTGCCGCGCGGCCAGTTCCTCGACCAGTATGTGACGCATGAGCTGGACGAAAGCTGGCTCGAAACTGTCGCAGGTATCGACCGTAAGTGGAAGAAGTTCGTTGAGAATGAAGCGGATGCGGTGGACCGTATCCGCGTGGAAATCGGCGATATTGCATCCGCCACCGGCATGAGCCTGAACGAATTCCGCCGGATCGTGAACATGGTGCAGAAAGGCGAGCGCGAGGCGCGCATCGCCAAGAAGGAAATGGTCGAGGCGAACCTGCGCCTGGTGATTTCCATCGCCAAGAAATACACCAACCGCGGCCTGCAGTTCCTGGATCTGATCCAGGAAGGCAATATTGGCTTGATGAAGGCGGTCGACAAATTTGAATATCGCCGCGGGTACAAGTTCAGCACCTACGCTACTTGGTGGATCCGGCAGGCGATTACCCGCAGCATCGCCGATCAGGCACGCACGATCCGCATTCCCGTGCATATGATCGAGACGATCAACAAGCTTGTCCGCACCAGCCGCCAGTTCCTGCACGAGCAGGGCCGCGAGCCGACGCCGGAGGAGATGGCCGAGCGTCTTTCCATGCCGCTGGAAAAAGTGCGCAAGGTGATGAAGATCGCCAAGGAACCGATCAGCCTCGAAACGCCGATTGGCGACGAGGAGGATTCGCATCTGGGCGATTTCATCGAGGACAAGAACGCGGTCATCCCCGTCGATGCCGCGATCCAGGCGAACCTCAAGGAAACCGTCACTCGCGTGCTGGCCTCGCTCACCCCGCGTGAGGAGCGCGTGCTGCGCATGCGTTTCGGCATCGGGATGAACACCGATCATACGCTGGAGGAAGTTGGCCAGCAATTCTCGGTCACACGCGAACGGATCCGGCAGATCGAGGCGAAGGCGCTGCGCAAGCTCAAGCATCCCAGCCGCAGCCGCAAGATGCGCAGTTTTCTGGATCAATAATCCACAGGCTATCCACCACGAACTTCTCCAGCGCGCGTGACTGTGCGCCACATAGCCGTGCGCGGTAACTGCCTCTTCAGCATTCGCGGCTAAATTGCGCTTGCGAATGCAGCCACCGCTGCCGTTCGATCGGTTGAAGGAGAGGCGCGCGAGTGACGGCAGAACGAGCGATAGCCGGGGTGCTGGCAGGCGGCAGACGCCTCGCCGATCTGCGGTCCGCCGACGGGCACGCCGCCAGCGCCCATTATCAAGCGCTGCAGGCGGGCACTGTGCCGCGCGAACTGGCCGATCTGGCACATTTTCTATGCCTGCTGCACGGCCGCCGACCGGGCGTGCTCGATCACGCGGCGGCGCATGACACTCATGATGCCGCGCGGGCGTGGATGGTGCAGGCGACGCAGGCTTTTGTCACCGAACGGCTCTACATCACCCGGATGACGGTGGCGGCCGGCCCTGTCAGCGGCGCATCGCCGCAGGACCGCAGCGAGGCCGCGGCCGTCGAACTGCGCCGATCGTTCCAGATGCTGGCCTCATCCGAGCGGCGCGGCTGCGCGGCGGGCGCAGCGCTGGCTTTTGCGATCGACTGGCCGGCCCTGCGCGATATGCTCGATCCGCTGGCGCTGCGGCTGGGCATCGATCCCCCCTGGTGCGAACTGCCGCCGGCCGCGCAAACGCTGGCGCTGGCGGACCGGCTGTGCGGCGATCCCGCGTCGGCCCGCGCGTTTCTGTTTGGGGCAGACCAGATGTTCCAGCTGCATCGCGGCGTCTGGCGGCTGCTGGCAGCACGCGCGAGGCTGCGCGCCGAACAGGCGTGAAGCACGGCTTGCATGGCCCGGCCCCGCGCCCTAGTCCGATCGGGAATCGATTTCGATAGAGGACGGATATCATGCGCTTCGACGGCACGAAGGATTATGTAGCCACCGACGATCTGAAGGTTGCGGTCAACGCTGCGGCCACGCTGCGCCGTCCGTTGCTGATCAAGGGTGAACCGGGCACCGGCAAGACCGTGCTGGCCGCCGAAGTGGCCAAGGCCATCGGCGCCCCGCTGATCGAATGGAACATCAAATCCACCACCAAGGCCCATCAGGGCCTGTACGAATATGACGCGGTGGCGCGGCTGCGCGACGGCCAGCTGGGCGAGGAGCGCGTCCACGACATTTCCAACTATATCCGGCGCGGCAAGCTGTGGGATGCGTTCACCGCGCCCGAGCTGCCCGTGCTGCTGATCGATGAGATCGACAAGGCCGATATCGAGTTTCCAAACGATCTGTTGCAGGAACTCGATCGGATGGAGTTTCACGTCTATGAGACCGGGCAGACCGTCAAGGCGCAGGATCGCCCGATCGTCATCATCACCTCGAACAATGAAAAGGAGCTGCCCGACGCATTCCTGCGCCGCTGCTTCTTCCACTATATCAAATTTCCCGACCGCGCGACGATGCAGGCGATCATCGACGTGCATTTTCCGGATATCCAGAAGATCCTGGTCAGCAAGGCGATGGATATTTTCTACGAGGTGCGCGACGTGCCCGGCCTGAAGAAGAAGCCGTCCACATCCGAGCTGCTCGACTGGCTGAAGCTGATCCTGCACGAGGACATGCCGCTCGAGGTGTTGCAGAACAAGGACCCGACCAAGGCCATCCCGCCGCTGCACGGTGCGCTGCTGAAAAACGAGCAGGACATCATGCTGTTCGAACGGCTGGCATTCATGGCCCGCCGCCCGGGCAACTGAAGCAAGGCAGCTGACGTGGGCCAGCTGAAACGCCGTTATCACCGGATTGGTATGAACGACTGGCCGTGGCTGCCCTTTTCCAGGATATAAGCAACCTCGAAATCGCCCCAGCGCCGGCCATTGATGACAAGCGGAACGTACACGTTGCGCATCACCTTGTACTCGCGTCCGTCGCCCTCCTGTCGATACACCGCCATCGTGTAGGGCGCGTCGCAGCTCTTGGCCTTGCGGTCGGCGGCATAGAGGATGATGCGGCCGTTGCGGCACCATTCGGTATCGTGGACCACGTCCCCGATTGGTGCGCGCGAACGCTCCGTCACATGCGTCGGCAGGAAGCCGTTACGATCGGTGCAGGCGGCCGCCATAATCTGTCCGGAAGTCTGCGCCACCCGGTCCAGCAGCGGGCGCCAATGCCGGTCCGCCCAGTCGCTCAGCGCTGTGCGGAAACGTTCGGGATTGCTCCCGGTCACCGGCCGATAATCCGTATCGAACAGCGCAGCTTGCGCCAGATCGCCGTCCTGCATTGCGGCTTCCGCCAATTTGACCGCCTCGGCCGCCGCATCCAGCGCGCGCGCCACCATGGCGCGATCGGCCGGCGCCAGATCGGCCTTTACGATCCGGTCGAACATATCGTTCGCGGTCATTTCCAGTCGTTCGACGCGGTCATGCGCCGCGGCCAGCTTGTCGTTATTCTCACCCACCGCACTATCGAACCGATCGAGCACCGCGCTGATATTGCCGACCTGGCTGGAAATCGTGCCGGCCGCGCGCACGATGTCGTCATTTTGCCGATCGACCTCCTGCACCAGTTCCGACACGCCCGACAGCGTGCGTTCGATCTCCCCTATCGATCGTTGCACGGCGCCGCTCGATTTGCTGCCATGCTCGATCTTGGCGATCACCTGTTCGGCCTCCTGCCCCAGCGATCCGACCGTCCGGGCGATCTCGTCGGTCGCGGCGCGGGTGCCGCGGGCCAGTTCCTTTACCTCGCTCGCCACCACGGCGAAGGTGCGGCCCGCCTCGCCAGCTTTCTCCGCCTCGATGGCGGCGTTGAGCGCCAGCATGTTGGTGGTGCGCGCGATATCGTCGATGGTCTGCGAGCTGCGCTTGACCTGATCCATCGCCGACGCGAAGCTGGTCACGTGCTGGCTCAGCGCTTCGACCAGCGCGAGCAGCCCGTTCACATGATCCAGCGAGCTGCGGATGAGGTCGGTGCCCTCGGCCAGCCGCTGGCGCGCGCGATCGGACAGCATCCGCGCCTCGTCGCTGGCATCGACCACCTGGCGCTGATCGGCTTCCAGCGCGCTCACGGTATCGACCAGCGCGCCATGTTCGCGGCGCAATCGTTCGGACGATGCGATCACCGCCAGCAGGATGCCCGCGACATCGCTGCAGCCGACGGTCACTTCGCCGCAGCTTTCGGGAATAAGTTGCAACGCTGCGTTGCTGGCGGTCTGGATGATGTCGTGTTTCACTGGTATCGATCCTTCGATGGTCGCACCTGTGGTAGCGGCACGATGGTTAGCGCCGCGTAAACTTAATCGAGAAAGTCAGCCGATGTTCTTCAGTTTCATGGATGAGCTGCGCAGCGCCGGGATCGGCGTGACGCTGAAGGAGCATCTGCTGTTGCTCGAGGCGCTGGACCGCGATGTGATCGATCGCAAGCCCGAGGATTTCTACTATCTCGCCCGCGCCACGCTGGTGAAGGACGAGGGCAAGCTGGACCGGTTCGATCAGGTGTTCGCAAAGGTCTTCAAGGGGCTGGAGACAAGCTATGGCACCGAGCAGCAGGATGTACCGCTCGACTGGCTGAAGGCGGTGGCGGAAAAATATCTGACGCCCGAGGAAATGGCCGCGATCGAGAAGATCGGCGACTGGGACGCGCTGATGGAGACACTAAAAAAACGCCTGGAGGAGCAGAATGAGCGCCACCAGGGCGGCAGCAAATGGGTCGGTACCGGCGGCACGTCCCCTTACGGCAATTCGGGCTACAACCCCGAGGGCGTGCGCATCGGCGGCCAGAGCAAACACAAAAAGGCGGTGAAAGTCTGGGACAAGCGCGAGTTCAAGAATCTCGACAACACGCGCGAACTGGGCACGCGCAACATCAAGGTGGCGCTGCGCCGCCTGCGCCGTTTCGCACGCGAAGGCGCAGCCGAAGAGCTCGATCTCGACGCGACCATCGAGGGAACGGCCAAACAGGGCTGGCTTGACATCCGCATGCGGCCCGAGCGGCACAATGTGGTGAAGCTGTTGCTGTTCCTCGACGTTGGCGGATCGATGGACCCGTTCGTAAAACTCACCGAAGAGCTGTTCAGCGCGGCCACCAGCGAGTTCAAGAATCTCGAATTCTTCTATTTCCACAATTGCCTGTACGAGGGCGTGTGGAAGGACAACCGCCGCCGCTTCGCCGAGCGCACGCCGATGTGGGACATCCTCCACAAATATGGCCATGACTATAAAGTGATCATCGTCGGCGACGCATCGATGAGCCCGTATGAACTCAGCCATCCCGGCGGCTCGGTCGAGCATTTCAACGAAGAGGCCGGCGCGGTCTGGCTCCACCGGCTGACGGGCACCTATCCCGCCACCGCCTGGATCAATCCGGTGCCCGAGAAGCAGTGGGGCTATTCGCAGAGTGTGAAGATGGTCCGCGAGATGATGGACGACCGCATGTACCCGCTGACGCTGAACGGGCTAGACGATGCGATGAAGGAGCTCAGCCGGAAGCAGGGGCAAT
>JBBSUT010000146.1:0-5849 GCA_038234155.1 Sphingomonadales bacterium | reverse complement strand
CTCGGCGATGAAGGTGGCGTTGTAGCCGACTTTGTCTCCGACTTTTAGCTGGCGGACCTGCAGGACGCGTGCTTCAGGGAAGGCGACTTGGGCAATGCGGCCCTCCAATTCGGGTCGCTGCACGCCGCCGTAGAGCGAAAGACCAGGGCGTGTCAGATCGAAATGATAATCTGCCCCGAGCGCAATGCCGGCGCTGTTCGCCAGACTTTTGCGGGCGGCGGGGAAATGACAGGCGACCGTGCGAAACCGCGCCAGTTGGTCGGCGTTCTGGGGAACGTCCTCGTCTGCCGAGGCCAGATGGCTCATGACGATGTCCACATCGCGCGCCATCGCGGCGACATCTCCCGCAAGGGCGTCCTCGATACCGAGCCGGTTCATTCCGCTATCAAACATGATGTCGCAGCGTCCGCCGCCATTGGTCTGCCACGTTTGCCATTGTGCCAAGCTGTTGATCACGGGTTTTGCGCCGATTTTCCGCGCGGCGGCTATTTCTTCTGGCAGGATTCCGTTGAGGACCGAGATGCGATCGGGCGGCACGAGATCGGCGATCTCGGCAGCCTCGCGCCAATGCGCCACAAAAAAATCTCGGCATCCGGCGCCGTGCAGCCTTTGCACGACGTCCCGGGCGCCCAGCCCATAGCCATCGGCTTTGACCGCTGCGCCCGCTGCCGCAGAGCCGCTCATCGAATCCAGCGTTCGCCAGTTTTGAACCAGCGCCGCGCCGTCGAGCCGCAGCCGCAACGGTGACGGTATCTTCGAAACGTCGATCGGCCCGGTCAAGCCGCTTTCTCGGTCGACCATTCGGGCAACGTGGTCGGCAATCCCCACCATGTGACGACGAACGCCATCAGCGTCACGCCCCAGCTGTACCAGAGCCCGGAATAGGGATCGCCGGTGGTAGCGATGATGGCGGCCGCGATCAGCGGCAGGAAGCCACCGAAATAACCGGTGCCAAAATGATAGGGGATCGACATGGAGCTATAGCGGATTTTCGGGGGAAACATCTCGGTGAGCAGTGCCGCCATCGGACCGTAGGTCGCCCCCGACAGTCCGCCGAGTAGCATCAGCATGGCAATGATAATCACGATTGCGCCAGTCGACGGGACCACGGGCGTGAAATCATAGCCTGCATCGGCGAGCGCGGCATCGATGCCTTCCTTGTCAAACGCGGCCACGACCTGGGGCCCGACCGCGAGAGTCAGCACCGCGCCCGGGACCAGTTTATAATCGACGCCCCGCGCAGACAGGTCGCCAAGCAACTGCCCACAGGCGCTGCCCTGTTCGGATGCGAAGGGGTTATACGAACAATCCGGCCCGCTGACGACGATGGGAGCGCGGGCGAAGCTATCGGTCAGCCCGGGGTTGGCTACAGCGCCGATCCCCCAAAAGATCGGAAACAGCAGCAGCAAAGTGAGACCATAGCCCCACATGATCGGCTTCTTCCGGCCGATTTTGTCGCTCAGTCGGCCGAACAGCAGGAACCAGAACAGGCCGAGCGTGGCGCCGATGCCCACGATGATCTCAGCTGCCGTCCCGTCGATGCGCATCGGACCTTTCAGAAAACTCAGACTGCTGAAATAAGCGGTGTACCAGATAACCGTCAGCCCCGCCGACAGGCCGAACAACGCCACAAAGATACGCTTCTTGTTGCCGGGATAGGTGAAGCTTTCGACAAACGGATTGCCCGCCAGCTCGCCGGCTGCCTTCATTTTTTTGAATACCGGGCTTTCGGAGAGCTTGAGCCGCATCCACAGCGAAATGGCGAGTAACAGCAGTGACAATAGGAACGGGACGCGCCAGCCCCATGCTTCCCAAACGGCTGCCGGGAGCAGCGCTTTAACGCCCAGCACCACGAGCAGGCTGAGGATAAAACCGCCCGGTACGCTGGCTTGGATGAAGCTGGTGTAAAACCCGCGCTTCTTCTCCGGTGCATGCTCCGCGACATAGATCGCCGCGCCGCCATATTCGCCGCCGAGTGCGAGACCTTGCGCGATCCGCAGCAGGATGATCAGTAACGGGGCGGCCAGGCCGATCGAATTCGCCGACGGAATCAGGCCGACCCCTGCAGTGGCAATTCCCATGACCGTGATCGTGATCAGGAACGTGGCCTTGCGCCCCATCTTGTCGCCCAGATAACCGAACAGAATGGCGCCGAGCGGTCGAAAGCCAAACCCCACCGCGAACCCGGCCCAGGCGAGCAGCGTCTGCAGTGTCTCGTTGCCACTGGGGAAAAACACGCGCCCGATGATCCCGCTGGCCGCCAGCGTCCCGTAAATAAAGAAATCATACCATTCAAAAATAGTGCCGACAGAGGACGCGCTGATGATGAGGCGCATGTCCTTTGCGTCGGGTGCTGCCGGCCGGTCACCCGGGATGCCGTCCCCACCATCAGCAATGCTCGCCATTGAACCGATCCCCTACCCCGTTCGCCCTGAGTTCTTCGAAGGGCTGTGCAGCTATCATCGCGCATCGCTTTAGTAGAAAAGACGGGGATTCGACAAGCTCGGCCGGTACGGAAAATGGCGTTATAATGGGAGGGCGGGCCCAATCTCACTCCAGTTCCAGTATCACCTCGTCGACGGCCAGGCTGTCGCCTTCGCCAGCATTGATCCTCGCGATAACGCCTGCCTTCTCGGCGCGAAGGATGTTCTCCATCTTCATCGCCTCGACCGTTGCGAGCGGTTGGCCAGGCTCCACCGCATCGCCTTCTCCCACGTGCAGGGAAACCAGCAGACCCGGCATCGGGCACAGCAGCAACTTTGAGGTGTCCGGCGGAATTTTCGTGATCATATGCCGCACATGTTGCGCCGCCTGGGCTGGCAGGACGCGAAGCTTGTGGGTTGCACCCAGTGTGTTGAAGTGGAAGCCCGCGCGGGTCGGTGCAATGGCAACGACGAACGCATCATCGCCAAATTCGGCCTCGACCATAGCGTCGCCGGGAGAATAGGCCATCGACAGGCCGGTGTCCTCTCCGTTGACGGTCACTTCGTCCTCGGACACGACGACATCGAAAATATCGTCGGCGATTTTCACCTGCCAATCGGACGGAGGTTGAAGCTTGCCGCCAAGCTGCCCGTCGATCAGCAGATTGCGATCGGCGTGTGCGGTGGCGACGAAAGCACCGACAGCCGCCAGCCGCCGGAGCAGCTCATCGCTGGCGGGCGCGCCTTTGAACCCGTCGGGATATTCCTCGGCGATGAAATTGGTGGTGATCTCGCCCGAGCGGAAGCGCTCATGCTGCATCAGCGCCGACAGGAAATCGATATTATGGCCGAGCCCGGAAATCTCGAACCGGCCTAGCGCGTCGATCATATGGTCGATCGCCTCGATGCGGTCTTTGCCGTAGGTGATCAGCTTGGCGATCATCGGGTCGTAGAATATCGAAACTTCGTCGCCCTCTGCCACGCCGTCGTCGACACGCACATTGGCGCTGGTCTCGGGCGGGTTATAGCGCACCAGCCGCCCGACCGACGGAAGAAACCCGCGATAGGGGTCCTCGGCGTAAACCCGGCTTTCCATCGCCCAGCCGGTGAGCGTGACATCATCCTGGGTGAACGGCAGCGGCTCGCCTGCGGCGACGCGGATCATCTGCTCGACCAGATCGACGCCGGTGACATATTCGGTCACCGGATGCTCGACCTGCAGCCGGGTGTTCATTTCAAGAAAATAGAAACCTTCGCCGGTGGTGTCGCTGCCTGACACGATCAGCTCGACCGTGCCCGCGCTGTAATAGCCCACCGCGCGGGCAAGAGCGACGGCCTGCTCGCCCATGCGTTTACGCATTTCGGGCGAAACGAATGGCGATGGCGCTTCCTCCACCACCTTTTGGTGACGCCGCTGGATCGAGCATTCGCGTTCGCCGAGATAGACGATATTGCCCTGCTGGTCGCCGAGGATCTGGATTTCGATATGGCGCGGCTGTTCGATGAATTTTTCGATGAACACGCGGTCGTCGCCGAAGCTGGCGAGCCCCTCGCGCTTGGTCGCCTCGAAGCCCTCGCGCACATCGGTGTCGTTCCAGGCAAGCCGCATGCCCTTGCCGCCGCCGCCCGCGCTGGCCTTCATCATCACCGGATAGCCGATGTCATTGGCCGATATCAGCGCGTTCTCGGTGGTATCGATCGCGCCTTCGGAGCCTGGTACGGTGTTGACCCCGGCCTCGCGCGCCAGCTTCTTGCTCTCGATCTTGTCGCCCATCGCCGCGATGGCATTGGCGGGCGGGCCGATAAAGGCGATGCCAGCCTCGGCGCAGGCCTTGGCAAAACTCTCGCGCTCCGAGAGGAAACCATAGCCCGGATGAATCGCATCGGCGCCGGTGTCCTTAGCCGCCTGAATGATTTTATCGGCGAGCAGATAGGATTCTGCGGCGGGCGGAGGACCGAGATGCACCGCCTCGTCCGCCATTTCAACATGCGGAGAGCGCGCATCGGCATCCGAATAAACCGCAACGGTAGCGATGCCCATTTTCTTGGCCGACCGCATGACGCGGCACGCGATTTCGCCGCGATTGGCGATCAGGATTTTTTTGAACATTACTTGCTCCAACGCCGAAGCGTCCAAATTGAAAGCGCTATTCCGGCAAGGGTTATCAGCAGACCGCCAAGGGGTGCCCACCGTGCATTTACGTTGATCGTGTTGAGCCCAATCATGATCGTGCCAGTGCTGAAATAGAAGCCCACCGAGAGCCAAAAGGCGATTGCGAGCAAAGTCAGCAACAATGCAATCACGCGTTTTGCTTTCACTCCGCTGCCTCCATCGCCTTGCAAGCCCGCATTGGCTCTTCACTCACCATCGGCTTCAGCCCGAGCCGCTGCAGCATCGCCGCATCCGCATCATCTCCAGCATTGGCCGCGGTCAGCAGCTTGTCGCCCGTGAAGATCGAGTTCGCGCCCGCCATGAAGCACAGCGCCTGCGTGGCCTCGCTCATGCTCTCGCGGCCTGCGCTCAGCCGCACCATGCTCAGCGGCATAGTGATGCGAGCGGCGGCCACGGTGCGGACGAATTCGATATCGTCAATCTTGGCGAGCGGCGTGTCCGCCAGCATATCGCCCAGCACGGTGCCCTTGACTGGCACCAGCGCGTTGACCGGCACGCTTTCCGGGTGCCGCTCCAGCGTCGCCAGTGCGTGGATAAAGCCGACGCGGTGCGCGCGGGTTTCGCCCATGCCGACGATGCCGCCCGAGCAGACATTGATCCCCGCGCCGCGCACATTGTCTAGCGTCTCGATGCGCTCCTCAAAACTGCGCGTGGAAATCACCGCGCTGTAATTCTCCGGCGCGGTATCGATATTATGATTATAATAATCGAGCCCCGCCTCGGCCAGCATATCGGCCTGTTTCGGCGTCAGCATGCCCAGCGTCATGCAGGTTTCCAGCCCCATGGCGCGCACGCCCTGCACGATCTGGACGATCGCGGGCATGTCACGGTCCTTGGGATTGCGCCAGGCCGCGCCCATGCAGAAGCGCTGCGAGCCATTATCCTTGGCCTGCGCGGCCGATTGCAGCACGGCGCGCACGTCCATCAGCTTGGTCGCCTTCACGCCGCTGTCGGCATGGACCGACTGGCTGCAATAGCCGCAATCCTCCGGGCAGCCGCCGGTCTTGATCGACAGCAATGTGCACAATTGCACCTCGCCCGCGGCGTGATGCGCGCGGTGCGTTTCGGCGGCGCGGAACAGCAGTTCGGTGAAGGGAAGTTCAAAGATCGTGGCGATCTCGTCGCGGGTCCAGTCGGTTCGGATATCGGTCATGGTGCAGGCGTGATAGCGGCCCCGCGCCGTTCCGCAAACCCCTGCAGCGCGGCGGCATATTGCGGGGAGCCCCGCCGATTGCCCTCGCCCGCCACCAGCG
>JBBSUT010000145.1:0-5977 GCA_038234155.1 Sphingomonadales bacterium | reverse complement strand
CCGCAGCGCAGCGCGTTTCTGTCTGCCTTCTTCATCCTCGTCGGCACACACGGCCTGCACGTCACCTTTGGCATCGTCTGGCTGGTAACGCTGATGGTGCAGGTCAGCATGAAGGGATTGATACCCGCCAACCAGCGGCGGCTGATGTGCCTCAGCCTGTTCTGGCACTTTCTCGACGTCATCTGGATCGGCGTCTTCACCTTTGTCTATCTGATGGGAATGTTGCGATGAGCACCACCGCGCACGCGCAGGGCCACGCCGCGCACAGCGATCACAACCACGATCACGCGTTGGAGCATGAGGAAAGCCACGGCTCGCAAAAAGGCTATATGATCGGCTTTGGCCTGTCGGTAATCCTCACCGCCATCCCCTTCTGGCTGGTCATGACGCGGCCCTTGACCACGCAAGCCACCGCGCTGATTATCATGCTGTTTGCCGCGGTGCAGATGGTGGTGCACATGATCTACTTCCTGCACATGAACCGGCGGGCAGAGGGCGGCTGGTCGATCATGGCGCTGATCTTTACCGTTGTGATCGTCGCCATTGCGCTCAGCGGATCGCTGTGGGTTATGTATCATATGAACGAGAACATGATGCCGGTGCAGGCGATGAGCGATATGTGATGGCCGCGCTGCGCCGCCCGCTCGCGCTGATCGCGGGGCTGCTCGTCATAGCGGTGCTGCTCGGGCTTGGCACCTGGCAGGTGCAGCGGCTGGCCTGGAAGGAGGCCCTGATCGCGCAAGTTGACGCGCGTATTCACGCCGCCTCGGTCCCCGCGCCAGCCAGCTTGTCGGATGAAGGCGCGGCCTACACCAGGGTTACCGCCCGCGGCCGCTATATTGCAGGTGCCTCCAGCCTGGCACAGGCCGCCACGGCGCGCGGATCAGGCTATTGGGTGCTCTCCCCGCTGCGCACCAGGGGGGGGCTCATCATCCTTATCAACCGCGGGTTCGTGCCGACCCGCGCGGCTCCGCCCGTGCCGACCGGCGTGCAGATCGTGACCGGGCTGCTGCGCATCAGCGAACCGGGAGGGGGCTTCCTGCGCGACAACGATCCCGCCGCCGATCGCTGGTATTCGCGCGATGTGCCCGCCATTGCCGCAAAGCGCGGACTGGCCGGCGTGGCACCCTATTTCATCGATGCCGAAGCCACCGGACAGACCAACGTCCCTAACTTCGGACATAACCCCGGCCAAGACTCCGGCCAAGTTACCGGCCAAGTTACCGGCCAGCCGATCGCCGGGCTCACCGTGGTGCAATTTCCAAACAATCACCTCGTCTATGCCATAACATGGTATATCCTGGCCGCCATGGCCGCCGCCGCCCTCCTGTTCTTGATCCGCCAGCCACGCCGCGAGCGCGCCGCCGCATGACGGCGCCGCTGGTGCGCGCATCGCCGGTTGGCCCGGCGCTGGGCGAGACGTCGGGGCAAAGCGCGGGGCGCGAGAATTTGCTGCAGCTCATCCAGCTGCGCTGGCTGGCTGTCGCCGGCCAGCTCGCGACTATCCTGCTCACCCGCTTCACCTTCGGCATTGCACTGCCGCTGGCGCCGATGCTGGGTGTGCTTGTCGGCCTGATCGCCCTCAATCTGCTCAGCCTGCCCCTGGTTCGGCGCAGCGGCACCATTCGCAACGGCGCGCTGCTGGGCGCGCTGCTGCTCGACGTTGCCGCGCTGTCGGCGCAGCTCTACTGGAGCGGCGGGGCGAGCAATCCGTTCGTATCGCTGTTCCTGCTGCAGGTGGTGCTGGGATCGGTGCTCCTGGATCGCTGGTCGAGCTGGGCGCTGGTGGTGGCCACCAGCATCGCCTTTGCCCTGCTCACCGTCTTTTATCGGCCCATCGTCCTGCCCCCCAGCTTTGTGACCGATCTGTTCGCATTGCATATCAAGGGAATGTGGGTTTGTTTCGCGCTGGTAGCGGTTTTGCTGGTCATGTTCGTGACGCGCATCAACGGAAATCTGCGCGCGCAGGATGCGCATCTCGATGCGATCCGGCGCCAAGCGATCGAAGAGGACCATATCGTGCGCATCGGCATGCTCGCATCGGGCGCGGCGCACGAACTGGGAACGCCGCTCGCCTCGCTCAGCGTGATCCTGGGCGACTGGCGGCATATGAACGCGATTGCGGACGATCCCGAGTTGCTGCGCGACGTGGCCGACATGCAGGCCGAGGTGCAGCGCTGCAAGGCGATCGTCACCAGCATCCTGCTGTCCAGCGGTGACGCGCGCGGCGAGCGATCGGACGCCACCACCGTGCGCGCGCTGTTCGATCGGATCGTGGCTGACTGGGCTGACGCGCGCGGCTTTGCGCATTTGCACTATAGCGACGAGTTCGGGCCAGACGTTCCGATCGCGTCGGATCTGGTGCTCCAGCAAGCCGTGTTCAACCTGCTCGACAATGCCGCCGAGGTATCGCCTGAGCGTATCGACGTGCGGCTGACCCGCCGCGAGGACGGCCTCTCGCTGTCGGTCCGCGACCAGGGGCCGGGCTTTCCGGCGGTGCAGCTGGCAAACCTGGGCAAGCCCTATAACAGCGCCAAGACGGAACCGGGCCGGGGCCTGGGGCTTTTTCTCGTGGGCAATGTGGCACGCAAGCTGGGCGGATCGCTCACCGCGCGCAATGCGAAGGGCGGCGTCGGCGCAAATGTCCGGCTGCGCCTGCCGCTTGATGCGATACGACTGGGGGAACAGGATGCCGGACAAGCCGCTGCTGCTGATCGTTGAGGATGACGCGGTGTTCGCGCGGACGTTGCAGCGCTCGTTCGAGCGGCGCGGTTACGAAGCAATACTGGCACCCAGCCCGGCCGAGGTGGACGCCGTCCTGGCCGCGCGCACGCCGCGCTATGCGGTTGTCGATCTGAAGCTGGCGCAGGCATCGGGCCTTGGCTGCGTGGAAACGCTGCATGCGCATGATCCGCAAACAGTCATCATCGTGCTGACTGGCTATGCCAGCATCGCCACCGCCGTGCAGGCAATCAAGCTGGGCGCCACGTCTTATTTGGCCAAGCCCGCCAATACGGACGAGATCGAGGCGGCCTTTGGGCAAACCGGCGGCGATGCGGCAGCGCCGATCACAGGCCGTCCCACCTCAATCAAGACGATGGAATGGGAAAGAATCAACGAAGTGCTGGCCGAGACCGATTTCAACATCTCCGAAACCGCCCGGCGGTTGGGCATGCACCGCCGCACACTGGCGCGGAAGCTGGAAAAGAAGCGCCTGACCTGAGGCGGGCTTGCGGCGGGGTGCCGGGAGTGTTCCGGCCGATCAGCCGTCATGCTCGCTGTTGGTTTCGTGCAACGGCGCGGCATCCTCCTGGCGCTCGGGCCGGATGTAGATCGACATGATTTCGGGCAGCTTTTCCTTCAGCTCACTCTCCAACTGCTCGATCAGCTTTTCCCCCTCACCCATGGTCAGCGAATCCTCGAAATCCGCACTGATCGCCACGAATACCTGATTGGGTGCGGTGTGGACGGTGCGCACATGGTTTATCCGCGTAATCCAGTGCTGGCTCAGCGCGTGATCGCGCACCGTCTTCACCACCCTCGGCTCGGCCCGCTCCCCAATCAACAGGCCCTTTGCCTCGCGCGCCAGCAACGTCGAGACCGCAGCGAGTATGAAGCCGATTACTATGGACGCGACCCCGTCCAGCTTGGCCAGGCCGAAATAATGGCTCGACCAGATGCCCAGCCCGGCAACGATCAGGCCTGCCAGCGCGGCCGAGTCCTCAAACAACACGATAAACACCGAAGGATCCTTGGAATCGCGCACTGCCTGCCACCAGCCGCTGTCCCCCTTGGCCTTGGCGAATTCGCGCATCGCGATGGACCAGCTGGTCCCCTCGAGCAGAAAGGCGATACCGAGCACGGCATAGTTGATGGTGGGATCGCTCAGTTTCTCAGGATCGATATAGTGGATATAACCTTCGTACATCGACAGGCCCGCGCCTACCGCAAAGATCATGATCGCCACCACAAATGCCCAGAAATACAGTTCCCGGCCGTATCCAAAAGGATGCTGTTTGTCCGGCGGACGTTTGGCCCGATGCTCCCCGTAGAGCAGCAGCACCTGATTGGTGCTGTCGACGACGGAATGGAAGCCTTCGGACAGCATCGAGGAGGAGCCGGTGATGCTCGCCGCCACGAATTTGGCCACAGCAATGCCCAGATTGGCGCCCAGCGCGCCAAACAGAACCAGATTTTCCTTGATGTACGAGAAGGACGCCATGATCCGCTTCTATTCCATTACTATGCTTTTGGCTCCCGTTTCCGTCAGCCGCGGGCGGGGACCGCCGTTCCGTCCGGCTTCGGTATCATGTTACGGTCGGCGTCCGGCTGTGTGCCTTCCCAGCCGCCGCCAAGCGCCTTGAACAGCGAGATCGTGGACTGGCGCAGCTGCGCGTCGCTGCCGGCCAGCTGTTCGCGTGCGCGCAGCAGGGCATCGCGCGCTGTCAGCACATCGTCCTCTGCCACGAACCCGGCTGCGAACCGCGCCTCGAATACCCTTGCGTTGGCCTGCGCATCGACCACTGCCTGCGCCAGCGCGCCGTTACGGCGGCGCTCCCCGTCGATCGCCGCGAGCGGATCCTCCACATCGCGCAACGCGCCCAGCACCGCTTTGCGATAATCGAGATAGGCCTGATCGCGCGCCGCTTTCTGCACGCCGACCGCCGCCTTGCGCCTGCCAAAATCGAGCAGCGGAAAGCTGACCGCGCTGCTGCCTGTCAGTTGCAAGCTGTCCGTACTGAGGAGCGAGGACAGGCCGGTGGAAATCAGCTGCGCGATGCCGGTCAGGCTGAACTTGGGATAGAGGTCCGCTACGGCCACCCCGATATCGGCGGTGCTGGCTGCCAGAAAACGCTCGGCAGCGCGCACGTCCGGGCGGCGGCGCAGCAGATCGGACGGCAGGCCGGCCGGGATCAGCGGCGCGGCCACCAGCGGCGCGGCAAAACTGCCCAACTCCGCATCCAGCGCGCCCGGTTCCAGGCCGGACAACAGCGCGATGGCGTGGCGGCGCACCGCCATGTCCGCCTGCACCGGCCCGATCCGTGCCCGGTCGGCGGTCAGCTGTTGACGCGCGTTGATCGCGTCGATCCGCGGGATCAGCCCGACATCGGCGTTATGATCGGCAATCGCCGCAATGCGCTGCTGCGCGGCGATCTGCGCGGCGATGACCTGCGCCTGCTGATCGTCAAACCGCAGCGCAAAATAAGCTTGCGCGACTTCGGCTGCCAGCACCACCGCAGCGTCGCGCCCGTTCCACACCAACGCGTCGGTGCGTGCCACCGCCGCCTCGGTGCCGCGCCGCGCCCCGCCGAACAGATCGAGTTCCCAGCTGGCATCGAAGCCGGCGGCAAAGGTGGTGATGCCGCTGCCCGGCAACGCGACGCCGCCGGTGCTCCCGCTGGCGCCTCCACCACTGCCCCCCCCGCCAGCCGCTCCGCCGCCGCCAGAAAAGGCGCGAGCGATGCTCGAAAGCCCGGCGTTTTTGCTGAATTCGATATGCGTGGCGTTCGCGGCGGCGCCGATGGTCGGCAGGCCGCGGGCGCGCGCGCCGATTTCCTGCAGCCGCGCCTGGTTCACGCGGGAGGCCGCAATGGCGATGTCCGGATTGCCCGTCAGCGCACGCGTAATGAGGGCGGTCAGCTGCGGATCGTCATAAGCGGTCCACCAGATTGCCGGGTCGATCGCCGCGCCGCTGGGTTCCGGGCCGGAAAATGCGGCGGGCACCGCCATTTCGGGCGGGGCATAATTTGGCCCCACCGTGCATCCGGCGAGCAGCAGCACGCCGATGGCGGCAAATTTGGCACGATGGGTCAATGTCCGGCTCCTTGGGGACTGGTTCCCTTTTTGGGCGATCGCATGAGGAAGACGAGCGGCGACGCCACGATCACGATTGTCATCAGGAAATAGAACACGTCGATGAAACTGAGCATGGCGGCCTGGCGCTGCACCTGTCCGTACAGCACCGCTATCGCCGTCT
>JBBSUT010000144.1:0-6013 GCA_038234155.1 Sphingomonadales bacterium | reverse complement strand
TGGCTGGCCTCAGGTGAACCGATCTGGCCCGACATGGTTTCCCATCTGATCGTGGCCGGCATGGTGTTTCTGATCTTTTCGATCTTCTTTTACCTGCGCGCAATGGGCGGGGGGGACGTCAAGCTGTTCACCGCTCTGGCGCTGTGGTTCGACTGGGAGCTCACCACGCGTATGCTGCTCTATGCCACGATCCTGGGCGCTGTCGTTACGTTGATCTTCTGGTTCGAACACCGCCAGCGTCAGCGGCCCGGCCCGGCCCGAATCCCCTACGGCGTGGCCATTGCGCTGGCGGGTCTGTGGGCCTGCAGTGAACGCTATTTTAACCATTTTGGCTGAAGGGTGCCCGCTGACCAAGCAGGACCGTCAGGGAGACTAGGGGCGTCATGGACAAGAGAAAACTCATTTTGCTCGTCGGAGCGTTGATGATCGCAGCGGTTGCCGCGTTCATGGCGCGCAGCCTGTTCAGCGGCGGCACCGCACCCGCGGCCGAGGCCGCAGCCGCGCCCATGGGTCCCAAAGTCCTGGTCGCCACCCGCGCTATGCCGGTGGGTACCATAATCACCGCGGACAGTTTCCGCTATCAGCCCTGGCCTGCCGAGATGGTGCAGGAAGCCTATTATGTCGAAGGCGCGCCCGGCAACGCGGACGTCACCAAGCTTCCCGGCACCGTGGTGCGCCACGCCATCACCGCCGGTGAACCGATCACGCAGGGTGCCTTGGTCGCTCCCGGCGATCGCGGGTTTCTGGCCGCCGCCCTCGGCCCCGGCATGCGCGCCGTGACGGTTCCCGTATCCGGCTTGACCGGTGTCGCCGGCTTTATCTTCCCGGGCGACCGGGTCGACGTTGTACTCACGCAAAATGTCGAGGGTGTCCAGATCGAAGGATCGGCGAACAATCCGCTGCGCGTGTCGGAGACGGTGCTGCGCAATTTGCGCGTCTTGGCCACCGATCAGCGCACCACCCCGGAAGTCGACGAGAAGGGCAAGACCATTCCGTCCGCCTACCAGCTGGTAACTCTGGAAGCCACGCCGCGTATCGCGGAGAAGATCACCGTCGCCCAGACCATCGGCACCATCAGCCTGTCGCTGCGATCGCTGGCCGACAGCTCGGTCGATCTGGAAGAAGCCATCGCTTCGGGGGCGATCAAAGTACCCAGCACCAAAGACCCCGAAGAGGAAGAGCGCATGCTGCGCAGTCTGGCCCAGCGCCCGATCGACGGCAAATCCACCTATTCGACCGGCGGAGACGTATCGCGCTTTCAGCGCCGCAGCATCCCCGCGCAGAAGGCGCCGCCCGAAAAGGTGGTCGCCCAGCAGACGGCGGCCGAGGTCAAGGAGGCTCAGGGACCGACGGTACGCGTCGCCCGCGGCCAGACCGTCAATTCCGTCCAGTTCGACCGGAGATAAGAAGATGAATCGCATCCTTCGCATGAATTCCGGTTCGGCGCTGATAGCGCTCACCGCGTTTGCCCTGGGCACGCCTGCCTTGCTGGCACCGGCTCCGGCCGCCGCGCAGACGCGTACGGACCGCCCCGGCCAGACCGTCACCATCTCGGTTGGCCGTGGCGAGCAGATCAAGCTGCCCGCCGCAATTACGGATATTTTCGTCGCCGATCCCGAGATCGCCGACGTGCAGGTGACCAGCCCGCGTCAGCTCTATCTGTTCGGCAAGAAGCCCGGTGAGACCACGGTTTATGCCACCGACGGCGCGGGCAAGACGGTTTACAGCGCCATCGTGCGCATCGGCAACAATATCGAGACGCTCGATCAGATGCTGCAACTGGCTATGCCGGATGCCAAGCTGGTAACCACCAGCATGAACGGCGTCACACTGCTCACGGGCACGGTGGCCAATCCCGAGGATGCGGCCGAGGCGCAGCGCATCCTGGAAGCGCTCGTTGGTCCCGACACCAAAGTGGTGAGCCGCGTACGCACCGCTACCCCGCTGCAGGTGATGTTGCGCGTACGCATCGCTGAAGTCAGTCGATCGCTGGCAAAGGAGATCAATGGCAATCTGGCAACGCGCGATTCCACCGGCGGTTTCCTATTTGGAGTGACCCGAGGACAGAATTTCGTCAATATTGGCAATTCGTTGGACACATCCAGCCTCCCCAAGCTGGACGCATCGACAATGTTCGGCCTGCCAGCCGGCAGTATCAGCCTGCCGTTCAATCCGGCGACAGGCCAGTTCGTCACCGGCGGCTCCAGCTATGACTTCAAGGCACCCGCCGGCACCAATATGCTGCAGGCGGCAGGCAAGTTGTTCGGCCTCGACATCGCCGCGGCTTTCGATCTGTCAGAGCGTGCAGGGCTCATCTCTACCCTGGCCGAGCCGAACCTGACCACCGTATCGGGTGAGACAGCCGAGTTTCTGGCCGGCGGCGAGTTCCCGATCCCGATTGCAAACGGCCTCGGCGCCACGACGATTGAGTTTCGTAATTACGGCGTGCAGCTGCAATACACGCCCACGGTCCTTGCCAACGGCCGCATTTCGCTACGCGTGCGCCCCGAGGTCTCGGATATTTCCAGCGTCGGCGCGGTCCGATTTGGAGGCACCGAAATCCCGGCCATCATCACCCGGCGCGCCGAAACCACGGTGGAGCTCGGCTCCGGGCAGAGTTTCATGATCGCCGGGCTGCTCAGCAATTCCTCCACCAGTTCTGTGGAGAAGCTGCCAGGCGCGGGTGACATCCCGATCCTGGGCAATTTGTTCAAGTCGAACGGATGGAAGCGCAACGAAACCGAGCTGATGATTATCGTCACGCCTTATCTCGTGGAGCCGGTGTCCGACCACGAGATCGTCCTACCCACCGACGGCTATCAAAGCCCCAACGACGCCCAGCGCCTGCTGCTGAACCGGCAGAGCGACGGCGTATCGGGCGCAACCCGTCCGATGCCCTCAATCGCGCCGAGCGAAAATACCGGCCCCGTCATCGGCGCGGCCGACCAGCCGGGCGATGCCAACGGGCGAGCGGCCGCCGCCCCCGACAAGGCATCCGGCGGCGCGGCCCCCGGCTTCAGCTTCGAATAATCGCGCAACGGCGGAAAGGCATCTATCCCATGCAGAACATTGCCAAATTCGGTATCGCTGCCATCGGCTTGGCCGTGGCTTCGTGCAGCGGCACAATGGACAACCGCACGATGTATTCTGTGCATCAGCCGGTCGTGTCGCGTGCAACCTATGTCATCGATCTGAATGCGAGTGGCGGCGGTCTTCCGACCGGTGAGCGCGCACGTCTGAACGAATGGATGGGCGCACTGGGCGCAGGCTATGGCGACCGCGTGGCGATCGATTACGGATCGACCTACGGCGATGGCGCGATCCGTGCAGCAGTCACCAGCGTCGCGGCGCAATATGACGCGCAATATTTGGATACGGCGCCCGTTACGCAAGGCGCGGTGATCCCCGGAACGGTCCGCGTGGTGCTGACCCGCTCTGCGGCTTCGGTGCCAAATTGCCCGGACTGGAGCAAGAAATCCGAGGCGAACTATAACGGAGGCAACCACAGCAATTACGGCTGCGCCATCAACAGCAATCTGGCCGCCATGGTGGCCGATCCGGAAGATCTGGTCCGCGGTCAGGATGCCCACGCGCATGACAGTACGCGCGGCGTCGGCTCGGTCGAGGCCTATCGCGCCAAAACGGGAGAGCCGAAATGAATGCTGCCTGGAAAGCGGGCGCGAGCCAGCGCGAACCGTTCAGCGCCTTCGTCTGCGACGACAACACCTTCGACATCGTCCGCTCGGTTTGCGATGACATGGGCTGGGCTCCGGAAAAAGTAAGCAAAGGCGGCCTGCGCAATGCCATCCAGACGCTGTCAGTTTCGGCCAGTCCGAACATCCTGCTCGTCGACCTCTCGGAATCGGGCGATCCGCTTAACGATATCAACGGTCTGGCAGAAGTGTGCGAGCCCGGCACTGTGGTCATCGCGGTTGGCCAGATCAACGATGTGCGCTTGTACCGCGATCTGATGGTCAGCGGTCTGCACGATTATATGCTCAAGCCCCTGTCTCCGGACGCGGTGCGCGATACATTGACGCAGGCGCAGGCCATGCTCATCGCGCCCAAGCCCGAGGATGAAAGCGGTGCGCACAGCCATGTCTCGACCGCCGTAATCGGCGTGCGCGGCGGCGTAGGGGCCTCCAGCATCGCAGTCTCGCTTGCCTGGCTTTTGAGCGATCGGATAGGCCGCCTGACAGCCCTGCTCGATCTCGACGTGCACTTCGGCACGGGCGCCTTGTCGCTCGATCTGGAGCCGGGCCGGGGCCTGACCGATGCCATCGACAATCCCAGCCGCATCGACGGCTTGTTCATCGAACGCGCCATGATCAAGGCGAACGAAAAGCTCTCTCTACTATCGGCCGAAGCGCCCATCAGCAGCCCGGTGATGACGGACGGTACCGCCTTCTTCCAGCTTCAGGAGGAACTCCGCGCGGCGTTCGAGGCGACGATCATCGATTTGCCGCGCAACATGTTGATCAACTATCCGCATCTTGTGCACGACACCCAGGTGGTCGTGGTGGTGACCGAACTGTCGCTCGCCGCGGCGCGCGATACGATCAGGATCCTGGCCTGGCTCAAGAGCAATGCGCCGCAGAGCCGTCTCATCCTGGTAGCCAATAAGGTGCAGTCGGGCGTGTCGGAGATCAGCCGCAAGGATTTCGAATCCTCGGTCGAACATAAAATCGACGTGATCGTGCCGGCTGACGCCAAGGCCGCTTCGCAGGCAGCCAAGCTAGGCAAGCCGATCGTGGAGGCGGTGCGTGCCAGCAAGGCGAGTGCAGCGATAAAGGATATCGGCGACCGGCTGATCGGTCAGGCGCAGGAACAACGCACAGACGCCGTCGAGGCCGATGGCAAGCGAAAGGCTTCCAAGAGCTTTACCTTCTCATCGCTCCTGTCTTCCAAACCGAAGGCCAAGGCGAAAGCCTGACGGCGGCGAGTGGGCACCGTGCGCGCGCGAACGACGAAACCCAAGCGGGACTGAAGAATGAACATAAATCTTATCATGTTCGCGGGGATGATCATCGTCATGTTCGGCATGGTGGCGATGGCCTTTGCCGGACCCCCCACCGCCAAAGCCACCAGCCGCCGGCTGACCGCAGTCAAGCTGCGCCATAGCGACAGCGCTGCCTCGTTGGTCGAGAAACAGATGCGCAAGGCCGTTGCCCAGCGCCGCCCCAAGGGCCCCAACGGCCCAACGCGGCTGGAAAAGCTGGAACTGCGGCTCAGTCAGACCGGCAAGAAAATCCCCTTGCGCAAATATCTGATGATCTGTGGAAGCCTGTTCGGCGCGGTCTTCTTACTGGCCTTAGCGCGCGGTGCCCCGCTTTATCTCAGCCTGTTTATCGGCCTGATCGCGGGCTTCGGCCTGCCACACGCTTATACCGGGCGGCTAATCAAGAAGCGCATCACGAAATTCACAAGCAAATTTCCGGATGCGCTGGAATTGCTTGTACGCGGCCTGAAGTCTGGCCTTCCGATCGCAGAAACGCTTGGCGTAGTCGGCAAGGAAATTCCGGGTCCGGTTGGCGAGGAATTCAAGCTGGTGACCGAAAAAATGCGCATCGGGCACAATATGGAGGAAGCGCTGCAGAACGTGGCCGATCGGCTGGGCACGGCCGAATTCCAGTTCTTCGTTATCACCCTGGCGATCCAGCGCGAAACGGGCGGTAATCTGGCCGAAACGCTGGGCAATCTGGCCGACGTATTGCGCAAGCGTGCGCAGATGAAGCTGAAGATCAAGGCAATGTCGTCCGAATCCAAGGCATCGGCCTATATCGTCGGCTCGCTGCCGTTTTTCGTGTTCTGCATCGTCTATTTCATGAACCCAGAGTATCTAGCCGGCTTCTTCACCGAAGATCGGTTGATTATCGCTGGCATGGGCGGCCTTACCTGGATGTCCATCGGCGCGTTCATCATGGCCAAGATGGTCAGCTTCGAAATCTGAGGAACGGTTGACCATGAACCCCACCACCGGCCCGACCCTTCTGGGCGTCGACGTTTTCGCAGT
>JBBSUT010000143.1:0-6019 GCA_038234155.1 Sphingomonadales bacterium | reverse complement strand
GAAAGACCATCGAACATCGGCGCTTGCAGCACCGCAGGATCGCCGCCTAAACATCAAGCCCCAGACGAGACCCACGCTCCGCTAATTTACGCAGCCATCAGTGCCAAATGTTCTGACGACCTACACTGGGTAGCCTTTTTTAGGATATCCCTCTCCTCCCTGAGCACGCGGTTCTCGAGACGAAGGCGTTCATTCTCGCGCGCCAAATCTGCCTGCGGCGCTGCCGTCTGATCGGATGGCCGGTGCTGTCCGACCCACTTGCCCAGCGTCGATAATCCGATCCCCAGATCAGCCGCTACACGCCGCCGCGACAACCCGCTCGTCAGTGCGATCCGCACTGCCTCAAGCCTGAACTCTTCTGAATGCTTCTTCATCTCGCCTGTCTCCATGATCGAGCGTTAAACTCTCAAGTGACCGGCACAAAACCGTTACAAGTCCAGTTCCTTCACGTGAGCGCCAAGGGCCATAAGAGCTTTCGCTACAAATACCGGTTCGGCGGCGAGGAGCAGTTGTTGGTGATCGGCACGTTTCCGGACGTTGGGCTGAGCGAAGCACGCGAAGCGATGGAGAATGCGAGAAGGCTGCTGAAGGATGGCCGCAACCCTAAACACGGCGTCGCGAAGAAGCGGCTGCTGGGCGACATGAGCTCCGACTACAGCTTCGAGACGATCGCGCGCCGTTGGTATGCGCAGCAGGTCGATGTGTGGAAGCCGGTGCATGCGCAGGATGTAATGCGGAGCATGGAGCGCGATCTGTTCCCTGATATTGGACATCTGCCGCTGGAGGACATCGATACGCAGCTGCTGCACGCGGTGCTTTACAAGGTGCAGGACCGCGGTGCGATCGAGAGCGCGCACCGACTGAAGCAGCGCGTGCGGTCGGTCTACAAGTTTGCCAGGGGCATGGGCATCAAGTGTGAGAACCCGGCCACCGATGTCGGCGAGGCCATGAAAAAGGTGGCTAAGGCCAAGCGCTATCCGGCGATTACCGATGTGGATGATATCCGGCGTTTCCTCGCGGTGATTGATGGTGCGGGCGCTTCACCTGTCACGCGGCTGGCCTCACGCTTTCTGGCGCTGGTGGCACAGCGTCCTGGCATGAACATGTTCGGCAAACTCAAGGACTGGCGCCGCATACACACTCGCTACGACCGCTGCGCCCACACCTTCATGTCAGCCATCTGTATCGCCGCAACCGTCACCTTCTGGCTCGATCAATGAGTCCTGAGCCTAGGCGCGCTTGCCCTTATTTTGTTCGACCCACGCATCGATTTCCCGTTCCGACCACAAGGATTTTCCGCCCACGCTCACTTGCTTGGGAAACTGCCCGTTCTGCATCATCGCGTAGATCTTGGACCTGCCGCATCCGGAAAGCTCCTTGACGATTTCCAATCCGATCAGCTTGTCCCGCAAAGTAGAATGAGATGTCGGCGTGCCAGAGCCGTTCACCGGAGGCGAAGGTGCGCTCGAAGTCAGCTCATTCTGCTGGGGCTGCATGATCGCATGGCGAGGGTCGGAGATGCACTGTAGCTAATAATCCGACAGATCGTCATCAGCCGGCAAGCTCATCAGCAATTGCTCGAACTGCTGTTTATCAACAAAAATATAATGCGTGGGCTCTGCATCGGGGTCTACCCAATGTTAGAGATTGAGTGCGCCGGTGGCGAAGCGCGGCAGGCAATCGTCAAGTTCCCGCATGTCGGCCAGCATGGGAACAATGTCACCGCCCCCAATAGGGCGAGCGAATGAGGTAACAGCACCAGACAGGAAATCATCGATAAGATAGTGGGTCTGAACCCCTACGAGATCCTTCCCACAGTCGTTCTCTGAGTCGTCGGACGGCGCGGCGAAAATCGAAGATAGTTCGTGTTGCGCGATACCGAGCCGAAGTCGGACCACATCTGCGAACGCCTTGACCAGAGATGTGCGGCCGACAGACGCGAAATCTTGCCTGCCGTCGTATGGCGACCAAAGTTCGATCAATCTGTGCGCTCCGGCTATTGGCGACCGTAATGGTACTGCTACATGCTTCCGATCCGGTTAAGGCAACATATGTCAGCTTAGCGCCCCACCTAACACCATTTAAACGATCAAAGTCCGTCCCCGAGAGTTGCCATTCCGCTGACCAGCGCAACAGAAACAAATGATGTAGGGGAATGTTGGGGCGGAAACGGTTTTTCGACGATGCAGCGCTCACGCGGTTCGGGTCATCGGATTGGACGCACAAACTACAGCTTTCAGAACCGTGTCATGCGTCTACCCCTCTTAGCCGATTGCCGCATCCTACCGTTCGCCGGGTCGGTATCTCCGCTCGACATGCGCTTTGAGATCGTCAGGGTAGAAGTACGCTGGTCGAAGGTCACCGCTTGCGTACCGAACGATCTCGTCGCGGAAATGGGGCGAGGCGGGATCGCCGCTTTCGCCGCCTGCAGTCACCGCCCACGCTTTGACCTTGGGTCCAAACTCGACCACCGCGACAAAGCTGTTGCCGCTCGTTCCATAGTAGCGCGCGGTATTGGGATATGGGCGTGCCCCGAACGAGGCGAGACTGCCCCACTGCGCCGACGTGAAAGGAACAGGTGTGCTAGGCTTCGCATCGTCGAAATGCGGCGCGATCGCATCGTCGAGCCGCTGGAACCGGTTGATCGTGCCCCAGGGAATGCGCCAGCTGCCAAAGTCCCGTGTCAGCCGGGTGACGGCTTCCTGCAATGCCGCAAGCTTCTGATCTGCCGTCACCCGCGCCGCGATATAGTCGGGCACGTTGATCCGCTCGGCGCGCGCGAATTCGCCGACTTCTCGCCACAATGTGTCACCCCAGAACACCGCCAGCGAGGTCTGCTGGGACTCCGCGCTCCAGCGATAATCCCATCCGCGCAAGAGGTCGATCGGCTCCGCCAGCTCCGCCCGCCGGGCATCGTCCGCGGGCAGCGCATCATAGGCCGCGACCAATTGCGGGATTAGCGTAGCGAAGGCGGGCAGATAACTATCGAACGCCGCTGTCATCAACCCTTGCGCGGTGAAATCGGCGCGGTTCTCAAGCAGCAGCGCGGCATGGATCCCGCGCGCATTCTGCCCTGCTGTGTCCATATATGTGGGGAAATCCGCCGCCTTGGGGCTGTCCGCGCCCGCCGCGGTCCAGGGCGCATTGTTGGTGTTGACGACATAGCCGACGCCGGGATCGATCGCCTTCGGTAGCTGATCCAGCGGGGTCAGCCCCTGCCAGTCAGTCGCCGGGTCCGATCCGTCGACCGGCTTTGTGTAATCGAACCGGTCGCTGCGCAACGGCACGAATTGCGGGTGAAGATAGGCGATCTCGCCTTTGGCATCGGCAAAGATCGTGTCGTTCGACGAATTCGCTTGCCGCCCCGCGACATCGAGATAGCTCGTCAGATCGGTGGCCTTGGTGCGCAGCCAGCTTTGTTCGAGCGCTGGGATCGGGCGCCACATCAGCGCGGTCGCGATCCACTTGCCGCCCCGTTTCGCCACGATCGGGCCGTGGTGCGTGCGCGCCGCATCGAACGTGCGTTCACCCATCGATCCGTCGCCGCGCCGATAGGCGATCGTGACGGGAGCGCGGGCGACGGGCCGCGTTTCGTCGCCGTAGCGATAGAACGCCTTGCCATCACGCTCCGATATCGTCTCGGCAAACTCATCGACCACGTCCACGCCCGAAGACGTGTGCATCCACCCCGCGCTGGCATTGAACCCCTGGTAGATGAAGAATTGGCCCCAGGTCGATGCGCCATAGGCGTTTAGCCCGGCATCGCTCGTCATCTGCAGTTCGCTGCGGAAATAGAAGCTGGTATGCGGGTTGATGAGCAGCAGCGGGTGGCCATCGACGGTGTTTGCAGGCGCGACCGCGATGCCGTTCGATCCGCGCGGTTCACGCGGCCGGCGGCCGAGCTCCTCGTCGGTCATCGCCACCTTTTCCTCGCCATAGAAGCTGGCGAGTTCGGACAACGAAATCCGCTCGATATCGCCGCCAATGCTTCCTTCGGTGAATGACAGCGCCATCCACGGCTCGAACCAGGCGAGCACTTTCGGTTTGGTTTGAGGGTGCGTCGCGAGATAATAGTTCAACCCGTCCGCCCAGGCATCCATCAGCGCGTGCAGCCACGCCGGACTGCTGTGATAGGCGGCTTGCAGCTCGACCGGATCGACATATAGCCGCTGGCGAAGGTCGGCCCAAATCGCCGCTTCTCCCTCGGCCTCCGCGGTGCGCCCGAGCGCAGTGAGGTAGTTCGACTCGATGCGGGCGAAATCATCCTCTGCCTGCGCATAGATCGCGCCGAATACCGCGTCGGCATCGCTTGTCCCGTGAACATGCGCAATTCCCCAATCGTCGCGCGTGATAGTGACGTTGGCCGCTTCCGCCTGCCATCGCTCCATATCTCCAGCGGGAGTTTGCGCCTGCGCGGCGAACGGCGCCGTCAGCAGCACAAGTATGAGTAATGGGTTGCGGAGCGAGTGAAGGGGTATAACCATCTGGGGACGCTATCGGGGCCGCCGAGGGAAAACAATATGCGATCAATCCTTGCAGCATTACTGGCGATGATCGCACTTTCCAGTGGGTCCGAGGGGCCAGCCGCCGCGCAGACCCCCGGGCAAATTGGCGAGCAGGCATCGGTCCTGCTGCGTCCCGCGCAGGTTTTCGACGGACTCGATCCCAGCCCGCATCCCGGCTGGCAAGTGCTTGTCACGGGCGACCGGATCGTAGCGGTCGGCCCCGAACTCGATCTGCCGCCCGGCACGCAGACGATCAATCTGCCCGGCCAGACGCTGATCCCGGGGATGATCGAGGGCCACGGCCACCTGTTCCTGCATCCGTATAATGAGACGCCGTGGGACGATCAGGTCCTGCACGAAGCGCTGGCGCTGCGCACCGCGCGCGCAGTCGTCGCCGCGAACGCGACATTGGAGGCCGGTTTCACCACCGAGCGCGATCTGGGCACCGAAGGCGCCGGTTATGCCGATGTTGGCCTGCGGCAGGCGATTGATCAGGGCATTGTGCCCGGCCCCCGCATCCTCGCCGCCACGCGCGCGATCGTCGCCAGGGGCGCTTACGGCCCCAAGGGCTTCGAACCGGGCGTCGTCGTGCCGCTGGGCGCGGAGGAAGCAAGCGGGATCGAAGGCATCGTGGCGGCGGTGCGCAGCCAGATCGCGGCGGGGGCGGATGTGGTAAAGCTTTATGGCGATTATCGCTGGGGCGCGGGCGAGCCGAGCCGCCCGACCTTCAGTCAGGTGGAGATGACAGCCGCGGTCCAGGCCGCGCACGATGCGGGCCGGACCGTCGCGGTCCACTCCGTCACCCCCGAAGGCATGCGCCGTGCGATCGCCGCGGGCGCGGACACGATCGAGCATGGCTATGGCGGCACGCCCGAAATCTTTCGCATGATGCACGACCAGGGGACCGTGCTGTGTCCGACGCTCGCCGCTGGCGACGCGATCGCGCGCTACGGCGGATGGACCGGCGATGACCCCGCACCCGCCAGCGTGCAGACCAGCCGCAAGGCCTTTGCCGACGCGCTCGCGGCAAAAGTCCCGATGTGCGTGGGCGGCGATGTCGGCGTGTTCCCGCACGGCGAGAATGCGCGCGAGATCGAACTGATGATAGCGGCAGGCATGCCCGCTGCCGACGCAATAATCGCTGCGACTTCAGGCAATGCGCGCGCGTTCCACCTCGGCGATCGCGGCATATTGAAGCCGGGCTTGCTGGCGGATATCGTGGGGCTGGAAGGCGATCCGACCCGCGACGTGACCGCGACGCGCCGAGTCCGCTTCGTGATGAAGAACGGGGTGGTGGTGCGGGAATAGGTTTTTTAAGATCCAAGCAATTGGCCGAATTTTGCTTTCAAGGCACGAACTTGCAATCTCTGGGAGGCCAATCCAGGCCATGGAGAAAAGTAATGTGCTATTCACAATATGATCCGGCTATGCAGGGGCGCGCGGCTTGGACTGCCGGAAAAATTGTAGGCGCCAAAAGACCGCTTGCCCAAAAGCAAATTTGGGCTGTCCGGTTT
>JBBSUT010000142.1:0-6039 GCA_038234155.1 Sphingomonadales bacterium | reverse complement strand
TGTGGCCGCATGCGCCCGGCTGCGCCCAGTCACGCCAATTGTCCCAACTGCAGATAAACCGATCTTGCCAGTCTCGTTGTCAACCGCTCCACGCGATATAAGGCGCGCCGGGCCAATGTCACGGGGCCGATGTCACGGGGCTGATGTCACGGGGCTGATGGGAGGGACCGATGTCGGGGACAAAGGTCAGGGGCGTAAGCACGCGCCTGCGCGATGCGCAATCAGCGCCGAACGGCGTCCCTTTTCGATGCGACAGGTTCGACCAGCCGCGCGACGCCGTCCGACAGGCAATAGCGCCGATCGGGCGGGGGCACGCTGTGCGCGCGGTGCGTGATCACCAGGATCGACATGCGTGCCCGCGCCTGCGCGCGCGGTCCGAGCGGCGAGCGCTCTCCCAGATGCGAGAGCGGTAAAAGCTGCGAAAACTGGGCAAGCTGCGCGAAAATCGCCCGTTCCAGCGGCTGGTCCAGCGCGTTGGTGGCTTCGTCCAGGATCAGCAATCGCGGCTGGCGCAGCAGCGCGCGAGCAATGCAGATGCGCTGGCGCTCTCCGCCAGACAACAATTGGCCCCGCTCGCCCGCCCGGGTATCGAGGCCGGCGGGCAGCGCGCGCACGAAATCGGCGGCGCAGGCGGTGCCGAGCGCCTGCCACAGCGCCGCGTCGGTCGCCGCCAGGCCATTCCAGCGCAGGTTCTGCGCGATCGTCATGTCGAACAGGAACGGGTCCTGCGGCAAATATGCGATTTGCGCGCGCCAGCGCGCCCGGTCCGCGCCGCTGCGCCGCGGCGCGCCGTCCGCGAACACGGTGCCGGCATCGGGCTGCATCAGCCCGCACATGATGTCGAGCATGGTAGTCTTGCCTGCGCCCGACGCGCCTTCCAGCAGCACCAGTTCGCCCGGCGCGATGGTGAGCGACACGCCGCGCAGCACGTCCCGGTCCGCGCCGGGGTGACGCAAGTATACGTCCTGAAGCGACAAGCTCGCCGCGCCGTGCGGCCGAGGCAGGGGCGATGGCAAGCGATCGGCGGCGCGCGCAGATCCGTCCCGCCGCGCCTTGACCGACGCGGCTTTTTCGCGCCCGCCCTCGCCACGGTCAATCCCGGCAGGAACGCCGTCATAATGATCAAGGGCGTCCCCGTCTCGGGCGCCAAGCAGCTGGCGCTCGGTTGCGGTCAGCGAGGCGAAAGCGGGCAGCATGTTGGCAAAGCTCTGCGCGCCCTGCGACAGGGCAAGCAGCGGCGAGACCAGCCGCGCCAGGATCAGCAGCGTCACCACCAGTACCGATAGCGGCACGTGCAGCACGAACAGCCCCGCCAGGAGCGCCGCGCAGATCAGCGCGCCGCTGATGAACTGGAACCAACCGCGCGCCGCCGATTGGGAGGAGGAAAAGCGCAGGCTCTGCTGCCGCATATCGCCCACAGCATCGTCGAACCCGCGCAGATAATAGGGCTCGGCATCGTTTAGCTTGGCCAGTTTCAGCCCGGTCAAAAAATGGCCCAGCTGCCGGTGCATGCCGCGCGCGGCGTGGGTGGAGCGCTTGCCCAGCCGATTGGCGCGGCGCGTCAGGGGCACCGAAAACAGCGTGGATGCCGCGATCATTGCGGCTACAGCGATCAGCAACACCGGCGATAGCAGGCCGATCACAACCAGCTGCACCGCGATCAGGATGATGCTGGACACGCCCTGCAGCAGCCGGTCCGTGCCCACCGCCAGCCGCCCGACGTCCGATGTGATGGCATGTTCCACATCGGTGCGCTGGATGGCGGTCACGGCCTGCCAGTGGGCGTGGGCGATGGCAACGAACAGGCGGCGGCGCATATGGTCGATGAACTCCAGCGACAGGCGGCGCAGGAACAGGTCGCGGTACCAGCCAACCAGATTGCGCAGCGCCAGCACGATCAGGAAGCCGCCAACCAGCACCGCAATCCGCTCGCCCATCATATCCACGCCGATCCGTTCCAGCAGGCGGATGGCGGTGCGCGCGACGGGCACGCGCGCATCGCCGGAAAACAGCGCGACCAGCGGCACGATGGCCATGATGCCGATGCCCTCCAGCGCGCCGCCGATGATCACCAGCGCCATGCCCTGCGGCACCCGGCGGCCGCCAAACGCGCGCAGCGACGCAATATAACGGCGCAAGAGCGTGCCCATCGACGGTTCGACAGCGAGGCTGGGGTCGTCGCCCGGTTCTGCGGAAACGCGCCCGGTCATGGCGCGGCCGCCCCGGGCGCGGGCCGCCGTCTCCGGACAATGCGCGGGGCCAGAATGCGATAGGCTGCCATCGGTACGCGCAAGATGTGATAGAGCGCGCCGAACCCGGGCGGCAGTGCCAGCCGCTGCCGGTCCATCATATTATACCACATGCCGCGCACCATATGCCCCAGGAACGTGGGCCGTTTCTCGATCAACAGCCAGTCCCGCGCTTCCCTGAACGCATTGCGGCGGCTGGACACCGGATTGTGCCAGCTGTGCAATGTCCTGAGCGCCGAACGCTGCAGCGTCGCGGCATGCGGTACCGCCACCAGTTCGGTGTGCAGCGCGGTCGGCAGCGGCGTCTCGAACAGGGCCGCGCACAGTAGCAGCGCCTGCGCCATGGGACGGACCATCCGCTGCCGCCGCGCCAGCGCCATTGCGTCGTCCAGCGCGCGCGGCTCCATCCGGGCCAGCAGCGCCGCCACATCGGCCAGCCATTTCAGGCGATGCCAGCCCTGGATCGCGCCATGGCCGCACAGGTAGACCAGCAGCTCAGCGGCCGCGAACGTCGGCAGCATATGGCCGCGCGACACGGCGATCTCCTGCCGCGCCGATGCCATGCCGATGGCGGCCATGAAACAGGGGTTGTTGCATAGCCTGTGGTGCAGCTCCACCAGCACGTCCGTCTCCGGATGGCGGAAGGCGTGGTCCTTGATCTGGCGGCGGTAGAGCGGCAGTTCGTGCGCCGGAAATTGCGGCGCGGGGAATATCCGGCGATAACCCGCTTCGGTCAGAAGAGCGCAAACGGAGATAAAGTCCGCTGGCCAGACCAGCAGATCGATATCATTGGCGGATTTCACCGACAGCGTGCCGTAGGCCGCCATGGCCAGCGTCTCGCCCTTGAAAAAGACGTGATCGATCCCGTGTGCCGCCAGCATGCGCGATAGCGCGAGCGACGTAGCGGCATGGACCATGTTGCGCGGGAGCGCCCGGGCGGCGGCGGCCCTTAGCGCGCGGGCGGCCGGGGGAGGCAGCACGATGCCGGTCCGGCGCAGACCGTCCGCCACCAGCAGCTCCACCCGGTGCCGGCGTGCCAGATGCAGCGCCGCATCCCAGCTCGCCCCGTGGCCAGGCGTGCCGTGAGCAGCCGTGCCGTGAACCGCCGTGCAGCAGGCGGCGGCGCTGCCGATGGCCGCTGCGCGCCGGTCGTCGTGCGGCCAGCGGCAACAGGCCGCCACCAGCGCAAAGGCGGGGGAGGCGACCTCGGCCGTCACCGATGCGCGGTCCCGGCGGCGGCCGCCTGCGCGCTCGCAGGTGCGGCGGGCATTTTGCTGAACACGGCGAAGGCCTGCCTTTCGGCCGCGCCGGTCACGATGCGATCCCCGCAGCAGAGCCAGGCATGGAATTGCAGCGGCTCTCCGGCCGCGCTCCGCCGCGCGCCATAATGGAGCTGCGTTGCGATCCCGCGCCGGCCCAGCATCGCGCGCGCCGCCATGGCGCGGGGAAGGCATTTGAAGGCGATTGGCGCGCGGCGCGCGACCTGTTCCACCAGTCGCCCGGTGGCGGCGCCGCGCGCTGCGGCCTCATCCGCCACCGCGCCCGCCGGATCCTGCGGCTGCCGGTTCAACCGGCCCAGCCATATGTGCCAGTATCGAAAGGGCAAACACGCGACGGCGGCCCGCGCGGCGCATAGAAAAACCATGGCCTCCATCCGGGCAGCATGCAGCCGCGCGCGGCCGATCCAGTGTTTGCGGTCGATCATCCATGCGACATGCCGAACAAAGGACCGTTTTGCCAAGCCCTGATCGCTTGCGTGCGATAGACGTTCTTGTCGGCAAGAAAAGAAGTGGATGGGAAACAGCGGTAGTTTGTGATAAATAAATCTACATTGAGTCACCGCGCTTTCGCTGCGCGGCTGAAACATAGGGGCATGTTCTATGCGACATTCCGTTTGGGCGCTGGCCGGCATGGCGACACTGGCGGGTATTATGCCTGGCGGCCCGGCGCAGGCGCAGGGTTCAGAACCCTATCTCGGCGAAATCGTCACCATGCCCTATTCATTCTGTCCGCGGAACTGGATCGAGACCCAAGGGCAGTTGCTGCCAATTGCGCAGTACACGGCGCTCTTTTCGCTGCTCGGCACGCAATATGGCGGCAATGGATCCACGACCTTTGGCATTCCTGATCTGCGGGGCCGTGTGGCCATCATGACGGGGCAGGGTGATGGCCTGAACCCGCGCGCTCTGGGCGAACAATCGGGCACCGAAAGCGCATCGCTCAGCACAGCCGCCATGAACGCCAGCCACACGCACGCCGCCTTCATCCAGACCACCAACCTGCCGGCCGATACCAACCAGCCGCGCACCAACGCCTTTGGACTGGCCGCCAAACCGACCTATAAGAACGGCACGATGCCAGCGCTGAATCCGATGAACGTCAGCAGCTTGCTGGTGCAAAGCTCCGGCACGGGTGCGCCGCATCCGAACATGCAACCCTATCTGGTGCTGCGCTCCTGCCTGGCGACAAGCGGAGTATTTCCGGCGCGTTCCTGAAGGCCTGGTTGCAATCCATGTACAGTCGTCGAGTATATCAAAACTATTGAACGTTTCGGGGTAATCATCATGCGAACTGGAAAAATACTCGTTGTCGCTGCAGCCATCCTCGGCAGCGCGGCGCTGACGCCGCCGGCCATCGCGCAGGGGTCCGACGCGTTTATTGGGGAGATCATCGTATTTCCCTATAATTTCTGTCCGAGGGGCTGGCTGCCCACCAACGGTCAGCTCTTGTCCATCAGCCAGAACACAGCGCTGTACTCACTGCTCGGCACCACCTTTGGCGGCGACGGCAATACCACCTTTGCGTTGCCCGATTTGCGCGGACGCGCCACGGTTGGCGTTGGAGCGGGGCCGGGCCTTACGGTGCGGCAGCAGGGCCAGTTCGGCGGCAGCGAAACCGTTGCCTTGACCGATCCCAGTCAGAACGCGCCGCACACACATGCTGCCTATATCCAGACCACCAACTTGCCCGCTGATACCAACCAGCCGCGCACCAACGCGTTTGGCCTGGCCGATGGCAATGTTTATGTGAACAAGGTGACGCCCCAGTTCAATCCGATGAACACCAACACCGTGCTGGTGCGAAATTCGGGCAATGGCACGGCGCACCCGAACATGCAGCCCTTTCTGGTGCTGAACAGCTGCATTGCGATTGAGGGTATCTACCCATCGCGTTCCTGATACGCAGCAATGTCTGCTGAAGCGGCCCAAATCTGTTGCTCCGGCCATCGGCACGGATAACGGCCCGGTCTTTCGGGTTCAGTCGAACGGACGGATCAGGCCGCGCTCCTCAAATTTAGCCAGAACCGCGCCAATTTCTTCGAGCGCGCGCGCTCGTGCCACATCGTAGCGCTGCGTCATGGCATCGGCCAGCGCCGCCGCCGTGTCGTGGCGGTCGATCCGTTCCCACACCGCGCGGCCCGTGTCTGTCAGGCTGAAGAACTTTCCGCTTTCCAGATGCATCAGCACCAGCTCGTCGTCGACCACGGTCTCGATATGGCTTTCGCACTTGCGATAGCGCTGTCCCTGTGTGGTCCCGTCAGACATTCTATCATTCCCCCTTGGTTCAAGTTTCAAGATAACCCAGTTCGGCCATGAGATCGCGGTTGCGGTTCTCGATCGCAGCGATCACGTCGGGCGGCAGCTGGCTACGGCCATCCCCGGCGCGCCCCGCGCGAAAGAAGCTGCTGGCCCTGCGCGGCCGTTCGCGAAAGCCGTGGCGCTCCTCCTTCTCCCGCAGCCGGTCAAAGCGCGCGCGCGCCACGGCCCGGGCGATCGTGCCCGGCTCATGC
>JBBSUT010000141.1:0-6067 GCA_038234155.1 Sphingomonadales bacterium | reverse complement strand
TCGGTTTTGGCTTTGTCATTCATGGCTGCATCCTTTCTGATCTGGCCAAAGGGGGCGGGGAACAGAGGTTGCGCCAGCGCGCGATCTTTTCCCTGCCATTCTCGCCCGGACCATCCCAGGCCGGACCATCCGTGCCCGGGCCTGGAAGACCGCGTGCGCGATCGGTGTGCCGTCGAACTGGCACTGCGTTCACGCGCCGGGGCGCAGCAGACGGCGGCCAGTATAGCCGGGGCCTAGCGCGGCGATGCACAGCGCAGCCGCGGACCTGCGCCACCACGAAAAAAGGGGCGCCCGCTGGACGCCCCTTTCTCGATATTCAAACGGTGGTGACAGGGACTTAGAAGTCCATGCCGCCCATACCGCCCATGCCGCCCATGCCGCCGCCGCCGCCCATGCCGCCGCCGCTCTTGTCGTCGGGCAGTTCGGCCACGGTGGCTTCGGTGGTGATGAGCAGACCGGCAACCGAGCCGGCGTCCTGCAGCGCGGTGCGCACAACCTTGGTCGGATCGATCACGCCGGCCGCAACAAGGTCTTCATAGACATCGCTATAGGCGTTGAAACCGAAGTCCATATTGTCCTGATCGAGCAGTTTGCCGGACACGACGGCGCCGTCGAAGCCTGCATTCTGCGCGATCTGGCGGACCGGAGCGGTCAGCGCCTTGCGGACGATATCGATGCCGCGGGTCTGGTCAGCATTGTCGCCTTCCATGCCCTCGAGCGCCTTTGTTGCGTACAGCAGCGCAACGCCGCCGCCGGGCACAATGCCTTCTTCGATCGCGGCCTTGGTCGCGTGACGCGCATCTTCGACGCGGTCCTTCTTTTCCTTGACCTCGATCTCGGTAGCACCGCCAACCTTGATCACCGCAACGCCGCCCGAAAGCTTGGCGCGGCGCTCTTCGAGCTTCTCACGGTCGTAATCGGACGTGGTCGATTCGATCTGCGAATTGATCGCATCGACGCGGTCCTTGATCGCCTGGCCATCACCGGCACCATCGACGATGGTGGTGTTGTCCTTGTCGATTGTGACGCGCTTGGCTTCACCAAGCATGCTCAGTGTAACATTCTCCAGCTTGATGCCGAGATCTTCGCTGACCATTTCACCCTTGGTAAGGATCGCGATGTCCTGCAGCATGGCCTTGCGGCGATCGCCGAAGCCCGGTGCCTTGACCGCTGCAACCTTGAGGCCGCCGCGCAGCTTGTTGACGACGAGCGTGGCCAGAGCCTCGCCCTCGATGTCCTCGGCGATGATCAGGAGCGGACGACCGGCCTGAACCACGGCTTCCAGAATCGGCAGCATGGCTTGCAGGTTCGACAGCTTCTTTTCAAAGATGAGGATGTACGGATTTTCCAGCTCGACCGTCATCTTCTCACTGTTGGTGATGAAGTAAGGCGACAGATAACCGCGGTCGAACTGCATGCCCTCGACGACTTCGATCTCGAACTCGAGGCCCTTGGCTTCCTCGACCGTGATCGGCGCATTGTGGCCAACCTTGTCCATGGCCTCGGCAAGCTTCTCACCGATTTCCTTGTCGCCATTGGCCGAGATCGTGCCGACCTGTGCGATTTCCCTGGAGCCCGAAATGGTCTTGGAACGGCTCTTGAGGTCCTCGACAACGCGGATCACGGCAAGATCGATGCCGCGCTTCAGATCCATCGGATTCATGCCGGCCGAAACCGACTTCATGCCTTCGCGCACGATGGCCTGGGCCAGTACGGTGGCGGTGGTGGTGCCGTCGCCGGCCGCATCATTGGTTTTGGATGCGACTTCGCGGAGCATCTGCGCGCCCATGTTCTCGAACTTGTCCTTGAGTTCGATTTCCTTGGCGACGGAAACGCCGTCCTTGGTGATGCGCGGTGCGCCGAAGCTCTTGTCGAGCACGACGTTGCGACCCTTAGGGCCGAGCGTGACCTTTACGGCGTCGGCGAGAATGTCCACGCCGCGCATGATACGCTCACGTGCGTCGCGGCCGAATTTTACGTCCTTGGCTGCCATGTGATATTTTCCTTAATCTGATGGAGTGGGAGAGAAAGAAGCGCCAGTTGCTCAGCCAATAATGCCGAGAATGTCGCTTTCCTTCATGATGATCAGGTCTTCGCCGTTCACCTTCACTTCGGTGCCGGACCATTTGCCGAACAAGATCTTGTCGCCCGCCTTGACGTCGAGCGGGGTGATCGTGCCGGCTTCGGTCTTGGTGCCCGAACCGATGGCGACGACTTCGCCTTCCTGCGGCTTTTCCTGAACGCTATCGGGAATGATGATCCCGCCAGCGGTCTTCTGTTCGGCTTCGACGCGGCGTACGAGCACGCGGTCGTGGAGTGGGCGAAAGTTCATAAATTGTCCCTTTCTGTAAGGATCTTGCGATTTACGGTTATACCCTATCAATGCACGAGGCCGGGTATTCGTTGCGAAATTTCTGTTAGCACTCGGGTGATGCGAGTGCCAACACTGCCGCATATGCCTATTGTTTGTGACGGATCAAGGGCGCGATCGGGGAATTTTTTGGCGGTGTGCCGGGCTCTTCAAATTCTTCGGGCCAACCGGAGCGTAACGCCCGAGCTTTTCAAAGAGCGCCGGTCGAACAGGCATGCAGGCACCCATCAAACAGCAACAGGCCCGGGCCGTAAGCCGCCCTTCGGCAGGCTTGGGCTACCGATTTGCCGTCTATATATCGGCGCGGCGCGGCGGGTTACGCGCCGCGCGCCGACAGTCCCGCCGTCCGGAGCGCGGCCTGTGCCTGGCCAATCGTGGCCTCGCCGAAATGGAAGATCGAGGCGGCAAGCACCGCGCTGGCATGGCCCTGCGTCACGCCTTCAACGAGATGGCCAAGCGTGCCTACGCCGCCGCTGGCGACGACCGGCACGGGTACCGCATCGGCGATGGCGCGGGTCAGCTCCAGATCAAATCCTTCGCGCGTGCCGTCCCGGTCCATCGACGTGATCAGCAATTCGCCCGCGCCCAGATCGACCAGCCGCCGCGCATGGTCCAGCGCGTCGATGCCGGTGGACTGGCGTCCGCCATGGGTAAAGATTTCCCAGCCCTCCGCGTCAGGTCGCCTACGCGCATCGATGGAGGCGACGACGCACTGGCTGCCGAAGCGCGCGGCGATGTCGCTCACCACTTCGGGCCGCGATACGGCGGCGCTGTTCACCGCCACCTTGTCCGCGCCGGCCATCAGAAGCGCGCGCGCATCGTCCGCCGTCCGGATGCCCCCGCCCACGGTGAGCGGCATGAAACAGACCTCCGCAGTGCGCCGGACGATGTCGACCATCGTGCCGCGCTTTTCATGGCTGGCGGTGATATCGAGAAAGCACAGCTCGTCCGCGCCCGCGGCGTCATAGGCGCGGGCCTGGCTCACCGGATCGCCGGCATCGATCAGATCGACAAAGTTGACGCCTTTCACGACGCGTCCGTTCGCCACGTCGAGACAGGGGATGACGCGGATGCGGACCGTCACGCCCCCGCCCCCAGCGCGATCGCCGTCGCCAGATCCAGCGTTCCATCATAGATCGCGCGGCCGGTGATGACGCCCTCGATGCCCTGATCGGCCTGCAACGCGAGCATCCGGATATCGGCGATGCCCTTCACGCCGCCGCTGGCGATCACCGGAATAGCGACGCGGCGCGCCAGATCGACCGTCGCCTCGATATTACAGCCTTTCATCATGCCGTCGCGCCCGACATCGGTGAACAGCAGCGCGGCGACTCCGGCGTCCTCGAACCGGCGGGCGAGATCGATGACATTCATGTCGCTGGTTTCGGCCCAGCCGTCGGTCGCCACCATGCCGTCCCTGGCGTCGACCGCAACGACGATGCCGCCTTCCCAGTCGCGCGCGGCAGCCTTGACGAACGCGGGGTCTTTCAGCGCCGCCGTGCCGATGACAAGGCGCGCCACACCGAGCGCGAACCAGCGGTCGACCGATGCCCGGTTCCGGATGCCGCCGCCCAGCTGCACATGGCCCGGGAACGCGGCGACGATGGCTTCCACGGCCCCGGCATTGCGTGCCTCGCCGGCAAAGGCGGCATCGAGATCGACGACATGCAGATATTGGGCGCCCATTTCGGAAAATCGCACCGCCTGCGCCGCCGGATCGTCGGCATAGACGGTGGCGCGGTCCATATCGCCCTCGGCCAGCCGCACGACCTGGCCGCCCTTCAGATCGATGGCGGGAAAGATGATCATGATGTCCACTCCAGGAAGCGTTGCAAGAGGGCAATCCCATAGCCCTGGCTCTTTTCCGGATGGAACTGCACGCCGAGCATATTGTCCCGGACGACCGCCGCGACAACCGGGCCGCCATGATCGGTGACCGCCAGCACGTCCGCCGCGTTGGCGGGCTCAAACGCGAAGCTGTGCAGGAAATAAGCCTCGCCCTCCTCCAGCACCGGATGCGCGCGAACAAGTGTCACGACGTTCCAGCCCATATGCGGCACGCGCACCTCGCGGACCTTCGGGTCCAGCGCACGCACCGTGCCGTCGATCCAGCCGAGCCCGTGGTGCTCGCCATGTTCCAGGCCGATGCCCGCCATCATCTGCATGCCGACGCAAATGCCCAGGAACGGCACCCCGTCCCTACGCACGCGGTCGTTCAGCGCTGCGACCATGCCGTCGATGCCGAACAGCGCCGCGCGGCAGTGCGCGAACGCCCCCACGCCCGGCAGCACGATCCGGTCCGCCGCCGCCACCACCGCAGGATCGGCGGTTACCGCCACATCGTCCGCGCCCGCCGCCTTTAATGCGTTGTGCACCGAATGCAGATTTCCGGCGCCAAAGTCGATCAGGGCGACGTTCATTTTCTGCCTTCCGGCAGATACGGCGCCGGCCTGTTCCCCCTCCCGGCCACACATAAGCTATTATCAATACGGGTGGCCGGGAGGGGGAGCGGGCTGGTGCCGCAAGCAATGGCCGATGCCCTTCTTGCGCACCCACAAAAACGCCTACCCACCCAGCACGCCCTTGGTCGAGGGGATGGCATTGCCCTTGCGCGGATCGATCTCCACCGCCTGGCGGATGGCGCGGGCAAAACCCTTGTAGATACTCTCGCAGATATGGTGGTTGTTCTTGCCGTACAGCAGCTCGATGTGCAGCGTTATCCCGGCGGCATCGGCCACCGAGTGAAACCAGTGCTCGATCAGCTCGGTATCCAGCTCGCCCAGCTTTTCCTGCGTGAAGCCAGCCTTCCACACCAGCCAGCTGCGGCCTGATATGTCGAGCGCCACGCGGCTCAGCGTTTCGTCCATCGGCGAATAGGCCTGGCCGTACCGCACGATCCCTGCCTTGTCGCCCAGCGCCTCCAGCAGCGCCTGGCCCAGCGCGATGGCACTGTCCTCGGCCGTGTGATGCTGGTCGACATGCAGATCCCCATCGACCTTAAGCTCGAGATCGATCAGCGAATGGCGCGCGAACTGCTCGATCATATGATCGAGAAAACCGATGCCGGTCGACACATCATACTGGCCGGTCCCGTCCAGATCGAGATGGACGCGGATGGCGGTTTCGTTGGTCGAGCGTTCGATGGTTCCGGTGCGCATAACGGCGATATACGCGGGCTGCCGCGCATTGGAAGGGCGCGCATGTTTTTCAGCCGAACCTTCAGGCTGCCCGTCTGAACCGTCTTGATTCAAAAGGCGGTTCGGTCCACGAGTCCGCGCCATGAGCGATGACATGCCCGACAGCCTGATTCCCTATGACGAGATCGTGCAGGAAGCCCTGCGCGCCGTGGTCGGCCGCGTGCTCAGCGAGGTTATGGCCGGCGGTCTGCTGGGCGAGCATCATTTCTACATCACGTTCAAGACGCACGCCAAGGGCGTCTCCATCCCCACGCACCTGATCGAGCGCTTTCCGGACGAGATGACCATCGTCCTGCAGCACAAATATTGGGACCTGAAGGTAGGCGAGGCGCATTTCGAGGTGGGGCTGAGCTTCAACCAGATCCCCAGCCACCTGATCGTGCCCTTCTCCGCCATCACCGCATTCGTCGACCCCGCCGTCGATTTCGCGCTGCAGTTCCAGGTGGACGGTGATCACGGCGCGGTGGAACCGGGCGAAATCGCGGGCAATGACGGCCCC
>JBBSUT010000140.1:0-6093 GCA_038234155.1 Sphingomonadales bacterium | reverse complement strand
TGGTCGTCCGTCAACGTCTCCATACAGCCCATAATTTCTCTGCGCATGTCGAGCTGATCCCAGCTATCATCCTTCAGCTGGCGCGCGTTGGCATCACCGTCGTCGCTGGGATCGAATACCCGGCCGGCCCTGGCGCGGGCGCGCTGCCAATCGATTGCGCTGTTGCGTGCGATGGTGGAGAGCCAGGCCATGGCGCTGCCCCGCGACGCATCGAAATACCGCGCCGTGAGCGCGATCTTGACGTACACGTCCTGCAACACGTCCTCCGCCGCGTTTGGATCATTGCACACCCGGTAACAGATGCCGAACAGGCGCGCGCGGCTGTTCTGATAGATTGCGTGGAGTGCTTCGCGGTCGCCCGAAGCGAGGCGCGCCAGAGACGCTGCCAAAGCGGCATTCAATTCGGTTTGATGATCCTGTGCCGCCATGGTCCCCCGCTCGTTGCTTTGACGGCCCGGCATCCTGGTGGGTGCCGGTTGTGCCGTTGCTGCCAAGCCCCGGTCCGCCGCGGCTCGCCAAGCCGCTCCTGATCGTTATAGCAGTGCATCATGGCTATTGAGAACCACGATGTTGCCAAAAATCTCGCGGCACTGCTCGGGCCCCGGGGATATACCGAGGATCAATCGCTGATCGCACCCTGGCTGACGGACTGGCGCGGGCGCTACACCGGGCGCGCCTGGGCAATGGTTTCGCCTGCCGACACGCAGCAAGTCAGCGCGCTCGTCGCGCTGTGCGCGGCGCACCGGATCGCGCTCGTTCCGCAGGGCGGCAACAGCGGCATGGTGGCGGGCGCCACCCCGGATGATAGCGGCGATGCCCTGCTGCTCTCGATGCGCCGTATGGACATGATCGCTATCGATCGCATCGATGAAGGCCTGGTATTGTGCGGGGCCGGCGTGATCCTGCAGAGCCTGCATGCGGCGCTGGCTGAGCACGGCCGCCGCTTCCCGCTCACGCTGGGAGGCAAGGGTTCGGCCACTGTCGGCGGGCTGATCTCCACCAATGCCGGCGGCACCCAGGTGCTGCGCCATGGCACCATGCGCGCGCTGGTCGCGGGTCTGGAGGCGGTATGGCCAGACGGGACCGTGCTCGACGGCACCGCGGCGCTGAAGAAGGACAATCGCGGCTATGATCTGCAGCAGCTGCTGATCGGCGCGGAAGGGACGCTGGGCGTTGTCACACGCGCGGCGCTCAGAACCGTTCCGGCGCTGATCGATCGATCGGTCGCCTGGATCGGCGTGCCCAGCCCGCACGCGGCTTACCGGCTGCTGCGCTTTCTGGCCGATCGCAGCGGCGGCGGACTCGAGGGGTTTGAGATCATGCCGCACGCCGCCGTCGCAGCCACCATCGATCATCTGCCCGGCGCGCGCTGGCCATTAAGTGCGCCGCACCCGTGGCACGTGCTGGCCGAATGGGTACAGGACGTGGCCGATGCCGCCGCGCCCGCAGTGACAGCGCAGACGTTGCTGGCGGACGCTTTTGCCGCCGGTCTCGCCAACGATGCCGTTCTTTCGTCGAGCGAGGCGCAGGCTTCGGCATTCTGGCAGATACGCGATTTGATCTCGCAGGCAGAACGCGCCCATGGACCGGCGCTGCAGCACGACATCAGCGTGCCCGCCGGCCGCATGGCAGACTTCATCACAGAGGCTTGCGCGCGAGTCGAAGCGCGATTCGTCGGCGTCCTGGCCCTGGCTTTCGGCCATCTGGGGGACGGCAATGTGCATTTCCACGTTCGCGCGCCTCAGGCTGTGCCTGCAGACCATGACCGGTTTGAACAGGCGAGCGCTCACGCAGCGGCCGAGCGCTGGTACCGGGAAGACGGGAATGCGATCAGCGCGCTGGTTTATGATATGGTCGAGGAATATGGCGGCTCGATCTCGGCCGAGCACGGCATCGGGCAGGCCAAGGCCGCGGAGCTGTCGCGCCGGGGTCCGCCGGCCCGGCTGCAGGCGATGGCGCGGATCAAACAGGCGCTGGATCCGGACGGCATCATGAACCCCGGCAAGATCCTGCTCGCCTAAACCGCTCCGTTCTGGTGTGGATTGTTTGGATCGATGCTTTACCCGCGGGCGGCGTGCCCCTATCAGAACCCCACGGCTTCAAACCGAGGTTTGCATTACGGCTTTAAACCGTGGTTTGAATGTCACAACCAACTGGGGTTCATCTTTTTTTTACAACGGCTGGGCCATTTGCCGGTTGCCTCGTTAAAGGTGCTGTGGCAAAGGCCGCATCGAGTAAATGAGTTCGAGTTTTCTACAGGAGCATATCATGCGTTTCGCAAAGTCCTTTCTGGTCGCCGCTACGGCCGCCTCGCTGGTAGCAGCACCTGCATTTGCGCAGGCCGCCGCTCCTACCTCTGCTTTTGCGGCGGCTTCGGCGGATCGCATCGGTGCTTCCACCTCCGACGAAGCTGGTCTTCGTGGTCGTGGGTCGGGCATCATCATCGCCCTGCTCGCAGCAGCAGCGATCATCGCCGGCATCATCATCGCCGTCGATGGCAATAACAACAACCCCACCAGCCCCTGATTGCTGGTCCAGGATTGATGAAAAGGGCGGCCCGAGGGTCGCCCTTTTTTTTGACCCGTTCCCGCGGTCCCTGTGTGGGCGTGGTTCACAGAAATCAGGAGCATGTTGCGCGGTCGATGCGCCCTGCTATCACACCGGCTATCACCGCTTGATCGCAGCCGTCTCAACGCTTTTTTGGTAACACGGCGGCCAGGGTGCAGCGCGCTACGCGGCCTGTCCCGCGCGCGCCAGACGCAGCCCCGGCTGCATGCGAGAGGATGACGATGCCCCAGTTTTCGAACAGCCGGACCTTCCCCGTCCTGGTTACCGGCGGCGCCGGGTTCATCGGCAGCCACGCTGTGCTGGCGCTGCTCGACGCGGGGTGGCCGGTGGTGGTGCTCGATAATCTGGTAACCGGGTTCGACTGGGCGGTCGATCCGCGCGCCGAGCTGGTGCGCGGCGACGTGGCGGACGAAGCGCTGACCGCCGGGCTGATCGCGGACCATGCGATCGGCGCCATCCTGCATTTTGCCGGATCGGTTGTCGTGCCCGAGTCGCTCAGCGATCCGCTCAAATATTATCGCAACAACACCGCAGCCAGCCGCACCCTGATCGAAACCGCGGTGTCCGGCGGCGTGCGCCATTTCATCTTTTCCTCCACCGCCGCCGTATATGGCGAGGGTGAAGGTGCAGGCCGTCCGGTGTCCGAAGACACAGCCACCGCCCCGATCAATCCCTACGGCCGATCGAAGCTGATGACCGAGGCCATGCTGCGCGACGTGTCCGCCGCCCATCCGATGAACCACGCGGCGCTGCGCTATTTCAACGTGGCCGGCGCCGACCCCGCCGGGCGCACTGGTCAGTCGACCGCTGGCGCCACGCATCTCATCAAGGTCGCGGTGGAAGCGGCGACGGGCCAGCGCGAGTCGGTGACTATCTTTGGCGACGATTTCGACACGCCCGACGGCACCGGCGTCCGCGACTATATCCATGTCAGCGATCTTGCCGCCGCGCATGTCGCCGCGCTGGAAGCGCTGATCGCGCGCCCGGACGGATCGCTCACGCTCAACTGCGGCTATGGCCACGGCTATTCGGTCGCCGCTGTGCTCGATGCGGTGGACCGCGCCACGAATCGCACGATCCTGCGGCGCGTGGCAGGCCGCCGCGCGGGCGATCCGGCGGCGCTGGTGTGCGACAACAGCGCGATCCTGGCAGCGCTCGACTGGACGCCGCAGCGCGACGATCTGGACCGGATCGTGGCGGACGCGCTGGCCTGGGAGCGCGCGCTGGCGGCGCGCCGCGGTTGACCCTGGGCATCTACTGGCCGATCGTTTTGCCTGCGCATCGCAGCCTTTAGGTGATTGGCAAGTTGTGACTTACACCGCGATGGTGCAGGAGCAAACGCATGAAACTGGCACGCAAATATGTCGAAAAGCCCTGGGGTCGCCGCGACCTGCCGGACGGGTTCGACGACGGCAGCGGGCGCAAGATCGGCGAGATCTGGTTCGACGACGACGGCGCGAAGCTCCCAATTCTGGTCAAATATCTGTTCACCAGCGAAAAGCTGTCGATCCAGGTCCATCCCAGCGACGAGCAGGCGCGCGCGATGGGCCATCCCAGCGGCAAGGAAGAATGCTGGTATGTGCTGGCGGCGCAGCCGGGCGCGACCATCGGCATCGGCACCCATGTGCCGATGGATGGCGGGGCATTGCGCGCGGCGGCGCTGTCCGGCGCGATTGAGCAGCTGATGGACTGGAAGCCCGTGCAGGCCGGCGATTTCTTCTATCTCTCCGCTGGTACGGTCCACGCGATCGGCGCGGGCGTTTCGCTCATCGAAGTGCAGCAGAACGCGGACATCACCTTTCGCCTGTATGATTACGGCCGCCCGCGCGAACTGCATCTGGACGACAGCGTGGCGGTGGCCGATGCCCGTCCCTATCCCGGTTCGCTGCACCGCCGCGTCGATGCGGCTGATGACCAGACGCTGGTCGAAGGCCCCAAATTTCACCTGCAGCTGTGCGGCGGCGGCCTGGCCGGCGTGTCCGACCGCGCGCCTTTGTGGGTCATCCCGCTGTCCGGCTCCGTGCGGGTGGACGGCGACGAGGGCGGCCGCGGCGATTGCCTGTATACCGAAGACCTCCACCATATCCACGCCGCGCCCGACGCGCGCATGCTGATCGCCTGGGAGAGCGCATGAAGATTACCCCCGTTATCCTGTCCGGCGGATCGGGCACGCGGCTGTGGCCGCTGTCCACCGCCGACCGGCCCAAACAGTTTCTGGCGCTGACCGACGCGCAGACGATGTTCCAGCTCACCGCCGCGCGCTGCCATGACCCGGAGCGGTTCGCCGCGCCCATCGTCGTGGGCAATGGACGCCATGCCGACATGATCGAACAGCAGCTGCGCGACATCGGGCTTTCGGCAGGCACGGTGATCCTGGAGCCGGCCGCGCGCAATACGGCGCCCGCCATTGCGCTGGCCGCGATCGAGGCGGGCGGCGGCGACACGCTGCTGCTGGTCATGCCCAGCGATCATGTGATTGCCGACGCGCAGGCCTTCCAGACGGCTGTGGCGCAGGCGGCGGCGGCGGCGCGGGACGGCTGGCTGGTCACCTTCGGGATCAAGCCGTCCGGCCCGGAAACCGGCTATGGCTATATCGAAATGAACGATGTGCCGCTCGGCGGCAGCGGCCTGGCCGTGGCCAGGCGCTTCGTGGAGAAACCGGATATCGAAAAGGCCCGCGCCATGCTCGCGCACGGGCATCATGTCTGGAACGCCGGTATCTTTTTGATGCGCGCGGACCGTTATCTGGATGCGCTCGATGCGTTCGAGCCGGCCATGTTGGCGGCTGTGCGGCAGGCGCATATCGGCGGATCCCGCTCGGGCCGGCGCATGCAGCCGCAAGCCGAAGCGTTCGGCGCGGCCGCCTCGGTCTCGGTCGACTATGCCGTCATGGAACGGTCGGACAATGTCGCCGTCATGCCGCTCGATTGCGGCTGGTCCGATATCGGTAGCTGGGACGCGCTGGCCGACACCAGCCTGCCCGATCCCAGCGGATCGGTGCTGCGCGGCGACGTGCTGTCCCACGCGTCGGGCAATATCATGGTCCATGCCGAAGGCGTGCGCGTGCATCTGCACGGCGTGGAGGACCTGATTGTGGTCGCCAGCGGCGGCGAAGTGGTGATCATGAAGCGCGGCGCCAGCCAGGACATGCGCGCGGTGGTGGACGCCGCCAGGGCCCGCGACGCGCACACCCGCGGTGAAGCCGGCGCGGTTTGAATTGCGCGGCATCTCGCCTAAACACCATCCGCATCACGCCCGCTCTCCGGGACCCGTCACAATAGGAATTTTTGCATGAAAGTCGTCATGATCGGATCGGGCTATGTCGGCCTGGTATCGGGGGCATGTTTTGCCGATTTTGGCCACGAGGTCGTGTGCGTGGACAAGGACGAGCGCAAGATTGCCGCGCTCCACAACAATGTGATGCCGATCTTTGAGCCCGGGCTCGAGACGCTGGTGCAGCGCAATGTGGAGGCCAGCCGCCTTTCCTTCACCACCGATCTGACCGAGGCGGTATCGGGCGCGGAC
>JBBSUT010000139.1:0-6166 GCA_038234155.1 Sphingomonadales bacterium | reverse complement strand
GCGGGCCGCCACCGGTACGCAGGATCGGGGGCTGATCCCCAGCGGCCAGCCGCTCGGCCGCCAGGCCCGGCTCGACTCAGGTCGCGCGGAGGCAGCTGAGGCCCGAGCCGCCCGCGTATCCCGCCGCAACCCCAGTCCCAATGCACCGGTCGGCACGCGTGTCGGCGGGTCCTTTCCGGTGGTTGCGGTTGCAGAGAAGACATCGGCCACCGTTTCAAGCGCGGCGCCGACAGCGCGCGATGTAACGTCATCGGCCGAGCTGCCCGCCATTTCGGCGCCCGTGGCGGCCGCTAGCATCTCCGCGCCCGCGGCGAGCGCCGCAGTGCCGCCGGTCCAACAGCCTGTGCGGCAGGCCGCCAGTGCACCTGCCGTGCGCGCGCCGATGATCGCACCGACTGGCGTTTCCTCTGCGATGGAAATTGCTGTTGCGCCTCCGGTCGGACCGTCTGCGGCGGCGCAAAACGCGGTCGCCTCAGCATCACCGAGCGGTCTACCGAGCCCGGGCTTCTCTTCGCTGAAAAACGTGCGAATCGGCGAGGCGTCGGATTATGGCCCGCCTGCCAGCGCGAACCCGGACGGCGGGTCGGCATCGCCCGCGGTGCTGGTCGCATCCTCCGGGACGGGATCAGCGTCCAATCCCGGCGCTGCAACCGCCAACGTACCCAGTCTGGAACGCATCGTCTCATCCATCCAGATCCCACCGCAGGAAAAGCAGCCCAACGCTTTTGCCGTCGATCTGGAGCGGATAGCGCAATATCAGGCGGCCAAGCCGCTCGATCCGTTGCCGTCGCCATTTGCCCAGAAAGCGTTGCCGGCCGAGGCCAAACCACTCGCGGGTTCCGCCTCGCCGTCCCGAGCCGGGCGCGGCACCGAGAAATTGGCGGAAAAACCGCCCACCAAATCTGTTGCTAAACCTGCCGCCAAGCCTGGGCCCAGCGCCGCTCCCGTACAGTCGGCGCGCAATTGGGTGCAGATTGCCACGGGCGCCGGTGACGTCATGAAGAGCGAATATCGGCGCCTGTCTCGCGGCAAGACCGATCTGTTTGCCAAGCGTAAGGGCTGGACCTCAGCGTGGAAAACGCAGCAGCGCCTGCTAGTCGGTCCGTTCGACAGCCTGACGGACGCGCGCGGCTGGCTTGCTGATTATGAAAAGCTTGGCGGCGCGGGCTTTGCCTGGAACAGCGAAGACGGCACCGCCGTCGACCCGCTTCCCTGACGTCATGAAGATGGCGGGTTATCGCAGCGATCCGGCGCTGAGCCGAGGGCGGCTTCATGCGGAAGAGGGCGGGCTGCTGCGCGGCCCGCGCGATGTTTTCCAGCGTGACCGCGACCGCATCATTCACGCGATCGCCTTTCGCCGACTGCGCCACAAGACGCAGGTGTTTATCTCTCCGGACGGCGATCATTATCGCGTGCGGCTGACCCACAGCCTGGAGGTGGCGCAGATCGGCCGCACCATCGCGCGCGCCCTGGGGTTGAACGAGGACCTGACCGAGGCGCTTTGTCTGGCGCACGATATCGGCCATCCGCCCTTTGGCCATGCCGGGGAGGACGCGTTGCAGGAAGCGCTGCGTGGACTGGGGGGCTTTGATCATAATGCCCACACCATCCGCGTGCTGACGGCGCTGGAATCGCCCTATCCACGCTGGAACGGTCTCAATCTAAGCTGGGAACTGCTCGAAGGGCTGGCCAAGCACAATGGTCCGGTAAGCGACCCGCCCTGGGCGCTGGCGCAGGCCAATGCTGCGTTCGATCTGGAACTGCAACGCTGGCCTTCACTAGAGGCTCAGGTCGCTGCCATCGCCGATGATATCGCCTATGACAATCACGATATCGATGACGGCATTCGGGCAGGGATTTTGACGATGGAGCAGCTGACGCAAATACCCTTTATCGCAAGTCATTGGAACAACATCCGGGAAAAGTTCCACGATGTCGAGGCTGGCCGCCTTGTCTCCGAATTGGTGCGTCAGCAGATCGGTGTGATGGTTAACGATGTGATCGCGCGTACCCGCGCCAATATCACAGCGGCAGGTATCGTCGATGTGGACGATGTTCGCAACGCGGACCGCGCGATGGTGGAATTTTCGTCCGAGATGAAGTTACGCGAACGCACGCTGAAGCGCTTCATGTACGCCAATCTCTACCACCACGAGACGCAGATCGCCGCGGCCGAAGCGGCGCGCGTCGTGGTGGTCGATCTGTTCGCCGCCTACCGCGCTGATCCCGCCCTGATGACGGGTGACTGGCGTGCCGCGCTTCCCGTAGAAGAGCCCGGCCGCAGCCGCCACATCGCCGATTATCTGGCCGGCATGACCGACCGCTTTGCCGAAACGCAGCGTGCGCAGATTAATCGCGGTGGCGCGCGCGCGGCTGATTGACTCGCCAGCACGCATGCGTCAATCGTGTCAGTGCTGCCGCTTTGAGCGGGCATCGATACGGGAGAGCATCGGGCACGCGCCTGGTCACCGAAGGAGCAACCGCCCCGGAATCTCTCAGGTCAGTCGGACCGTATCGGGGCGTAGGCACTCTGGAAAGCGGATAGCGCACCCAAATAGGCGCTATCCCACCGAAGGGGTAAGCGGGAGATGGGCCAAACGGCCGCCCGCGAAAGCTCTCAGGTTCCGTGACAGAGGGGGCAGGTGACTTGGCGGGAGCTATTCCGCGCGCCTGCGATCGACCCTTTGTCTCCAAGGAACCCGTACGATGAGCGAAGATATGCCAGATCAGGATGAAGAACAGCCGATCGAGACGGCCACGCTGCCGCTTGACGCCTGGCACCGCGCGCAGGGTGCCAGAATGGTGCCGTTCGCCGGCTATTACATGCCGGTGCAATATGACGGCATCATGGCTGAGCATATGTGGACGCGCGCGCATGCCGGATTGTTCGACGTCAGCCATATGGGCCAGGTGCTGTTGACCGGCAGACATGTGGCTGCGGGGCTGGAAAAGCTGCTGCCCGGTGATCTGCACGGACTGCAGCCTGGCCGCATGCGTTATTCGCTGCTGCTGGCCGAAGACGGCGGCATTCTGGATGATCTCATGATCACGCGCATCGTTTCGGCCGCGCCGTTCGGAATAAACGAGAGAATGGACGAGGACGGGTGCCCAGGTGAAGACGAAGGCGAGATTGAAGGCGAGATTGAAGGCGAGGGCGATGACGAGGCGTTCTACATGGTCGTCAACGGCGCGGTAAAATATGACGATATTGCCTTTCTGCGCGAAAACCTCCCCGATGAAGTGACGATCAACCATCTCGAGGATCAGGCGCTGCTGGCGTTGCAGGGCCCGGGTGCGAGCGATGCGCTGGCGCGCTTGCTGGTAGGCACCGATGCGCTCTACTTCATGCAGGCCGCCGCTTTCGACTGGAATGGCGTGCCGCTGTGGATCAGCCGGTCAGGCTATACGGGTGAGGATGGGTTCGAGATCAGCCTGCCGTCCACCGATGCGGAGCGGTTCGCCGAAGCGCTGACATCGCTGGATGCCGTGCGGTCGATCGGGCTGGGTGCGCGCGATTCGTTGCGTTTGGAGGCAGGGCTGCCGCTCTACGGTCACGATCTGACGCCCGAGACCACGCCGATGACGGGAGATCTGGGATTCGCCCTGTCCAAACGGCGGCGCGATAAAGGCGGCTTCCACGGATCGGAACGCGTGCTCGCCGAATACCGGGACGGGCCTGCGACGAAGCGCGTTGGCATCCGTGTTGTCGGCCGCCAGCCGGTGCGAGAAGGCGCTCAGATTGTGGATGCCAACGGCTTGGTGATCGGACATGTCACCAGCGGTGGCCATGCGCCCAGTCTGGGCGAGCCGATAGCCATGGCAACGGTGCCGACCATGCTCGCAGTGCCGGGTGAGAAGCTTTTAATTAGGCAGCGGAACAAGAAATTCGTGGGCATAGTTTCTACCATGCCTTTCGTACCGCAACGCTATCGCCGACCACCGAAAGGGAGCTGAGATGAAACGTTATTTTACCGAAGATCATGAGTGGATCGCCGTCGAAGGCGATGAGGCTACCGTTGGCATCACCGATTACGCGCAGGAACAGCTGGGCGACGTGGTTTTTGTCGAGGTGCCCGAGAGCGGCGCGATGCTGAAAAAAGGCAACGACGCCGCCGTCGTGGAATCGGTCAAGGCCGCTTCGGACGTCTACGCGCCCGTCAGCTGTGAAGTGCTGGAGGGCAATGGCGCGCTGGCCGAAGAGCCCGGTCTCGTCAACACCGACCCCGAAGGCGAAGGCTGGTTCTTCAAGCTACGGCTGGAAGACAAGGACGAGCTGGCCGATCTGTTGGATGATGCAGCGTATAAGGAATATGTCGCAAGCCTCTGAGAAATAAGTCCTCCCATTCACCATTCCCTCCCGCAGATGGGAGGGTGGAGCATTATACCCATGCGCTATCTCCCACAAACCGACGCCAATCGGCAGGCCATGCTGGAGCGGATCGGCGCGTCTTCGATTGACGATCTGTTCGTGGACGTCCCTGAAGAGGCGCGGCTGGACGGACCGATTTATGACCTGCCAATGCACGCCAGCGAGATGGCGGTTGAACGGCACATGTCGCGGCTGGCGGTGCAGAACATGGCGGCGGGCGGCGTCCCATTCTTTCTGGGTGCGGGCGCCTATCGCCATCACGTGCCTGCCAGCGTCGATCATCTGATCCAGCGCGGTGAATTTCTGACCGCCTACACGCCTTATCAGCCGGAAATTGCGCAGGGGACCTTGCAGGTGCTGTTTGAATTTCAGACGCAGGTTGCGCGGCTGCTGGGCACCGATGTGGCCAACGCCAGCATGTACGACGGATCGACTGCCTGCTGGGAGGCGATCACAATGGCGCGGCGCGTGACCAAGCGGGCCAAGGCACTGATCAGCAGCGGCGTGCACCCGCATTATGTGTCGGTGTGCAAGACGATGGCGCGCTTCACCAAGGATCAGATCGTGTACCGGGCACCCGAACTGACCGGCGGTACCGACTGGGCGGAGCTGGCAGACAAGGTCGATGGCGATACCAACTGCGTGGTGGTGCAATATCCCGATATCATGGGACGTCTTGACGATATGACGTCACTCGCTGCTGTCTGCGCCGAGTACAAGGCACTGCTGATTGCGGTGGTGACCGAGCCGGTGGCGATGGGCGCGGTGCACTCTCCAGGCCAGATGGGAGCGGACATCGTGGTGGGCGAAGGGCAGTCGCTCGGTGTCGGCCTCCAATTTGGCGGACCCTATGTCGGTCTGTTCGGTTGCAAGCAGAAATATGTGCGCCAGATGCCCGGCCGCCTGTGCGGCGAGACGGTGGACGCGGACGGCAAACGCGGCTTCGTTTTGACCCTTTCGACCCGCGAACAGCATATCCGCCGTGAAAAGGCGACGAGCAATATCTGCACCAATTCAGGGCTTTGCGCCCTGGCCTTCTCGATCCACATGACGTTGCTGGGCGAAAAAGGCATCCGCCAGCTGGCTGCGATCAATCATGAAAAGGCGGTCAACTGCGCCAACCGGCTTGTGAAGATCGAGGGCGTGCGACTTGTGAATGACATGTTTTTCAACGAGTTCGCAATCGAACTCCCGATTGATTCCCGCGATCTGGTGCGCGATCTTGCGGAACGCAACATCCTGGCCGGCGTCTCGCTGAGCCGCTTATACGCCGGCGAACCAAGCCTGTCCAAGGGGCTGCTGATCGCGGTCACTGAGACGGTAGACAGCGAGGATATCGAAGCATTGGCCCAGGCACTGGAGACGGCGCTAAAGACAGCGCCAGAGGCGGAGCAGCAATCGGAGACAGAAGCGGCGACGCAGGCCGGGCGTCAAGGAGCAATGGCATGAGCATGAACAACCAGGGCCGCCAAACGCAGCCGCGCGAATCCGCGGATGCCGAGCCGCATCCCACCGTCACCGGCAACCGCGCACTGATGCTGGAGGAACCGTTGATCTTCGAGATCGGCGATTGTGAGCGGACCGGAGTCGATTGGCCCGCGGACTGCTGGGGCGAATCGCGCCTGGGCCATTTGGCACGCAAGGAACGTATCGATTTGCCCGGCCTTTCCGAACCGGAGACCGTGCGCCATTATACCCGGCTCAGCCGCCAGAATTACGGTATCGATCTGGGGCTGTTCCCGCTTGGCAGCTGCACCATGAAGCACAATCCGCGGCTGAACGAAAAGATGGCCCGGC
>JBBSUT010000138.1:0-6172 GCA_038234155.1 Sphingomonadales bacterium | reverse complement strand
TTCAGATCACTGACCAGCGCCGTCATCGCCGTGCCGGTCTCATCGTTCCGCAGCGCGCCCGATTTCTGGAAAAAGGCACGGGTCGTGTCGTTGAACTCGGCGGGAAACTCATGGGCGCCGATCTTTTCCAGCGCCGCGGCCATTTCGTAAATTGCGTTCTGCGGGACGGGCTGGGAGCTGTGACCGCCCGGATTGGTCGCGACGAGCTTGAAATCCTGGTAGATCTTTTCGCCCACCTGGATGGTCTGTACCAACAGCTTGCCCTTGCCATCGGTGCGCCCGCCCCCACCCTCGTTCAGTGCGAACGCTGCGTCGATCAGATCGCGCTTGTTGTTCGCCAGATATTGCGCGCCGTTGAAGGCGGTATCGGTCTCTTCGCCGCACGTAAGCGCCAGCTTCACCGTGCGCTTGGGCCTGTACCCGGCCTTGGCAAAGCGCACGAGCGTGTCCGCCCAGATGGCGGACATTGCCTTGTCATCGGCCGTGCCGCGCGCGTAAAAATAACCGTTTTCCTCAATCAGCTGAAACGGATCGCGAACCCAGTCCTCGCGCTTGGCCTCCACCACGTCGATATGGCCGAGCAGCAGCATCGGTGCCATCTTGGCGTCGGTACCGGGATAGACCGCCACAAGCCCGCCGTCCTTGGGATGCTCCGGCACGCTGAACAGGGTGACGTTGCCCGGTGCCATGCCCGCCGCCGTCAACCTGGCGCCGAGCTGCGCGGCCGCCTGCGTGCAGCTGCCGTTGGTGACGGTGGTGTTGGTCTCGACCAGTTCCTTGTACAATCCGCGGAAATCCTGCTGATCGGCGCGCAGCGTTCCCATCATGCCCGTTGGCGTGGGCACGGCGGAAGGCTGGGCGGCGGAAGGCTGGGCAGACAGCGTCGCCACGGTGATAGCGGCGGCGGTGGCCAGGATCGCGGATTTCATAATGTCTCTCCCAAGAGCGTTGCCACATGATTGGAGCAGCTATTAGCTGTGGATGGAAGGGGGGTTCGCCTTCCAAAGCGCGGAAAAACAGCCTATATCCGTTTCATGAGCGAAACAGCTGAAAATACCCCGCCCGCCGGTCCCAACCAGAACGCCTATGGCGCAGACAGCATCAAGGTCCTGAAGGGCCTGGATGCCGTGCGCAAGCGGCCCGGGATGTATATCGGCGATACCGACGATGGCTCCGGTCTGCACCACATGGTGTTCGAGGTGTCCGACAATGCCATCGACGAGGCGCTGGCGGGCCATTGCGACAAGGTGCTGATCGAACTCAACGCTGACGGATCGGTCTCGGTCGAGGATAATGGCCGCGGCATTCCGGTGGACATGCACAAGGGCGAAGGCGTCTCGGCGGCCGAGGTTATCATGACACAGCTGCACGCGGGCGGAAAATTCGACAACACCAATGACGAGAACGCCTACAAGGTGTCCGGCGGACTCCACGGCGTCGGGGTCTCGGTAGTCAACGCGTTGAGCGAGTGGCTGGAACTCACCATCTGGCGCGACGGACGCGAGCACTGGATGCGGTTTGAACATGGCGATGCGGTCTCTCCGCTGGAAGATCGCGGCCCCGCGCCCGATCGCGGCGGCGAGCGCTATAGCGGCACGCGCGTCACATTCTTTCCGTCCGATCAAACGTTCAAGAACGTTACCGAGTTCGATTTCGAGAAGCTGGAGCACCGTTACCGCGAGCTCGCCTTTTTGAACTCCGGCGTGCGCATCGTGATCCGCGATTGCCGCCACGAAGAGCCGGCGGAGCGCGAGCTATATTATGAAGGTGGTATCGGCGCGTTCGTGAAATATCTCGATCGCAACAAGGTCCCGCTGCTGCCCGATCCGATCTCGATTAGCTCCGAACGCGACGGCATCGGCATCGAAGTCGCGCTGGAATGGAACGACAGCTATTACGAAAATGTCCTCACCTTCACCAACAACATCCCGCAGCGCGACGGCGGCACGCATCTGGCCGCTTTCCGCGCGGCTTTAACCCGCACGCTCAACAATTACGCCGAGAAATCGGGCGCGATGAAGAAGGAAAAGGTGAAGCTCACCGGCGATGACATGCGCGAGGGGCTCACTGCCATCGTGTCGGTCAAGCTGGCCGATCCCAAATTCAGCTCGCAGACCAAGGACAAGCTGGTCAGCTCCGAGGTCCGCCAGCCGCTCGAAAGCCTGATGGCCGACCGGCTGAGCGAATGGTGCGAGGAAAATCCGGATTACGCCAAGGCCGTCGTGCACAAGGTGATCGACGCCGCCGCCGCGCGCGAGGCGGCCAAGAAGGCGCGCGAACTGACGCGGCGCAAGGGCGTGATGGACATCGCCTCGCTCCCCGGCAAGCTCGCCGATTGCCAGGAACGCGATCCGGCCAAGTCCGAGCTGTTCCTGGTCGAGGGTGACAGCGCCGGCGGCTCCGCCAAGCAGGGCCGCGACCGGCATTATCAGGCCATCCTGCCGCTCAAGGGCAAGATCCTCAATGTCGAGCGCGCGCGCTTCGACCGTATGCTGTCGAGCAAGGAAGTTGGCACGCTGATCCAGGCGATGGGCACCGGGATCGGGCGTGAGGATTTCAACGTCGAGAAGCTGCGATACCACAAGGTCGTGATCATGACCGACGCCGATGTCGACGGCGCGCACATCCGCACGCTGCTGCTCACCTTTTTCTACCGGCAGATGCCCGAGATCATCGAGCGCGGGCATCTCTACATCGCGCAGCCGCCGCTCTACAAAGTCGGCCGCGGCAAGTCCGAGGTGTATCTGAAAGACAATAATGCGCTCGATGCCTATCTGATCGATACCGGGCTCGGATCGATGGTGCTGGAGACCGACGGCGGCCAGCGGGCTGGCCCCGATCTGCGTGCGCTGGTCGAGCACGCCCGTCGCATGCGCAGCCTGATGGCCTATATCCCGCGCCGCTACGATCCCGCGATTGTTGAGGCGCTGGCGCTGGCGCAGGCGCTCGATCCGGCGCTGACGCCCGAACAGCGCCAGGAAGCGGCGAACGAGGCGGCGCGCTGGATGGACGCCGCCGACGAGGAGGGCCGCTGGTCCGCCCATGTCGGCGAGGAAGGCGGTTATCGGTTCGAACGCCTGTGGCGCGGGGTGACCGATCATCACCGCATCGATGCCGCATTTCTTGGCTCGGCTGAGGCGCGCAAACTGCATAAACTGGCGAGCGAGGAGCGTGAAAGCTATGCCACGCCGAGCCGCCTGATGAGCCAGAAAGCCGCCGAAGTGGAGGCCGAACTGGCCGAGGGCGACGATGTGTTGGCACGGGACGATGACCCGCAAGATCAGGAGAACCAGCCCAACCGCGTTCCCGGCCGCATCGATGACGGCGGCGCCGCTGGAACGCGCATCACACGCCCCAGCGAACTGCTCGATTCGGTGCTCGCCAGCGGCAAAAAAGGCCTCTCGCTCCAGCGCTACAAGGGTCTGGGTGAAATGAACGCCGAGCAGCTGTGGGAAACTACTCTGGATCCGGACAATCGCGCGCTGCTGCAGGTGGAAATCGAACAGGCCGATGTGGCTGACGAGATTTTCACCAAATTGATGGGCGATGTCGTCGAACCACGCCGCGAATTCATTCAGGACAACGCGCTCGACGTGGCCAATCTGGACGTCTGACCGGTTAGGATCGACAGGCCCAGGCCTGTCCGCAGCAGCCGCTTTGGCAGCACGATGCGCCAGCCTTGCAATGGGGGCTTGCGGAACTTTGGCGGCGGCAACTTGTTACGGCTACTCAACAAGGAGAGTCGTGATGCGTAAGATCATGTTGCTAACAGCCTCAGCCGCCCTCATTTCAGTGACCCCTGCGCTTGCTCAAAAGGACCACGGAAACAAGGAACAAGGGAACAAGGACCGGGGAAACGGCGGGAAGGCTGATCGCGACGGCGGCTATGGTGGCGGCAAAAAGCAGGATCGCCGCTCTGACAAAGGGCCAGATCGCAACGTCAGTCCTATATCATTCGGCAATGGTGTCTCCCAGAAGGCGGTCAACAAACAATTCGAGCGTGCGCAGAAATCCGTCCGCGATGACGTGCGCGATGCACGCCTTGACGTGCAGGTTCGCGAACCGCAGATTATACGCGACGTCCGGGGCGGCGGCCGGGATTACGGGGATCATGATTATAACGGCGCTGTGCGCAATGGTGCAGCGCAGCTTTACGAAGTGCGCCAGGATGGCCGATTGCGCTATCTCGGACAGCGCGACAATCGCTATGCGCTGATACAGGGCTGCCCTCCGGGGCTCGCGCAAAACGGCAATGGTTGCCTGCCTCCAGGCCAGGCTCGCAAGATCGCTCGTGCCATTGGTCAGCAGAACCAGCGCAGTTCCTATTATGATTATTTGAGCTATTATCCGCGCTTTCAGCAAGACAATTATGCCTATTCGAACGGCTACGCCTATCGTACCGGCAATGGTGGGGGAGTGAGCAGTCTCATCACCGCCTTCTTGCCGCTCGTCGGCGGAGCGTTGTTCCAGGGCAACAGCTGGCCGCAGCAATATAGCGCGCAGCCGGTGCCAGCCTATTACAGCAATTACTACGGTAACGGCGACAACAACGGTTATCGCTATGCAAACAACACTCTGTTCGGCGTTAGCCCGCAGTCGCAAACCATCACAAGTATTGCCGGCTTGTTGACGGGCAATGACTTTAACGTCGGCGAGCGGATACCCGGCGGCTATGACGCCTATAATATACCATATAATTACCGCGATCGGTATCAGGATAATGGCCAGTCGCAGTATCGGTACAGTGACGGATATGTCTACCAGGTCGATACGAAAACCCGGCTTATTCAGGCCGCCATCCAGTTGCTGACCTGATCGGGCCCGGTTTATGACGTACAGGAAAATTATGACCGCTGCGGTGGGTCTTGCCGTTTTGCTGGCGCTCGGCGCGTGTGAAAAAGTGCCGAACGCGCAGGATGACACCCCTGCCGCAGCGGCGGATCGGCCTGATCTGATGGCCGCACTCGGAGATATCGATGGTCTATCGACAGCGCGCAATCTGATCGGTCAGGCCGGACTGGACGAGGCGTTGAGCGGTCCCGCTCCTTACACGATGTTTCTGCCATCCAACGAAGCGCTAAAGGCGCTCGACGCCGAGACATCCGCGCGTTTGACCAGCGAGGAGGGCCGGCCGGAACTGGTTGCGCTGCTGCGCTATCACATCGCACCGGGCGTCATCACGCGCCAGGATTTGCTGCAGGCGATCGAGAGCGGCGGCGGCAAGGTCGATCTGGCCAACGTTGCGGACGCGACGCTGTCCATCCAGAGGCAGGGTGAGCGGATTGCGATCGGCACCGGAGATCAGGCCGCAATGGTGATCGGAAACCCGGTCGAGACCGGCAACGGTGTGATTTACGAAATCGATCGGCTGATCGCGCCGCAGACATAGCGGGACTGCGCGCCAAGCTGGCCGTACTCATTCGAAACGGAACGCCGTCTGGACAGGCGCGTCATCGGCGTTGAACCTATCCTCATGGTCAAGTGATCCGAGCGTCAGACCGAGCAGCCGCACGCCGTTTTCAACCGGCAGGACGCCGTCCAGAAGATGGTGGCCGATGGCTGCGAACGCCGCGCGTCCCTCCACCGCGCGGTCCAGCGAGTGCGCGCGGGTGATCTGGCGGAAATCGGCAAATTTCACTTTGAGCGTCACCGTGCGTCCGCGCACCTGTCGTTCGGCGATCCGGTCCCAGACGATCTCCACGATGGCATCCAGCGCATCTCGCAAATCGGCTTCGGTCCATTTGTCCTCGGAATAGGTGCGCTCCCCGCCCAGCGACTTGCGGATGCGGCTGCAGCGAACTGGCCGATCATCCGTACCGCGCGCCATGCGGTACAACCCCTCTCCCCAACTGCCAAAATGACGGCCCAGCCAGCCAAGATCTTTTTCGCGCAGGTCCGCGCCTGTCCGGATACCAAGCCGCGCCATTTTCTCGTTGGTCTTGGGGCCAACGCCGTGAAACCGTTTGACCGGTAGCGAAGCGACGAAGCCCGGCCCCTGGTGAGGAAGGATGACGCAGATCCCGTCGGGCTTGTTCTGGTCGCTTGCCAGCTTGGCGATGAACTTGTTGTAGCTCACCCCGGCGCTGGCGGTCAGCCCGGTCTCGGCCGCGATGTCGGCGCGAATGGCGCGGGCGATCCGAACGGCAGAGCCCAGGCCTGGCTTGTCGCGCGT
>JBBSUT010000137.1:0-6411 GCA_038234155.1 Sphingomonadales bacterium | reverse complement strand
GGGCTGCTGGATGCCAAGGGCGAAAGCTATCTCCTGGAAAGCAATCCCTCGCTGCTCGAATCCATCCGCCTGCGGCTGCCCTATATCGAGCCGCTCAACCAGCTCCAGATCGAACTGATGAAACGCCACCGCGCCGGCGAGGACGACCCGCGCATCAGCGAAGGCATCCAGCTCACGATCAACGCGATCGCGACGGCGCTGCGTAACAGTGGTTAAGGAATGTAGGTGTCCTGTAGTGCTATTTGGCAAGATGTGGAGCCGCCGTTCCGGTTGCGACCCAGTTGCGGATATCACCTTAAATCGACTAAATCAGCAGATGGATTTCATCGCAACACTTGGGATCGTAAGCCTGATAGCTATGTCGATTCTGTCTGCATGGGCTTTGATTGAGGGCTTTTGCAAAGGAGTCGTGCGAGGGTATTTCGTCCTCGCGTCGCGATCTAAGCAGCCTTCAGTTTATTGGTGGGCGATGGGTATGTGGGGCATAATTTTCGCCTTTAGCCTTCTTCTGCCTTACGCAATTATATCGGACTATCTAGGACAGTAAGATTGTCCGCTTCCTACCATTTATCGCCGTTCGCGTGCAGTGAACGGTCCCGACACCCTCAAGCGACCGCCTTTGCCACCATGTCGGGATGTAGGCGGATCACGCGCACATAGGCGATGGCGAAATCTGGGGCGGTCACCCGCGCTTGCTCCCAATCACGAAGCGTTCCTACCGGGACACGGAACCGACGGGCGAACTCGGCCTGTGACAGTTCAAGCGCCGTTCGGGTTGTGCGAATGAGACGAGCGCGCTGTCCTCGCTCCATGCCTTGGGCCGTAACGTCGAAATCTTCCGGGTCGTCCGGATCAGCCGGTAAAATGATATGATCCTCGTTCACCACGATTGCTCCTTCTCACCGATATAAAACGGGGCAAGTCGTCCCGCCAGACGAACACGCCGGTAAAAAGCTTTTCTCGTACCATGCCGATCACCTTGAACCGTTCCTCGCCATCCTCGGGACGGATCGACGGCAGAACAACGTGGTCGGCATCCTCGAAAAGCCGATCGCCGAAGGCCAGGGACAAATTGTGCGTTGCCCGATTGATGGCGTCTTTGCTGGCATCGAACCTGTCTGTCATCGGTGCGTATCGTACGGGATTTCCGTATGTTTGACAAGGGCGCTCTGACGCTGAATTGCTCTTATCCCGCTGCTGCGCAGAGCTTCGCTTCGCACGTCACCGCTTCAACCCAACCATTCGCACCTTCAGCCCATCCTTGGGCTTCGGGATCGGCCAGGCTTGCCATTCGGGCGCATAGCCATCGGCCACCTCCACACGCATCTGCGTGAGCATGTGATGGACCACGATCTTCATCTGCATATAGGCAAAATGCAGCCCCAGGCACATATGCGCGCCGCCGCCGAACGGCACCCAGGCGAAGCGGTGGCGGGCCTTGACCTGATCGGGCGTGAAACGCAGCGGGTCGAAGCGCTCCGGATCGGGCCAATATTCTTCCATCTGATGGGTAAACGCAGGGCTCACGCTGACCGCGGCGCCGGCCGGAATGCCATACCCGCCGAACGTGAAATCGCGCAGCGCGCGGCGCGGGATCGACGGCACCGGGGCGATCATCCGCAGCACCTCCTTGAAGAACATCTCAGTGCGCTCCAACTTGCCCAGATCGTCATAGCCGAGGGCCTGACCGGCGGGCGCGGCGGACAGGCACTCCTCGCGCAGTTTCTGCTGCCACTCGGGCTCGCGCGCCAGATACCAGACCATCGAGGTGACCGAGCTGGTGATGGTGTCATGCGCCGCCATCATCAGGAAGTTCATATGATCGACGATCTCGGCTTCGCTCAGGCGCGATCCGTCCTCGCGCTCCGCCCGGCAGAACTGGCTGAACATATCCTGTGCGTCTTCGTTGCGGCGGCGCGCTTCCACCATCGGGCCGAAATAATCGATCAGATACTGCCGCCCCTTCACCCCGCGCCGCATCTGCGTGAACGGCAGCGGACGGCGCACCACGCCGATCGACGCCTGCACCATATCGACAAACGCCTGGTTCACCTTGTGCGCGTCCGGCCCGAACGGAATGCCCAGAAAGGCGGTGGCGGCGAGCTCCAGCGTGAGCTGCTTGATCTCGGGGTAGAACAGGATGTCGCGCCCGGCCCAGCTTGCGATCCGTTCCCGCGCGCCTTCGCCCAGCACCTGCGCATAGATTTTCATGGATTCCGGCTTGAACGCCGCCTGCAACGCGCGCCGATCGACGCGGTGCTGATCGAAGTCCATGAGCATCAGACCACGCGGAAACAGCAGGTTGAGGATCGGCCCCCAGCCCTGTTCGCTGCTGAACAGCTTGTCGCGGTCGAACAACACCAGCGCATTTGCCTCCGCCCCGGCCAGCGCCACCGTATCGAAGCCGAAGCTTTTTACGCGGTAGACAGGCCCATGCGCTGCGTACATGCGCCGGGCAAACGCGGCGGGATCACGCAGCAGCTCCAGGGTGGAGCCGAGCACCGGCAACCCGTTTTCCCCGGGGATCGCGGCAATCGCGCCGGGTGCCGCTCGCTGCGTCCAATGCGGGTTTGCCGCCTCGCTATGTGCCAGTTCCATATCCGCCCTCCTATTGACAGCAGTGTAACCAAGCACCGTTGCAAGCGCCAGACCCCTTGTTCCAGCGCCCAGGTCTTGTTCCAGCGGGCCGGTCTGCCGCGTCACAGCCCGCCCACGCGGCGCGAAGCGGAACCGGCCTTTGGTCCGCCGGTTGACAGGATATATCTGATCGAAGGACATCCCCATGAAAAAAGCGCGCGACGATACCCAGGCTCCCGAAGCCGTGAATACCGAGCAGCAGGAAGCCGGACAGGCGCAGGACGTGGCGCAGGACGCACTCGACCGGCAGAATGAGCGCGGCCATGCCGTGACGCGCGAACAAAAGGACGCGGACAAAAACGCCGACTGACCGGCCGCCCACGCACGGCCCCCGCCCCCGCCCCCCGCCCAATGTGCAACCTCTACCGCATGACCGCGACCGCCGCGGAAATGGTCAGGCTGTTCGGCCCGTTCGAGGGCGACAGGACCAACCTGCCCGCAATGGATGCAATCTATCCCAAGAGCGAACCGCCGATCCTCCGGCGCGGGGCGGACGGAGGGTTGGCGATGGAGCGAATGGTCTGGGGAGTGCCGCCGCCCACATCGATGGCATCGTCCAGGCCGATCACCAATGTGCGCAACCTTTCCAGCCCGTTCTGGCGGTCGATGTTGGCGGACCCGGCCCGCCGGTGCCTTGTTCCCGTCACCGCCTTTTGTGAGTGGACCGGCGCGAAGGGCGCCAAACGCAAAATGTGGTTTGCTTTGACCGATCGGCCGCTGTTCACCTTTGCCGGTATCTGGCGGCCGACCGCTGCCGGCCCGCGCATGGCGTTTCTGACGACCGAGGCGAACGCAACGGTCGGCGCGGTCCATCCCAAGGCTATGCCGGTCATCCTGCCGCAGGACGCGCAGGAACGCTGGCTTTGCGCCGAATATGATGCGGCCTGCGCGCTCGCCGTGCCCTATCCCGATGATGCGATGTACAGGCTGGACGACGCGCCGCAGCTGATACTTTAGCGCCCGGCCTGAGCGTTTATCGCTCGGCCGCCTCCAGCCGCTGCAACCGATCATAGTCGCCGCGCCGCTGATCTGCGTCGGCCTGGGCATCGCTGACCGCCGCTTCGGTTGCCCTGGTCGATGCCTGGTCTTTGGCGACATGATCGGCCGCAGGCACGGTGCAATAGGCAGTGAGCAGCACGCCGAGCGACCAGAACAGCGCATTCCATCGGCTGGCGAAAACGGTCTTGAGGCGCGGTCCGAAAAGCATGAAAGCATCCGTAGCAGGGCCGCGGTTAACGCCGCGTTCGCGCCGCCCGCGCTACCATTCGCCCAGTTGCAGCGCGAAATGATCGAAGTCGCGCGCGCACGCCTGCACCTGTCCGCGCGCGTGCAGCGCCACGAACAGCGCGCACGACCGCGCCTGACAGTTTACCGACCTGGCCGGATTGAACTCGATATCGCTGAACCCGTCAAACCGCGACAGCTTGGCACCCCACGCCTCATGGGGCGCCAGCGCGCGCAAATAAATCCAGTCGTAAAAAGCGGTCGGCGGGCTGAGCGGATAGTCCCGCCCCTCGAAGCGAAAACTCTTAAGATCGCCGCTATCGCGCAGCCGTGGATCGCGCTTGGCCTCGCGCGCGGTGGTCATGTACAGATCGGTATAAGGGCCGCCCCGCGCGAAAGTCTTGCTTCCCTGAAACCAGCATTCCAGCGGCGCTGCCTGCCCTTCGCTTTCCAGCGGCAGATGGAAGGCGCTCAGCCGCTGGCCGGATACCCGTTCGGACTTGCTCGATATCTCCAGGATCGCGCCCAGCCCGCGGTTGTCCGCCGCCGCCCGGTGCAACGCCGCCACATTCTTCTTTTTTTGCGAGGCGGCCATGCCGGGATTCCAGACGAACGACACCGGCACCTCGGTCACCAGCCGTTTGCCCGACAGGCAGGCGACAAAGACGGGGCGGCTGGCCAAGCGCTACAGGTTTTCGATCATGGCCAGCGGGACCTCATCGGGGATGAGCAGTTCGTATTTGCGGCTCGTCTGCATGCGTTCTTTCACGCTGTCATCCGTCCAATCCATCTGGGTGTAAATGACCTGGAGATCGAGCGGAGCGAAGCCGGTATCGAGCGGCATGGGTGCCACGCCGCTCTTATTAGAAACATCGCTGGTTACCATGACACCTTCAATTCGCAGAACTTCAGGATTGATGCGGAGAAATTTCGTCTTGTCGATACGCTTGTCCTCTCGGGCGCGCCACTCCATCGGATGCTCGTCCCAGAAACAGAGATGTACGTAGCGATGCATGCCGGCAAGCTGGTCGGCCTCCATGCTCCAGTTGTTACCACCGGGCGCTTCCGGCTTAATGGCCCGTCGTGCCAATTGCTCGGCTGACAGCAAACCGTACTTTTCAATGCTTTCCAAATTTCGGGCATCGGTGAAATGGAAAAAGCCTTTGAACCGGCTTTCTGCCACCAATTTGATCATATCGTCGATATTGCTCATGGGTCACCTCCAGCGTGGAGGCGCTTCCTAGCGGCGGGGCGGAGGCAATGCTCTCGGGGACGGGTCGATATTGGAGCGGTTTGCAACCGTTCCGGATCAAACAGCCGCGATTGCGGACCACCGCGTCACGCTTGCCCACATGCAGTCCCCGCATCCCGCGGCCATCTTATGTCATGCTGCGCTGCACAAAATGATGCCTATATAGGTTGGCCTATCGTTTGAGAAAGCCACGCCCATGCGCAACAATCCCTTTGCCGCCCTGTCTTCCGACGGAGTTTCCGGCACGCTGGCCGAAACGCTGAACAATGCGCTGTCCGGTTTCGGCGGTTCGGCCCAGGCAGCAGGCTCCCGGCTGGAACCGTTGACCGATATCGACGACAATCCTGGCGCGCTGTCCGCTCTGGCCTATGTACCGGCCGATCTGGCGCCGGGCGCGGCGCTCGTCGTGGTGCTGCACGGCTGCACGCAAAATGCCGCCGATTATGATCGCGGCAGCGGCTGGTCGCAGCTGGCCGAGCGCCACGGTTTTGCGCTGCTGTTCCCGGAGCAGGCGCGCGCCAACAACCCCAATCTGTGCTTTAACTGGTTCCAGCCCGGCGATACCGGACGCGGCCAGGGCGAGGCCGCCTCGATCGCAGCCATGGTAGAAGCGATGACCATGCGCCACGGCATCGATCCGCTGCGTGTCCACATCACCGGCCTGTCGGCGGGCGGCGCGATGACCGCGTCGATGCTGGCGGCATATCCTGAGCTGTTCGCGAGTGGCGCGATCATCGCCGGGCTGCCGCACGGCGTGGCGGCGGGCGTGCCGCAGGCGCTTGGCGCGATGGCAGCCCGCAATCTGCCGGACGAGGCCGCGCTGGCCGACCATGTGCGCGCCGCCTCCGATCATGATGGCCGCTGGCCGCGCATCTCGGTGTGGCAGGGCAGCGCTGACGGCACGGTGGCACCGCCCAATGGCGCGGCGGTCGCGGCGCAATGGCGCGGCGTCCATGGGCTGGAAGGCGCGGCGGCTGTGTCCGAGCGCATCGGCCGCCACCGCCGCACCGCCTGGGCCGACGACGCCGGCCGCGAGCAGATTGAACTGTACGAGATCGCGGGCATGGGCCACGGCGTTCCGCTGCGCCCCGGCACCGGCGAAGGCGAAGCCGGGGCGGCGGGCGCGCACATGCTCGACGTCGGCCTCGATTCCACCGGGCGTATTGCGGCCTTTTTCGGCGTGACGTCGGCGGCGAGGACGGCAACGGCGCGGCCGGCCGAACCCCGGTCTGCCCAGCCTACAAAGCCCGCCCAATCCACAAAGCCCGCGCCGCCACGCTCCGCTGCCACCAACCTCG
>JBBSUT010000136.1:0-6470 GCA_038234155.1 Sphingomonadales bacterium | reverse complement strand
GAGATGACGCGGGCGAACGGCGATGTGGAGACATTTCAGACGCTCTGCCGCATCGATACCGCCAACGAGATGGAATATTACCGCCACGGCGGCATCCTGCATTATGTGCTGCGCAACCTGGCGGCCCAATAACCCCATCGAAACTGCCGGGGAGATTTAAGAAAGGGGACCGTTCGGTGATCAGCCGGCCGGTCCCCCTATTTTTGCCTCAGCTTGATTTTTCGCGTTCGATTAGAGGCGGATACGCGCGCTGATGCTGGCGTTGAGCGGGCGGGCGGGTTGGATATTGTTGTCGCCGTGCGCGCTGGGATAGTAATTCTCGTCAAACAGATTTTCGATGTTCGCCTGTAACGAAAAGCGCTCTGTCACGTCGAAATAGGCGGCCAGATCGACGCGGGTATAGGCCGGCAGCACCACCTTGTTGCTGAGCGACGCAAACTGACTGGAACTGTAGACGACGCCCGCGCCCAGCCCGAACCGTTCGGTAATGTCATACCGCGTCCAGCCCGCCACATTATGGGTTGGCACCTGTGCGAGCGCGGTGCCCGCAGGCGCGCTACCGGTCTTTGTGCGGATCTCTCCGTCCAGATAGGTGTAGCCGACATTGGCGTGCCAGTTGGCCATGATATCGCCCGCCAGTTGCAGCTCGGCGCCGCGCGTGCGGCTCCTGCCGGTCAGGATCGTGAACGCCGGATTGGCCGGATCGGTGGTCTGGCTGTTGGACCGGTTGAGCGAAAACACCGCCGCGGTGAGCAGCAACTGGGGGCGCGCCGCCCACTTGACGCCTGCCTCCACATTCTCGAATTCCTCCGGCGCAAGATCGGCGCTGGAAGGGCTCAGGATCAGGAATTGCTCACCGGCCTGGGGCAGAAAGCTCTGGGTGTAGCTGCCGTAGAAGGACAGATTCTCGCGCGGTTTGACCACGATCCCCAGCCGCGGGCTCCATTTTTCATCGGTGCGACCGGCCGGCGTGCCGCTGCGCAGGTCCAGCGTGTCCAGATCGAACCGTTCATAGCGCAGCCCGGCGATCAGCTGGACCACGTCACCGATGGCGATCTGATCCTGGACATAGCCGGCCAGCACGGTGAGGTTGGAATCGCGATTGCGGGCGCGCGGCTGCAGCACGAACGCGGGTATCGCGATATCGCGGGTCAGCGGCACCCGAACGGATGCGGGCCCGCCTATGCCGCCAAATCGCACCAGATCGCGCGCGTTCCGGGTATCCTGCCGCAAGGCTTCGAACCCGGCGAGCACCGTGTGCCCGATGGCCCCGGTGTCCACCTGCCAGACCACATTGCCCTGAGCGATCCAGTTTTCCCGCCGTGTTACATCGCTGTAGCCCGACAGGCCCACGGTCGACCCGTCGGTGGAGCCTGGCACGATGTTGGTATAGATTTTGTCATAATTGGCATATTGACCACTCAGATTGACCGACAGGCGATCGGAAAAGCTGTGATCGAGCCGCGCCCGGCCAATATGCACCTGGCTGCTAGCTTCGTTGAAGCCCTCGACGCCAAATATAATGTCATCATAGCCAGCCAAAGGCTTGCCGCCCAGCGATGGCACGCCGCGGTCGCCCACCCGCCGGTCATCGTCGTAGGAATAGGTCAGGGACAGGTTGGTCCGGTCGCTCGGGGTCAAGCTTACCGTGGGGCTGATGCCGATGAAGCGACCGTTGTAGAAGCCGCGGTTGCTGTCCAATGATTCATACGTGCCGTTCAGCCGCGCGGCCGCCGTGCCGGACAGCGGCTGGTTCACGTCGGCGGACAGCGCGTAGCCGCCGAAGGTGTCGACCGAGCCGCTGGCGGAGACAAACCGCCCCGCCGCCTGTGCGGTCTTGCTCACGCGGTTGATGACACCGCCGCCGCCGCCCCGGCCAAACGCCAGCGCATTGGCCCCTTTGAGAATTTCGACGCGTTCGATATTGTAGAGCGGACGATAATATTGGGCATCGTCACGCAGCCCGTTGAGAAAGAAATCGGCGCTCGTTTCCTGCCCGCGAATAAAGATGGCATCGCGATTGCCTTCGCCGCTTTCCATCGAAATGCCGGCCACATAACGCAGCGCCTCGCTCAGTTGCCGCACGTTCTGATCGTCCAGCTGGTCGCGCGTCAGCACGATCACGCTTTGCGGCGTATCGATGAGCGGCGTTGGCGTCTTGGTTGATGCCGAACCGTCGTCGGCATCATAGCCGTCCTGCGCGGCGCGCACGACGATGTCGGCCGGTGCATAGCTGCGGTCCTGACCCACGTCGGCATCGCTGCGCTGCGCCCAGCCTGGTGTTGCACAGATAGCGAGCACGCTCACCGCCGTGCAGGAAAGCAGACGGGCAGACAAGAAAAGCACATTCTTCATAAAGATTCTCATTAACAGTTATGCGGCGGGAACCGGTCTGTTATTGATAGTGGTTCGCAATGGCAACAGCTTTCTCATGCCAATTCCGGGCGAGGGCCGGGTTCTCAGCCGCCGGTGCATCCGCGCGTGCATAATGTGCAGGATGCGCGGTCTTCTCGAGGCCGCGGTCCCGGATCACGGCGGAAGCCGCCCGCGCATCAACGGCGTTGCAGTAGCGCTCAAGGTCCTCGTGCGATAAGACATCGCTATGACCGACCGTCACCGCGCCGCCGACCGCTTTTACAGCATCCATGCCCATGGCTTTGTTCGCGTGGCCGCGGCAACGCCGGCCGTCAGGCCAGCCGATGTTGCCTTCAACCGCGACGCCATAATGGCGCAGGCGCGGGCGGCGCACGCCGCGGACTGCGATCTTATGGTCTATCCCGAGCTGTGTCTGAGCGCCTACGCCATCGACGATCTGCATCTGCAGACCGCGCTGCTGGAGGCGGTGCAGACCGCGATCGGGGAGATTGCCGAAGCCAGCGCCCATCTTTCCACCGTCCTCCTGATCGGCGCGCCCATCGCCTTTCGCGGGCGTATCTATAATTGCGCACTGGCCATCGCGCGCGGGCGCATATTGGGCGTGGTGCCCAAGAGCTTCCTGCCCAATTACCGCGAATATTATGAGAAACGCTGGTTCTCCAGCGGACGCGATATAACCAATGCGGCCATGCTGATTGCGGGGCAGACCGTGCCCTTTGGCAGCGATCTGCTGTTTGAAGCGGAAGACATGGCCGGCTTCAGCTTTCACATGGAGATTTGCGAGGATTTCTGGGCGCCGATCCCGCCCAGCACCCATGCCGCGCTGGCGGGCGCGACGATCCTGACCAATCTTTCGGCCAGCAATATCACCATCGGCAAATCGGACGAGCGGCACATGCTGGCGCGCGCGCAATCCTCCCGCGCGGTGGCCGCCTATGCCTATTCGGCCTCCGGTCCCGGTGAAAGCACCACCGATCTGGCCTGGGACGGCCAGGGCATGATTTACGAACTGGGCGATCTGATGGTGGAATCGCAGCGCTTCGATCTGGAGCCGGAACTGTGCATCGCCGACATCGATGTCGCGCGCATCCTGGCCGAACGGATGCGGATGCAGACTTATGGCGATGCCGCCGATCACGACGCTGCCGCCGTGCAGCGCTTCCGCCGCGTGCGCTTTGCGCATCAGCCGCACGGCCACGATGCCGGCCTGATCCGCCCCGTGCGCCGCTTCCCCTTCGTCCCCAACCGCGAGACGCAGCGCGATCAGGACTGTTACGAGGCGTTCAACATCCAGGTGGAGGGCCTGCGCCGCCGGTTCGAGGCGACGGGCGCCAAACATCTGATCATCGGCATATCGGGCGGGCTGGACAGCACCCATGCGCTGATCGTGGCGGCCAAGATGTGCGACAAGATCGGGATGTCCCGCAAGGCGATCCTGGGCTTCACTATGCCCGGCTTCGCCACCGGAGACGCGAGCAAGGCCAACGCCTGGAAGCTGATGGAGGCGATCGGCTGCACCGCGGCAGAGATCGACATTCGCCCCGCCGCGTCGCGCATGCTGGAGGATATGGGCCATCCCTTTGCCGGCGGCGCGCCGGTTTACGATGTTACGTTCGAGAATGTGCAGGCCGGCCTGCGCACCGATTATCTGTTCCGGCTGGCGGGGCAGCGCCAAGGCTTCGTCGTCGGCACCGGAGACCTCAGCGAGATGGCGCTGGGCTGGTGCACCTATGGCGTGGGCGACCAGATGAGCCATTATGCCGTCAACACCGGTGTGCCCAAAACGCTGATCCAGTATCTGATCGGCTGGGCCGCGCGCACCGATCAGTTCGATGCGCAGGCCGCCGCGGTGCTGGACGCAATCCTGGCGGCCGAGATCACGCCCGAGCTGGTGCCGCCGGGCGCGGACGGCAAGGTCCAGAGCACCGAGGACCAGATCGGGCCCTATGCGCTGCACGATTTCTTCCTGCACCACATCGTGCGCTACGGCCAGAAGCCCAGCAAGGTGGCGTTCCTTGCCTGGCATGCGTGGCACGATGCAACCAGCGGTGCGTGGCCGGTCGGCGTGCCGGACGACAAACGGATGGGCTATGATCTGCCAACGATCCGCCACTGGCTGGAGACGTTCTGCCAGCGCTTCTTCGCGTTCAGCCAGTACAAGCGATCGGCCATGCCCAACGGCCCCAAGGTCAGCGGCGGCGGCGCGCTCAGCCCCCGCGGAGACTGGCGCGCCCCCAGCGACGCCAGCGCAGCCGTATGGCTGGCAGAGCTGCAGGACAATGTGCCGGAAAGCTGAGCGCGTGAAAGCATTCCACCGAAAACCGCCCCGCAACAGGCAGCCATCGGCTTGATCTTAACAGTAGCTGCGTAGAAACATGGTGGGCGCGGCAAGGATTGAACTTGCGACCCCACCCGTGTGAAGGGTGGGAACAACGGAAATCAGGGCTTTTTCAAAACAAGAAAATTCAATAAAAACAAGCAGAGAAGTCCGCCGGCGTTCACCGTTGTTCGCCTATCTTTTTCATGTTTTTTTCATGGATTTTACGATACCAATGGCAGATGCCAGATCTGAGTCGCATCGGAGAGCGTGAAAAGCTTATGCCAAAGGCAGGCGACGAGCCGCATTGGCATCGTCTGCGCCAAGGCGTTTACCTCGGCTATCGGCCGTCGAAAAAGACGGTGGGCGGCACGTGGTTTGCCAGGTTCTATGACACTGATATCAATCGGAACAAGCGTAAGCGGTTGGATGATTACGGCACGCTGTCGGGTCATGATGTTTTCGAGCAGGCTAAGATCGACGCGGAGGTATGGGCTGCAACTGTCGAGTCTGGGGGTGAACTTGCCCGCGACATGGTGACCGTGAAGGATGCCTGCGAAGCCTATCTGAAGGAAAAGCCCAATTCGATCGCAGAGGGCGTTTTCCGCCGTCACGTCTATGACGATCCTATTGCCACTGTGAAGCTCGACAAGTTGCGGAAACATCATTTGCGCAGCTGGCGCGCGCGGCTTGAGCAGGCACCAGCCCTGCTTTCCCGTAGCAAAACGGGAGAAAAGCGCTGGAAGGAGCGCGCGAAATCGACCGTCAATCGAGATATGGCCCCTTTGCGCGCCGCTCTAGGTCGAGTTCTAACACTAGGACAACCCAACACGGAGGCTGCATGGCAGGAGGCGCTTGTCCCCTACAAAGGTGCCGATAAGCGTCGCGGGCTTTATCTCGATAAAGCGGAACGGAAGCGAATGATCGATGCGACGGGCGCCGATGCAAAGGCGTTCCTAAAGGGTCTTTGCATGCTGCCACTTCGGCCCGGCGCACTCGCAAAGCTCACCGCAGGTGACTTCGATAAGCGCACCCGGTCCTTGATCATCTGCTATGACAAGAACGACATCCCGCGCCAGATTTCGCTGCCGCTCGTGAGCGCCGACTTCTTCGCTGAGCAGGTCAAGAACAAACTGCCGACCGCTAGCATTTTTTCTCGCCCGGGCGGGGATCCTTGGAACAAGGACGCTTGGAAACACCCAATCAAGGCATCCGTCATCGCTGCTGGACTGCCGAGCGACGCATCCGCCTATACAATCCGCCATAGCGTTATTACGGACCTTGTGCGTGCTCGATTGCCGATCCTGACGGTCGCCCAATTGGCAGGCACAAGCGTGGCGATGATCGAAAGGCATTATGGACATCTAGTTCGAGACGATGCCGAGGACGCACTGGCAACCTTAGCCCTCTAAATTGGAAATGGGGGATTAGAGGTGCCATCGGCGATCTAAATTGGTCGGGAGAGAGGATTCCCGACGTCTTTTGACCTTCTCCAAGGAAGCCGAGAAAACAGCCATTTCGGCGCTTCCGCTTGAAGCGTGTTGCACAGTCTGTGGCACAGTGCGAGGGGGCAAGTTACGTCAAGTTTTGCTAGCACTACTTTGGCAGATTTGTAATTTTAGGGATTCCCAAGGCAAGGTTTCGCTGATTCATAGGTAGCCAGCTTTTATGGAGGCTGGTGATGGCAGAGGACTGGCGGCGCGATCTCGAGGTTTGGCTGAAGCCATTTGTGTCGGCGCTTCAGCACAAGACGCGGGCTCGAATGTGTCCGGCTTAT
>JBBSUT010000135.1:0-6545 GCA_038234155.1 Sphingomonadales bacterium | reverse complement strand
GGCAATGCTGGACGGACCCGTCCGTCGAGGCAATGCTGGACTAAGCGCACGGCGCGCGTAGACAGGTGGCAAGGAGAGACCTGCATGAGAGACCGCAAGATATTGTTCGTTACCGGCGCCGCATCCGGCATTGGCCGGGAAGTCGCCCGCCATTTTGCCGCCAAAGGCTGGTTTGCGGGGCTGACCGACGTGGATGAAGCCGGGCTGGCCGAAACCGCGGCCATGATCGGCGCGCCAAATTGCTGGACGCACCGGCTGGACGTGACCGACCGTGCAGCCTGGGCAGAGGTGATCGCCGCCTTTTCGGCGCGTACCGACGGGCGCATGCACCTGCTCTTCAACAATGCCGGCATTGGCAAGGGCGGTCCCCTGCAGGACATGAACCCGGCCGATATCGATCAGCTGGTGGCAATCAATTTTACCGGCGTGATAAATGGCACGATGGCCGCCTTCGATCTGCTCAAGGCCTCGCCGGATGCCTGCATTCTCAACACCAGCTCGGCCTCCGGCATTTACGGCACGGCAGGGCTCAGCGTCTACAGCGCCACCAAATTCGCGGTGCGCGGATTAACCGAAGCGTGGGAGATCGAATTCGCGCCGCACGGCATCCGCGTCCGTTCGCTGATGCCCGGCTTCATCGACACCAACATCCTGTCCAATGTCGGTGAGGGGACCAACCAGACCGGCAAGGAGCGGTTGCAGTCATCCGGTATCGAAGTCAGCCCGGTCGAGATCGTCGGCCAGGCCGCGTGGGACGCGGTGCACGGCGATGCGGTGCATACGCCGGTCAACAAGATGGCACGGCAACTGATGTTTGCCGCGCGCTGGTTTCCCGGCCGCCTGCGCCGCCGCATGGGTCTGGTCAACGGCCTCGACAAGGCGGTGGAGAGCTGAACCGGCTGCATCGCCCCCGGCCCGCGCGCGCCGTTTGGCGGGCATGATGGACATCGACGCGATGGAAGCGATCGCTCGGCGATCGATCGCCGCGCTGCCGGACCAGTTCCGGCAGCATCTGAACGATGTGGTGGTGCGCGTACAGGACATGGCCGATGCGGATATGCTGCAATCGGTGGGGCTGACCCATCCGATGCAGCTATCCGGCCTTTATAGCGGCCGCCCGATCGGCGAGAAGAGCATATGGGACATCCCCGGCGGCGCGCCCGATCGCATCTATCTGTTCCGGATGCCGATCCTGGCCGAAGCGCGCGACCGCGACATTTCGCTGGAGCGGCTGATCCACCATGTCACCATCCACGAGATCGGCCATCATTTCGGCCTGAGCGACGATGACATGCACGCGCTGGAAGATGAAACCTAGCGGCCACGCGGCCTTGAGGCCGCGGCAGGTTCACACCAGACCGTCGACAAGCCTGGCCAGCGCCACGTCTTTTTCGCTCAGACCATCGCAATCATGCGTGGTCAGCGTGATCTCCACCCTGCCGTAGACATTCGACCATTCGGGATGATGATCCGCCTTTTCGGCGTGGAGCGCCACGCGCGTCATGAAGCCGAACGCGGTGACAAAATCGGGGAAGGCAAATGTTCTCGAGATCGCATCGCGCTGTGCGTCGTGCGTCCACCCGTCCAGTTCGGTCAGGGCCGCGGTGCGGGCGCTGTCGCTGAGTTTCTGGATCATGATCTTTGCGTCTCCGGCTTGGCATATGAGATGTCCCGTGCCTAAGTCGCGCGATGGAGCAGCGTCAAGCCGAGCGCGCGGGTTCGCCCGTCATCAGGATCGAGCGGCTGGCCTGTCTGCGCGGCGGGCGGCTGGTCTTCGAGGGCGTGGACTGGCACGTTCAAGCCGGCACATTGGGGCTGCTGACCGGGCCCAATGGCGCGGGAAAATCCAGCTTGCTGCGCATCCTGGCGGGCCTTTTGCGGCCTGCTGCGGGATCGATCCGGGTTGATGGCCGGATCGCGCTGGCGGACGAACGGCACGCCCTGGATCCGCAGCGGACGCTGTTGAGCGCCCTGCGTCTCTGGGCGGCCATGGACGGGCGCGCGCACCCTGTCAGCGAAGCGGCAATGGAGGCGCTCGGCCTCGGCCCGCTCCGCGACGTGCCGGTGCGGATGCTGTCGAGCGGCCAGACCACGCGCGCGGTGGTGGCGCGCGCGCTGCAATCGGGCGCGGACGTGCTGCTGCTGGACGAACCGATGAACGGGCTGGACGCGGCCAGCGCCGCGCTGATGGCGGGCGCACTGGCGCGCGCGGTGGAGGCGGGTACCACGCTGGTCGTCGCCTCGCACATCCCCATCGGCATCGCACCGGCCACGGTGCTGGATATCGGCAAGGGCACGGGCGCGCCGGCATGAACGGCCTGCGCCTCATCATGCGCGATGTGCGGCTGGCCTGGAGCGGCGGGGGCCTGTGGCTGCCGGTCCTGTTTTTCCTGGTGGTGGCGATCCTCTATCCTTTCGCCATCGGGCCAGACGCCAGATTGCTGCGCGCCACCGGCGGAGCGATGCTATGGATCGCCGCGCTGCTGGCCGCGCTCCTGCCGATCGAGCGGCTGATCAAGCCGGACTGGGAGAGCGGACATCTCGATCAGCTGGCGGTGCGCGGCTGGGCGGATGAGGCGGTCGCCGCGCTGAAAATCGCCGCGCACTGGCTGAGCTTCGGCCCGCCGCTGCTGCTCGCCGCGCTGGTGGGTGCGGCGCTGTTCGATCTGGACGGGCGCATGCTGGCCACACTGCTGGCGGGCCTTGCCATCGCAACCCCTGCGCTGGCGGCGTTGTCGGTCACCATCGCCGCGCTGACCGCCCGCGCGGGCGGCGGCGCGGCGGGGCTGATGCTGTTGCCGCTGGCGATCCCGGTGTTGATCTTCGGCGCGGGCAGCCTCGATCCGAGCGCACGGGGCGGCATGGCGTTGCTGGCGGCGGTGAGCCTGGGGCTGACCGTGCTGGCGCCGTTCGCGGCAGGCGCAGCGCTGCGGGCTTTGCGGGAGTAGCCAAAATCCTCCCCCATTCATGGGGAGGTGGCAGCGCGCAAGCGCTGACGGAGGGGGCTCTCCGCTTAGATCAAAATTCGATGAGGAGAACCCCCTCCACCACCGACTTCGTCGGCGGTCCCCCTCCCCGTTCCCGGGAGGATTTAAATCCCGCCGTCCACAACCTCATACCCCATCGCGTGCAGCCCCGTCTTCAGCGCATCGATGCACCCGTCCAGCCGGTCCTGCTCGGTCGACCGCACCACGAAATTCGCCCCCACCTTGCCCTCGCGGAAGAATGGATAGCTGCCGATCTGGCACCCCTCATGCGCTTTCTCGGTCTCGCGCAGCAGTCCGGCGACCTCGCTCTCGGCCACCCGGCAGCCGATCTGCTCCGACAGCAGCGGCGCGCCGCCTTCCAGCGTGCCGGTGAGCGCGTCGAGCATCCCCGCGGTGATGTGCGGCACCCCCGCCATAATGAAGATGTTGCCCACGGTGATGCCCGGCGCGCCGCTCATCCGGTTGGGGATCAAATCGCCGCCCTCGGGCACGCGCGCCATGCGCAGGCGGCCCTCGTTGATGCCGCCCTTGCTTTCATAATAGCGCTCCAGCGTCGCACGCGCTTCCGGGTGGACGACCACCGCGAGCCCCAGCGCCGCGGCGATGGCATCCACCGTGATGTCGTCATGCGTCGGGCCGATGCCGCCGGTGGTGAACAGATAGTCATTGCGCGCGCGCAAGCTGTTCACCGCCTCGGCAATCGCGTCCATGTCATCGGCGACCACGCGGACCTCGGCCAGCCGAATACCCTGCACGTTCAGCCAGCTGGCGATCTGTGCGATGTTCTTGTCCTGCGTCCGGCCGGAGAGGATTTCGTCCCCGATGATGACGAGCGCGGCGGTCCAGATGCGGTTTTTGTCCATGGCTCCGGTCCATAGACGCGCCAAAGCGTCTCGCAAAGAGCGCAGCTTTGCCCTATATCGGCGGTCATGGATCAATATGTCTCAGTCAGTCCGCAAGAAGCCGCCGCCCCGCGCGACGGCGCCATCAAGCTGCACGGGGAGGAAGGTTTTGCCGGCATGCGCCGCGCCGGCCGTGCCGCCGCCGAAGTGCTTGACGCGCTCGTCGCCCATGTCGTGCCGGGCGTAACGACGGGTGAGCTGGATGATATCGTGCGCACGCACATGTTGGCGCTCGGCGGCGTGCCGGCCACGCTGGGATACCGCGGGTTCACGCACAGCTGCTGCACCTCGATCAATCATGTCGTGTGCCACGGGATCCCGAACGACAAATCGCTGAAGGACGGCGATATCGTCAACATAGACGTGACCATCATCATCGACGGCTGGCATGGCGACACCAGCCGCATGTTCCTGGTCGGCGACGTGCCGCTGAAGGCGCGCAAACTGGTCGAGGTGACCTATGAGTGCCTGATGATCGGTGTCGACATGGCCCGCCCCGGCGTCCGGCTGGGCGATATCGGCGCGGCAATTCAGAACCATGCCGAAGCCAACCGCTACGGCGTGGTGCGCGAATTTTGCGGCCACGGCCTGGGCCGCCTGTTCCACGATGCGCCCGAAGTGGTGCATGCCGGCCGCCCCGGAACCGGCGTGGCGCTGAAGGAAGGCATGTTCCTGACGATAGAGCCGATGATCAATATCGGCAAGGCGGGGGTCAAGGTGCTCGACGACGGCTGGACCGCCGTGACGCGCGATCGCAAATTGTCCGCGCAGTTCGAACATTCGATCGGCATCACGGCGGACGGCTGCGAGATTTTCACCCAAAGCCCCAAGGGTCTGCACCAACCGCCTTACTGATCGCGATCGGGCAGCGGAGGCGCGGTGCCTATAAGTCCGTCCCCCCTGCACTCACGCCGGGCTACACTCACGCCTGCATGAAATTTCCAACCAGCACTTTACCCCAAACCGCCGCCACGTTAGCGTTGGCGCGTGAGGTATGGACGATAATGCAATTGCAATGGCTTGGACTGCTGGCCCCCGCTCTGCTGCTGGCCGGTTGCGACTTTACCCGGGACGATCGGGACAAGGCCGCGCCCACACCGCAGGCCACGGTCGCCGCGACGCAGATCGACGGGGATTATCTGAAGACCGGCGGCGACGGGACCAACTGGGCGGCAGCCGGTTTCAACTATTACGAACAGCGCTATTCGCCGCTATCGCAGATCGATCGATCGAATGTGGGTCGGCTGGGGATCGCGTGGACAGCCGATCTGCCCGACGGCGAGATACCGCAGTCTACGCCCATCGCCGTCGATGGAAAAATCTATCTGACGACACCGCGTTCGCGCGTGTTTGCGTTCGATGCCGCAAGCGGCGAGCAGCTGTGGTCCTTTGGATCGGGCCTGGATCAGCCCGATGGCACCGCAGCGAGCGCCAACGCTGTCGGCAAAGGCAATCAGGGCATCGCGATCTGGAAGGGTCGGCTGTTTCTGGGCACGCTGGACGGCCAGCTGATTGCACTGGACGCCATCACCGGCGCGCAGCTCTGGGCGGTGAAGACGGGCGGAGACGGCGCCGACAATGTGCTCACCGCGCCGCCGCGCGTGGTCAAGAACATGGTCATCGTCGGCAGCGGCGACAGCGCGCGCGGGGCGCGCGGTTACGTATCCGCCTATGACGTGAGCGACGGCACGTTGCGCTGGCGTTTCTACACCGTGCCCAAGGGCGAGGGACCGCCGGACAAGGCGTCGAGCGATGCCGTATTGCAGACCGCGGTGCAGACCTGGGGCGGCGCCGTTCTGGGCGCGGCCGCGGGCGGACGGGTAACCGACGCGATCACCTATGATCCCGATCTGGACCGGCTGTACATCGGCGTCGGCCCCGGAACGCCCACCGCTCCTGCCGCCGCTCCCGCCCTCGGCCTTGCCCCCGCCGGAAAAGCGGGCGACCGTCTGTTCCTGTCCTCGGTCGTTGCGCTCGATCCGGACAATGGCGAATATCTGTGGCATTATCAGGAAACACCCGGGGGCCAGCCGGCCTTTGGCGCCGATCAGCCGTTCGTGCTGGCCGAACTGCCGGTCTCCCGCCCACAGCCCAAGGCGCGCGCGGCAACGCAGGCCGCGCCCAAAGCAAGGCCCGATCCGAACGATCCGGACGCCGCGCCGTCGGGCCAGCCCGCCGCGGTGGCCATGCGCAAGGTGCTGCTGCACGCATCGGACAACGGCTTTTTCTTCGTGATCGACCGCGTGGACGGCACGCTGATTTCGGCAACCGCGCTCTATGATGGCGCGCGGTGGACGCAAGGTTTTGATCCGCTCACCGGACGGCCGGTGCCAGCGCAAACATCCGCGCCCGTATCCGCATCCGCCAAAGCGGCGAAACCCGCGGCGGCGGCAGCCCAGCCGCCGCGCGCGATTTTTCCGCCGGTGCGTCCGGACCGTCCCGCCAGGTGGATGAGCTTCAATCCGCAGACCGGCCTCGTCTATTTCCAGCTGCCGCGCTTCACCGAGGTGCGGGCGTCCCAGCCGACAGCGGCCCCGGCGAATGGACCGCGTCCTGCGGCGCCCTTGCCACCGCGAATGGCGATCGGCGGGGCACGGATCGTGGCGTTCGATCCGGTGGCCGGCGCTGTCCGCTGGAGCCGAGACCTGACCGCAGG
>JBBSUT010000134.1:0-6579 GCA_038234155.1 Sphingomonadales bacterium | reverse complement strand
GGGCGGCGAGCTGCGGCGCTGATCCCGCTCCCGCTTGCGGGAGGGGCCAGGGGTGGGCATAGCCGCCACGACAATGTAATTCCCACCCCCGACCTCTCTCCCGCAAGCGAGATGGGCAGCAGGATATCATGACCACCACTCCCCAATCCTCGCGCCGTACCTTTGCGATCATCTCGCACCCGGACGCCGGCAAGACCACGCTGACCGAGAAGTTGCTGCTGCAGGGCGGCGCGATCCATCTGGCGGGCGAGGTCAAGGCGCGCGGCGCGGCGCGGCGGGCGCGGTCGGACTGGATGAAGATCGAGCAGCAGCGCGGCATTTCGGTCACAAGCTCGGTGATGACGTTCGAGCGCACGGATGCGGACGGCATCACCATCACCTACAATCTGCTCGACACGCCCGGGCATGAGGATTTCTCCGAAGACACCTATCGCACGCTGACCGCCGTCGACTCGGCGATCATGGTGATCGACGCGGCCAAGGGCATCGAGCCGCAGACGCGCAAATTGTTCGAGGTCTGCCGTCTGCGGTCGGTCCCCATCTTCACCTTTGTGAACAAGGTCGACCGCGAGGGACGCGATCCGTTTGCGCTGCTCGACGAGGTGGCAGATGTGCTGGCACTCGACGTGTGTCCGATGAGCTGGCCCGCGGGCATGGGCGGGCTTTTCGAGGGCGTTTATGATCTCGAGCGCAATCGGCTGGCGATGCCGAGCGGTCCGTCGAAGGAATATCTGGGCAAGGCCGCCGAATTTACCGGGCTCGGCGATCCCAAACTGGACGCGGCGATCGAACGCGCCGCACAATTTCGTGAAGAAGCCCAGATCGCCGCGGCGGGCTATGCCGATTTTGACCTGGAGGCCTATCGTAATGGTGACCTAACGCCGGTCTATTTCGGATCGGCGCTGAAGAATTTCGGCGTGACCGAGCTGATAGAGGCGATCGCCCGCTATGCCCCGCCGCCGCGCCCGCAGCCATCCGACCAGGGCGAGATCGGCCCGGAAACCGACGAGGTTAGCGGCTTCATCTTCAAGGTGCAGGCCAATATGGACCCGCAGCACCGCGACCGGATCGCGTTCATGCGGCTGTGCTCAGGCACGTTCAAGCGCGGCATGAAACTGACGCCCTCGGGCCTCGGAAAACCGATCGCGGTGCATTCGCCGATCCTGTTCTTCGCGCAGGATCGCGAAATCGCTGACACCGCCGAGCCCGGCGACATCATCGGGATTCCCAATCACGGCACGCTGCGGGTCGGCGATAGCTTGAGCGAAAAAAACACGATCCGCTTTACCGGCCTGCCCAATTTTGCGCCGGAAATCCTGCGCCGCGTGCAGCTGAAGGATCCGACCAAGACCAAGCAGCTCAGGAAGGCGCTCGACGATCTGTCCGAGGAGGGCGTGATCCAGGTGTTCTATCCGGAGATCGGCGCCAACCATATCGTCGGCGTGGTCGGGCAATTGCAGCTCGAAGTGCTGATCGCTCGGCTGGAGGCGGAGTATAAGGTGGAGGCCGCGCTGGAACCCGCCCCATTCGACACCGCGCGCTGGCTGATCGGCGATGAGGACAAGATCGAGGCGTTCAAACGCATCAATCAGGGTAGCCTCGCGAGCGACCGCGACGGCAATGCAGTGTTTCTGGCCCGATCGGCATGGGATGTTGGCTATCAGGAAGAAAAGAACCCGGACCTGAAGTTCAGCGCCACCAAGGAGCGCTGATCGTTAGCATTCTCGCCGGCTAAAGCCCGGCCATCTTCTTCTGCCGGCGCCGCTGGACGGAGGAGCCGTGCCCCATCGCTTCGCGATATTTGGCCACGGTGCGACGCGCGATGTCGAAGCCCTGTTCCTTGAGCAGTTCGCACAGCCGGTCGTCGGACAAGATGGATCGGGTGTCTTCCGCATCGATCAGGCGACCGATGTGGCTCTTCACCGCCTCGGCGCTCGCGCTGTCGGTGCCATCGCCCGAGCTGACCCCACTGGAAAAGAAATATTTCAGCTCGAACACGCCCCGGCCGCAGTGGAGATATTTGTTGCTGGTAACGCGGCTGACGGTGGATTCGTGCATGGCGATATCCTCCGCCACCTCGCGCAGGGTGAGCGGGCGCAGCGCGGTGACGCCCTTGCGAAAGAACGCTTCCTGCCGCTTCAATATGGCACTCGACACCTTGACGATGGTGCGCTGGCGCTGGTCGAGCGCTTTGATCAGCCAATGCGCCTCGTTCACGCAATCGCCGATCCAGCTCTTGGTCGCCTTGTCGCATCCGGCTTCCAGATCAGCCTGATATTCGCGGTCGATGAGGAGGCGGGGCAGGTTCGCCTGGTTCACTTCGACGCGCCAGCCTTCGCCCTGTTCGCGGATGAAGACGTCGGGCACCACCGGCGGCAATTGTTCGCTGTCGAAGCGGCAGCCGGGCTTGGGATCATAGCCGCGCAGTTCGGCCACCATGTCGGCAAAATCCTCGTCATCGACGCCGCATATCTTTTTCAGCCGTGTGAAATCGCCCTTTGCCAGCAGGTCCAGATTTCCAATCAGCTGGGCCATGCACGGATCGTAGCGATCGGCCTCGCGGGCCTGCGCTGCCAGGCATTCGGCCAGATCCCGCGCCCCGATTCCCGTTGGATCGAACTGGTGGACCATCAGCAACACGCGCTCCACCTCAGTTTCTACCACACCCAGCCGCGCAGCGATTGCGGCCGGTTTCTCGCCCAGATAGCCGCACGGATCGATCTGTTCGATCAGCGCCTGCGCGATGCGGCAATCAAGCGCGCCGAAGGTGGCGTGCGCCTGCGCCAGCAAATGTTCGTGCAAAGTCGGATCCGGCGCGGCCATGCGGTCGAAATCCGGCCCCTTGCCCGGTTCCGACATCGGCAGCGCGCCGCCGCTGCCGGGCGCGGCCTGTGCCTCCATCCGGTCGCCCCGCGCCTCGACCGGATCGGTCCCTTCATCGGCGCGTGCCTCGGCCGGTGCATCGGCCACGGGGCGTTCCTCTTCGCTGCCACGGCTCTCGCTGGCCAACAGCGGATTGCGCTCCATCGCGTCGGTTAGGAAGGTCTCGACCTCCAGGTTGGACAGCGCCAAAAGCTTGATCGCTTGTTGCAGCTGGGGCGTCATGACCAGCGACTGAGACTGGCGTAAGTCCAGGCGCGGGCCGATCGTGTTCATGTCTTGCTGCGCAAGTGCGTCGCGAATTCAATCACAGGGCAAAACTTTCCCCCAGGTAAAGCCGGCGCACATTGGGGTCGGCGACCAGATCCTCAGGCGAACCGGCGAACAGCACCTGGCCGTCGTAGATGATACAGGCCCGGTCGACGATTTCCAGCGTCTCGCGCACATTATGATCGGTGATCAGCACGCCGATGTCGCGTTTCTTCAGATCGGCCACCAGATCGCGGATGTCGGCGATCGAGATTGGATCGATGCCCGCGAACGGTTCATCCAGCAACATGATCGACGGGTCGGCGGCCAGCGCGCGCGCAATCTCGCAGCGTCGCCGCTCGCCACCAGACAGCGCCATCGCGGCTGAACCGCGCAACGCGGTGAGCCCGAATTCGGTCAGCAATTGCTCTAGTCTGTCCTCGCGCGCCTGCTTGCTGGGCTCCACCATTTCCAGCACCGTGCGGATGTTCTTCTCCACCGTCATGCCGCGAAAGATCGACGTTTCCTGCGGCAGATAGCCCAGGCCCAGCACCGCTCGGCGATACATCGGCAAACCGGTGATATTCTCGCCGTCCAGAACGATGCGGCCGCTGTCCGGCTTCACCAGCCCCATGATCGAATAAAAACAGGTGGTCTTGCCCGCGCCGTTGGGTCCGAGCAGCCCGACCACCTCACCGCGCGCTACCGACAGCGATATGTCTGACAGCACCTGGCGCTTGTCGTAACTTTTGGCGATCGACACCACGGCGAGCCCGCGCTGCAGCGCGTCGTCGGCCAGCGCGCCCTCCGGATCGACATCGAGCCCCGTGCCAAGCTCGGCATCGAGCTCGTCATCGGATGCGACGGCGTTGGCGGGCCCGGCGTGGAGGGCGATGCCGCGGTCGGTCACCAGCTTTGCCGCCGCTGCATCCGGCCAGTGCCGCCCACGCATGCACGCCCTGTGCCTGCGTCGGCGGCCATGGAGGGCAAGATGGGCAAACTGGTCATGGAAACGGCATGTCCATAGCGCCGCCGCCTTTCAACCGCAAATACGACGAACGGCAGCGGTCATTCGCCCTTCTGCGGCACGGTGAAGGTGCCCGTCACGCGGCCGGGCCCGGCGCTCTCGATACCGGCAGGCGCCGGGGTGCCGTTGCCGCTGCCATCGATCACGGCTTTGCCGCTGTCCAGATCGATCACCACGCGGCCGCCGTTCAGCCGGTTGCCGCGCTGCATCAGCGTCACGTTGCCAACCAGCGTGATCAGCCGCCGATCGAGATCGTAGATCGCTGCGTCGCCGGTCGCCCGGTCGCCGTCTTTGGTGATGACGACGTTGCCGACGGCGTCGATGCGGTTCACGTCGATGCCCGACACGTTGCTGTACGCGATGGTCATGCGGGCCGAGCGCAGAGCCAGGCCGGCCTGCGTCACCAGGACGCCGCCGGTCAACACCACGCGGTCTGAGCGATCCTGAATTTCAATCCGGCCGGCGTTGAAATCGATCGGGGCGGCGCTGTTTTGCCCGCGCATCACCTGGGCGCTGACGCTCGGCAGCAGCAGTGCTGATCCCAGCAGCGCGGCCAGCAGGAGGGGAAATCGCTTCGTCATCATCGGCGATCCTTAGCGCAATCGTTTCTGGTTGACGCGCACTTTCGCATTGCCGTCCAGCGCCACGGTGCCCTTGGCCAGATCGACCACCAGCCGGCTGGACCGGAAAGGGCCAACGCGGGTGGTCCCGGTGACGTTGCCAGACACGATAAGCTTGCGATTGGCCAGATCCGCACTCAGCCGATCACCCTTGAAATCGCCCAGATCGGTACTGCCGGTCACGCCGCCATCGGCCGTCAGGCTTTGCGGACCAAAGGCGATGACCGCGTTGCCAGTGGTGAGGCGATAGCCGGGCTCAGCCTGGAAGCTGAGTTGGCCCGGGATGCGCGCGATCTGCGATTCGATGTCATAGATGCCCGCCTTCGCATGGATCGCCGCCGGGCCATCGTCCAGCATGATCCGGGCAGCCAGATCGCGCAGCTGCACCTGGCCGGGCGCGGCGTTGCGCTGCAGTGCGCTGCCGGCGCTGAGCGCGAATGGTCGCCCCTTGTCGTCGTTGCCGCGATAAAGCGCATTGCTGGCCTGCAAACGCTCCGGCGCGCGCTCCACCTTGTCCTTATCCAGCACAAAGCTCGATTCGTCGCGGTGGATCAGCGGGGTGACCAGCAGGATGGCGATGAGCGCGCCGACAGCGGACGGCAGCGCCACGCGCAGGAATGCGATCAGCCGATCGAACCCGCCGCCGGGTGCGGCAAAGGTCTGGCGCCGAGTGCGCTGCCGTTCGGCGCGGCGGCTCATCGGACCGGTGCGCCCATATACGCCGGAGCCCCATCCACCAGAGCCCTATCCGGCCGAGCCATGCCCGCCGGATCAGTTGTGGGCGAAGATATCGTCATCCGGCCATCCGGCAATATCCAGCAAAGCGCGCGTCGGCAGAAAATCGAAACACGCCTGCGCCATCTCCATCCGTCCCTCACGCTCCAGCCGCACCACAAACCGATCGCGCAGGCGATGCAAAAAGCGCACGTCCGATGCGGCATAGTCTTTCTGCGCATCGCTGAGCGCCGGGCCGCCCCAGTCGCTCGACTGCTGTTGCTTCGATATGTCCTGTCCCAGCATCTCGCGCACCAGCTCCTTCAGCCCGTGCCGATCGGTGTACGTACGCACCAGTTTGCTGGCGATCTTGGTGCAGAATAGCGGCGCCGCCATGACGCCGAGATAATATTGGATGGCCGCCAGATCGAACCGGCCGAAATGATAGAGTTTGATTCGAGCAGGGTCGGTAAGTAAGCGTTTGAGATTGGGCGCATCATAGGCCGATCCGGGGTTGAATCGCACCAGATGCTCGTTGCCATCCCCGTTCGATATCTGCAGCAGACACAGCCGATCGCGCGGGGTGCGCAGGCCCATAGTTTCGGTGTCGACGGCCAGATCACCACTGTCCAGCACGCCTGCCGGCAGGTCTTCCTCGTGAAAATACACTGTCACTTGTCCGTCCGTCCCGTTCCGATTGTCCGCGCTGCCGAAAATGATGCCGTTGCGCGCCGCCAGTCCTTGCCGGACGGCGGCGCGCTTATCAAGTCGCAGGGCATACGCTCGTCGTGCGGCAGCGCGGGCCCCGCGATAGCACCGTACAACACCCGGACGCGCCCCAACGCCCCGCCGTGCAGCGCTTCGGGTGGCCTGTGGAAAACAGGTGTCGCATGACGCAGCGAAATGCGATATGCTTAGTTCTAAGATGCGATTCCACACTGGAATCCATTTGGAAGTGCAGTCAGTCGTCCTTCGCTGCACTTGCCGGACCGGGGGGCGAAGCGAAGGTGATACCGAAGACATGAGTTTTGACCGTAAGCGGCGCGGCAAGGGCCGTGACAAGCGCGACAGTTTCGGCGACGAAAATTT
>JBBSUT010000133.1:0-6623 GCA_038234155.1 Sphingomonadales bacterium | reverse complement strand
TCAGCGTTGCCGCCGGACGCGACAACGTCCACATCCTCGCCCTCTTCCGCCAGCAGCGCGATAACCGCGCCGACCTTGACCTCGTCGGTTCCCTCCTCGACCAGGATCTTGGCGATGGTGCCCTCATCCACGGCCTCGAACTCCATCGTCGCCTTGTCGGTCTCGATCTCGGCCATGATATCGCCGGAGGACACGGTGTCGCCCACCTTGACCAGCCATTTGGTCAGCGTGCCTTCCTCCATCGTGGGGGAAAGCGCGGGCATTTTCAGTTCGATCGCCATCAGTAAGTTTCCACCAGTACGTCGGTATAAAGTTCATCGAGCTCGGGTTCGGGCGAGCTTTCGGCGAAATCCGCCGCATCGCTGACAATGGCGCGGATGTCCTTGTCGATGGCTTTCAGTTCGTCCTCGCCGTGGCCGCCCTCGATCAGCCTGGCCTTCAGCCGTTCGATCGGATCGGACTTCTCGCGCATTTCCTGCACTTCCTCCCGGCTGCGGTATTTGGCCGGATCGGACATGGAGTGGCCGCGGTAGCGATAGGTTTTCAATTCCAATATGATCGGGCCGTTGCCGCCGCGCACATGCTCCAGCGCCAGTTCGCAGGCGCCGCGCGTGGCGAGCACGTCCATGCCATCCACCTGAATGCCGGGGATGCGGAAGGATTGGCCGCGCTTGTACATCTGATCCTCGGACGAGGCCCGGTTGACGCTGGTGCCCATGGCGTACTGGTTGTTTTCGATCGCAAAGATGATCGGCAGCTTCCACAGCTCGGCCATGTTGAACGCTTCGTACACCTGGCCCTGATTGGCCGCGCCGTCACCGAAATAGGCCAGGCACGCGCCGCCGTCTCCGCGATATTTGTGCGCGAAGGCCAAACCCGATCCGAGTGGCACCTGCGCGCCGACGATGCCGTGCCCGCCGTAAAAGCGGTGCTCGATCGAGAACATGTGCATCGATCCGCCCTTGCCCTTCGAGATGCCGGCCTGTCGGCCCGTCAGCTCGGCCATGATGACCTTGGGATCGATGCCATAGGCCAGCATGTGGCCATGATCGCGGTACCCGGTGATCACGCTGTCCAGATCGCCGTTCAGCGCGGATTGCAGGCCGACCGCCACCGCTTCCTGACCGATATACAGGTGGCAAAACCCGCCGATGAGACCCAGGCCGTAGAGCTGGCCGGCCCTTTCCTCGAACCGGCGGATCAGCAGCATCTGGCGGTAGAATTCGAGCAGCTCTTCCTTCGATGCGGCGTATAGCTCCGGCTTGCCGGGCGCATCGTCGGTGACCAGCGTCTGGCCGTGCAGACGATCGGACGACGGGGCCGCCGCCTTGTCGTCCTCATGGTCAGCCCCAGATTCCCTGGAGGCGGTTCGCTTGGAGCCGGTGTCCTGAACGTTGGCGTCCTTGACGTTGGCGTCCTTGCCGCCGGCTTCGTTTGACACCGGCTTCTTGCCGTCGGTTCTCGCCATGCTCATCCTTCCCGCACAAAAACCCTCAAGGGCCTTTCTGAATATCGCGCCTTACGTAACGAAAAGTGCGCGGCGCGCAACCGCCTGCCGCTACGGCCAACCGCAATTATGAGCGGCAATCCCGGCCTGCGATCGGGGGACCGGCCGCATCGGTGTCCCGCCCGCCCGGCCCGGACGGGGTCAGTTGAGCGGAACGATGATCTCATCCGGCGCGGCCACGCCCAGTTCCTTGCGCATCATCTCGCCCGCCAGATCGGGGTCAACCTGATCGGCGTCCAGCAGCCGGGCGCGGTTGCGCAGCGCAGCGCGCTCTTCCTCCAGCTGCGCGAGTTCCACCCGCCGTTCGGCCAGCCCGGTCTTGTAATCGGTCCAGGCGAGGATGCCCGTCGGTCCGAGCATCGCATAGGCGGCGATGGCCAGCAGCGCGAGCAGCGCCAGGCCGGGGCCCAGCGCGGAGGCGAAGAGCGATTTTATGTTCGGGCGGCGCGCCATGATCCGGTGCATGAGCCACAGCCCCGCGCTTTAGGCAAGAGATTAGCGGTCCGGCGCGGCCGGGCATGGCAGCATGCGCGCAGCCGCACTGCTTGGCCGTAGCACGCGGCGGAATGATGCTGGGCGGGCACGTCATATGTTGGCCTGAATTTTCGGATCGCAAACGGAACAAGCGGGGCACGGGATCGTTCGATCCGATAACCCATCCCCAATGGCACACAAGATCACGCGCTGCCATTCCAACGAAAGGACGAACCACAACATGGCGAACGAAAGCAGCGACAGCGGATCGCGCACGGCCCGGGTCACCCAGGCCGCCGGCACCACGACCGCAACCCCCGCCGCCGCGTCCGGCGGATCGAACATGAACGCCGATTTGGCCCAAACCGCGCTAGATCAAACCGCGCCAGATCAAACTGCGGCAAACAAGACCACCGCAGACAAGATTGCTGCAGATAAGACTACGGCTGATAAGGCCAAGGCCGCCGCTTCGGATGCCAAGGGCGCAGTGAAGGATCAGGCGCTCGGGTTCAAGGACAAGGCGCTCACCTCCGCGCGTTCGGCTGCGGCAGATGGCAAGGACAAGGCGGTTGAAAAGGTCGGCGGCCTATCGCGGGCGATAGAGGCGAGCGCCGCGAAGCTCGATGAGGATGTCGGAAAGTCCTACGGCGATCTGGCGCGCACCGCCGCCAGCACCATAGACGGACTGGCCGCCAAGCTGGACGGCAAGGACGTCGAGGAACTGCTGGACGACGCCAAGACATTCGTGCGCAAAAGCCCGGCCATCGCGATCGGACTGGCCGCAGCCGTGGGTTTTGCCGCATCGCGCGTCGTAAAGTCCGGGCTAGATCGCGACGATCAGATTTGATCGCAGGATTGAGGGATAGAACGGGGGCCGTGGCATGACCGAACGTGCGGGCAGAGACCATTATCGCGCCGGGCCGGTGGAAGACGATCTTCCGCCGCCCGTGGGCGAAACGCTGCATGACAATATCGATCGCCTGGTGGTCGACGTGAAAAGCGTCATCGCCGCGGAACAGGCCTATTGGAAGGCGCGCATGCGCTATTCCAAATCGCTCGCCAAGCAGACAGCGATCCTGTTCGGCGCGGCCATCGCGCTGGGCGCATCGGCATTCACCGCGCTGATTCTGGGATTGCTGCTGATGCTGTCCGCCAGGATCGGCCCGATGATGGCCACCGTTTCAGTGGTGCTCGTCACGCTGGTGATCAGCGCATTGCTCACTTTTCTAGCGCTGCGCCGGGCCCGCAAGCTTACTTTTTCCACGCCCGATCCGGGCAGTGCCAAACGTGCGGAGCAGTTCTGATGGGTACGCGCGCAGAAGTGACCAGGCTTGGTATGGCGCGAAAGTCGCTGCGCCATGGCCTCAAGCGCGACATCGCGCTGGCCAAGCAGCAGATCGCGCCCGGCGCGCTCATGTCCCAGTTCAAACTGCGTACGCGCGGCAAGCTGGAACGCAAGGCGCAGGATGCCGCCACGCTGGCGATCGGCCATCGCAAGGCGATCGCGCTGGGCGGGCTGGCCGCGGTCGCCACCAGTCTGCTGGCCTACACCGTGAAGCGGTGGAAACGCCGTCATGAGACAAAAAACCCGCCGGCACCTGTGCCGTATAACGCCAATATCGATGGAGACAGACTATGAACGATCATGACAATCAGGACACCGACGGCCGCATCAACCGCGCAGCGAACACGGTGAAGGACAAGGCCGGTAGCGCCTATGACAGCAGCCGCGACGCCGTGAAGCACGGAGCCGAGGTGACGCGCGACAAGGCGCGCGAACTGGGCAGCAAAACCGGTGAGCAGGTGCAGAACAATCCCATTGCGATGCTGTTTGGCGGTCTGGCCATCGGCGCTGTGCTGGGCGCATTGTTGCCAAGGACCCAGCGCGAGGCCGAGGTGCTCGGCAAGACCGGCCGGGATCTCAAGGCCCGAGCCACCAGCGCCTTTCAGGCTGCGAAGGAAGCCGGCAGCCAGCAGATCGACGAGCTGGGGCTGAGCGGCGATGCCGTGAAGAACCAGTTCAAATCACTGGTCGACAAGGCGGGCGGCGCGGCCAAGACCGCAGGCAAGGCCGCAGCGCAGGGTGCCAAGCACCCCGATCAGTCGGCTGCGTCAAACGTCGAGCAAGCCTGACACCTGCCGGCAATCCGCGCCGTCAGCCAAGCTTGAACAGAAAAGGCCGCGCTGGTAACGGCGCGGCCTTGTTATAGCTAATCAGGACGGACCTACCCCATGGCCAAGCTTCATCTCGTGTTCGGCGGCCGGGTCGCCGATCCCCGCGTGCTCGAGTTCAGCGATGTCGACACGTTGGATATCGTGGGCATCTACCCCAATTACGATGCCGCCGAAGAAGCCTGGCGCGCCGCCGCGCAGCGCACGGTGGACGATGCCGAGATGCGTTATGTGGTGGTACATCTGCACAAGCTGCTCGATCCGGGCGATCCGGCAAAACCGTAAGACGAATTGGTCTGAACTCAGCCTGGGATGCAGAGCATGTCAGGCACCGCGATAACGCCAGATCAGCAGCGGCCGCGCCAGCAGGAGGCCGACCAGAAAGCCGCCGATATGCGCCGCCACGGCGATGCCGGTCTGATCGGTGCCAAAGGTGAAGCTCATCATCACATTGAGCACCAGCCACAGCCCCATCAGCTGCACCATGCGCACAATTTCACCCGGGATCGGTCCAACGGGCTTGGGCCGGTTGCGCGCAAACAGCAGCATATAGCCCGCGATCATGGCGGAGATGGCGCCGCTGGCACCCAGCACCGGGTTCATCGACGACGGTGACCACAAGATCTCCGCGAAACCGCCCGCCAGCGCGCCCAGCACATAGAGCAGGCCCATCAGCTTCCAGCCCAGCGCGAGCTCGACGAACCGCCCGCAGAAAAACAGGATCAGAACGTTGAACAGCAAATGCGTGAATTCGACGTGCAGAAACGCATGCGTCAGCAAGGTGGCAGCCGCCGGCAGCCAGAAGCCATAGGCCGCCGGATCGATCACCGCGCCGGTGAACCGCGCCGGGATCAGCGCGAATTGCACAACCCCCTGCTGCTGGAGATTGAGGAGCCACAGGATCAGATAGACGGCGATGTTGAGCGCCGTCAGGATATTGGTGAGCGGGCCCTTTGGCATGTTCATGGCTGGTGCCTGTCCGTTGGGCCGCGCCCTAACCCTTGCACGAATATGGCCTCTTGCGGGCATAGCATCCCCTGCGGAAACATAGCCCGCAGCAGGCATATCGGCCGCGGCGGGATCAGATAAACTCGATCTTCTGAACCAGATAATATTTGTCGCCCGATGGCACGGTCACCTCGACATCCTCGTCCACCTTTTTGCCAATCAGCGCGCGGCCAAGCGGGCTGGAATAGCTGAGCTTGCCCTTTTTCGCGTCGGCCTCGGCCTCGCCCACAATCTGATATTTTACCGGCTTTTCATGCTCGTCCAGCAACGTGATGGTCGAACCGAACACGATCCGGTCACCCGACAGATCGGCGGGATCGATCACCTGCGCCCGGCTGAGCTTGTCCTCGATATCCGAGATCATCGCCGCCACCTGGCCCTGGCGCTCCTTGGCGGCGTGATACTCGGCGTTCTCCGACAGGTCGCCATGCGCCCGCGCTTCTTCGATCGCGTCGACGATCAACGGGCGCTCATCCTTCAGCAATTTCAGCTGGGCGCGCAGCATCTCCATGCCCTCGGCCAGCATCGGCATTTTCTCGAACGTCGCCATTGCGGCATCCCTCTTCTTCGAACAAAAATTGGTCCCCATGCGGCTGGCCTGCGCCAACCGCCCGCAGCTCGTAGTAATTTTCGGGGAGGGTCTTACTGCGACCGCATATAATAGTCCTGAAGCGAGCGGACTTCAAGGCTGTGGGATGATAGCGCCGCGATCGCCTGGATCGTGGCCACGCCCGCTGCCGCCGTGGTGTAGCTCGCCACGTTGAGCCGCAGCGCCGAAGCGCGGATGCCGGCGCTGTCCTTGAGCGACTGCCACCCCTCGGTGGTGTTGAAGATCAGATGCACGTCGCCGTCGCGGATCCGGTCCACGATGTGCGGGCGTCCCTCGGCCACCTTGTTCACGCGCTCCACGTCCAGCCCGGCATCCTGCAGATAACGCGCGGTGCCGCCGGTCGCGATCACCTTGAAGCCCAGCTCCAGCGCGCCGCGCACGGCGGGCAGTATCACCGGCTTGTCGCTGTCCTTTACCGATACGAACAGGCAGCCGGACCGTGGCAGCGCCATGCCCGCGCCGATCTGCGATTTGGCGAACGCCATCGGGAAGGCCGTGTCGATGCCCATCACCTCTCCGGTCGATTTCATTTCCGGGCTGAGCACCGGATCGACACCGGGGAAGCGCGCGAACGGGAACACCGCCTCCTTCACCGCGACATGCGCGATGTCCAGGTCGATTGCCGGCAGATCGGCCAGCATCTCGCCGGCCATCACGCGCGCGGCGATTTTGGCCACCGGCACGCCGATCGCCTTGGCCACGAACGGGACGGTGCGGCTGGCGCGCGGGTTCACCTCGATCAGATAGACCTCGCCCGCCTTCACCGCGAACTGCACGTTCATCAGTCCGCGCACCTTGAGGCCGAATGCCAGCGCTTCGGTCTGCCGCTTGATCTCGGCGATGATCCCGGGG
>JBBSUT010000132.1:0-6638 GCA_038234155.1 Sphingomonadales bacterium | reverse complement strand
CGGCCAGCCGATCGCGCTGGTGGTCGCCGAAAGTTTTGAACAGGCGCGCCACGGTGCCCACAGGCTGCAGATGACCTACGATGCGGCGGCGGACGGCGTGTTCGATCCCGAAGCCACCAACGTCCCGCACGAACATCCCGAAGACGATCAGCTCGATCAGGGCGATCTCGATCAGGCGATGAAGGACGCCAGGTTCACCGTCGATCAGGTCTATCGCACGCCGGGCCACAACAGCGCGGCGATGGAGCCGCATTGTTCGGTCGCCAGCTGGGAGGGCGACAAGCTGACGTTGCGCGGCAGCTATCAGATGCTGAACTACAACATCAACGAGCTGGCCGATGCACTGAAGATAGACGCCCGGAATATCCGCATGCTCAGCCCCTATGTGGGCGGCGGCTTCGGCTCCAAACTGGGCATCGCACCCGAAGCGGTGGCGGCCTCGATCGCGTCCAGGGCGCTGGGCAAGCCCGTGGTCGTCGCGCTGACGCGTCAGCAGGTGTTCGAGACGGTCATGCGCCGCTCCGAATCGCGCCAGCATATCCGGCTGGCGGCCGATGCCGACGGGAAACTGATCGGTCTGGGCCACGACGCGCTCGTCTCCAACCTGCCGGAGGAGGAATTTTACGAGCCGGTGATGCAGGCCACGCATTTCATCTATCGCGGCGAAAATCGCCGCATGAACATGGAGGTCGCCCGCGTAAACCGCACCTGCGCCGGCTCCGTGCGCGCGCCGGGCGAAGCGATCGGCATGGTCGCGCTGGAAAATGCGATGGACGAACTGGCCGAGGCCAGCGGCATCGATCCTGTCGAGCTGCGCAAGCGCAACATTCCCGAAACGCATCCCGAAACGGACCAGGCCTACAGCTCGCGGCCGTTCGCGCAGGCGCTTGATGAGGGCGCACGGCGGTTCGGCTGGGACAAGCGCATCGCCAAGCCCGCGCAGACGCGCGACGGCGAATGGTGGATCGGCATGGGCATGGCCTCGGCCGCGCGCGTGAACATGCTCCAGGAAGCCAGGGCGCGGGTGATCCTGAATGCCGATGGCACCGCTGCGGTGGAAACCGACATGACCGATGTCGGCACCGGCACCTATGCCATATTGACGCAGATCGCGGCGGACATGCTGGGCCTGCCCGCTGAGCATGTGGAAACCCGGCTCGGCGACAGCAATTTCCCGCGCGGCCCGGGTTCTGGCGGCAGTTGGGGGGCATCGTCGAGCGGCAGCGCCGTGTTCCTGGCCTGTCAGGATATCCGCAAGCAGCTGGCCGAAAAACTGGGGCTCGCAGAGGATGATCTGGTGCTTGAGGGCGGCAAGGCGGGCGGCAGGCCGCTGGCCGATATCCTGTCAGGCGCGGCCATCACCGGCGAGGGCCATATCGAGCCGGGCAAGACGGCCAAGGAAAAGCGCCAGGCGACCTATGGCAGCTATTATGCCGAGGTTGGCGTGAATGCCGTGACCGGGGAAACCCGCGTGCGCCGGCTGACCGCCGTGTTCGGCGCGGGCCGCATCCTGAATGAGAAGACCGCCACCAGCCAATGCTATGGCGGCTGCATCTGGGGCATTGGCATGGCGCTGCACGAGGAGCTGATGTTCGACACGCGCGACGGGCACCTGGTCAATCACGATCTGGCCGAATATCACGTGCCGGTGAACCTCGACGTGCCGCAGATCGATGTGCATCTGCTCGAGGAGCGCGACGACCATGCCAGCCCGGTCCAGGCCAAGGGCATCGGCGAACTGGGCCTGTGCGGCGCGGCGGCGGCGGTCACCAATGCGATTTATAACGCCACCGGCGTGCGCGTGCGCGACTATCCGGTGACGCTGGACAAGCTGCTGGCAGAGCTGCCCGAAATGTGACGGAGCAGACAGGCCAGCCTTGCCGCTGAGAGCAACGGGCTCGAGAGAAAGCCGGGATACATGCTCCTGCGTTACAGGTCTGCAGGGCGATCGATGTCGCGCAACTCCGCGGCATCGACCGCGATTGTCAAGACATCGCGGCGCGCCAGATAGGCACCTGCGCCTTTGTCGCCATCGATTGCCAGCAGCGCAGCAAAGCATCCCCGCCCAAGCAGCGATGGCGCGCCCGCGCTGCCGCCGGGATACAGCGCAGCGGTAACGGCGTTTGCATCATCGCCATCATGCCGCTCGGCCAGCGCCGCGATGGTTGCCGCGCGCAGGAACGGCATATCGGCCAGCGCCACCAGCAACGCATCCGCGCCCGCCTGCCGGGCGAAACGCACCGCATGATGGAGCGAACTGGCCATGCCGGCATCAGCGCCGGGATTGGCGATCAACCGGGCGCCGCTGTCGGTCGCAAAGCCGGGCACCGCGTTCGGCACCACAATCCCGGCCGCCAGCCAGTCAAACCCCGACAGCGCCCGCCAGCTGCGCATACCCACGGCCCTGCCGTCCAGCACCGCATCGAGCTTGCCGCCGCCGAAGCGCGATCCCGCGCCCGCCGCGAGCAGCACCGCGGAAATGCGATCAGGCGCCATGGGCATGCGTCTCATATTCCGCGACGATCTCCGACAGCGCAGACAGCGCCAGCACCATCGGATCGCGCGCGCGCGCGATCAGCCCCACGGGGCTGTGCACCCGCCGCCGCGTGGGCGCGTCATAACCCAGCGTTTCCAGCATATCGGACCGCGCCGTGCGCGCCTGCGCGCCGCCCTGTGCGCCGATGAAAAAGGCGGGCGTGTGCAGCGCCCATGGAATCAGCGTGCGCTCCCACTCATGATCATGAAACAGCAGCAGGATCGCCGTCCATGGATCTACGGCAACGTCCTGCGGCGCACGGTTCAGGGCCAGCGATCCACCGTTTCCACCCAGCGGCGCCAATGTCTCCACGATCAGTCCCATCGACGATCCAAGCTGCGCCGCCGCGTCCATCTCCGGTCCGGCACCGAGCAGCAGAAGCCGCAGCGGCGGGGCGTATAGCCGGTTGAAGCCAATTCCGCTGATGCCGCTCGATTTGCCGGGATCGCCCGCTTCCATCGGTCCACCATCGCGTGGCCAGGACAGCGCCGCTGGCCGCCGCGCATCCAGCGCGCGCACGGCCTCCTGGCATTGCGCGCGATCCGGCGCGGCATCGACCATCACATCGAGCCCGCCGCCGCACGGCAGCCGGAAATCGATATTCGGCGAGCCCGCGCCGTAGCGCAGCATCGCGCGCGGGCTTTCGGCATCGCGCAACCGCGCGGCAGCTTGCGCCAGCGCCGCCTCCAGGCATCCGTCCGCCAGGTCTCCGGCAAAGCTACCGTCCGCCCGGATCGCGAGCTGCGCGCCGGTGCGCCGCGAGAAGCTGCCATCGATATGCGTGACGGTGCACAGCGCGGCCGGGCCGTCCGCTGCCGCCCGCAGCGCGGCATCGTCGCGCCAGCGCGCGGCTGAGTTGTGGTCGTTTTTGCCCATGAAGTGTGTCCAACGTGGCCGCTCGCCTTTCGCTCCGCAAGCGTGAAATCGGTTGAAATCGGCCCCGCTTTCGGGTGAGAGCCGCTCCCATGAAAATGTCCAAATTTCTCGTCCCCACGCTGAAAGAAGCGCCCTCCGATGCCGTGGCGGTGTCGCACAAACTGGCGCTACGGGCCGGCCTGATCCGGCAGGAAGCGGCCGGCATTTTCAGCTGGCTGCCGCTGGGCATTCGCGTGCTCCGGAAGATCGAGCAGATCGTGCGCGAGGAGATGGACCGGGCCGGCGCGGTCGAGGTGCTGCTGCCCACCGTGCAGCGCGCGGATCTGTGGCGAAAATCGGGCCGTTACGAGGATTACGGCGCCGAGATGCTGCGCATCAAGGATCGGCACGACCGCGATTTCCTGTTCGGCCCCACCGCCGAAGAGGTGATGACCGAGCTCGTCGGCGCGCATGTGAACAGCTATGCCCAGCTGCCGCTCATCCTCTACAACATCCAGTGGAAATTCCGCGACGAGGTCCGTCCGCGCTTCGGTGTGCTGCGCAGCCGCGAGTTCCTGATGAAGGACGCCTACAGCTACGATATGGACGAAGCGGGCGCGCGCCACAGCTACAACCGCATGTTCGTGGCCTATCTCAACATCTTCGCGCGGCTCGGCCTTTCGGTGCTGCCGGTGCGCGCCGATCCCGGGCCGATCGGCGGCGATCTCAGCCACGAGTTCATGCTGCTGGCGAAAACCGGCGAATCGATGGTTTATGCCGATGACCGCGCGCTCGGCCTGCCGCCGCCGGGCACCCCGCCCGAAGACCGCGAGGCGCTGCAGGCGCTGGTCGACGCGCGGCTGGCCCCCTATGCCGCGAGCGACGAGCTCCACGACGCCGCCGAATATGAGGCAAGCGTGGAAGAAAGCCACCGGATGGAGGCGCGCGGCGTCGAGGTGGGTCATATCTTCTTCTTCGGCGACAAATATTCGCAATCGATGGACGTGAAGCTCGATGGGCCGGACGGCACGCGGATCGCGCTGCAGAGCGGCAGCTACGGCGTGGGCGTATCGCGCCTCGTCGCCGCGATCATCGAGGCCAGCCATGACGATCGCGGCATCGTCTGGCCCGCCGCCGTGGCACCGTTCGATATCGGCATCGTCAATCTGGCGCCGGACAAGGCCGACGTTACCGCGCTGTCCGATCGGCTTTACGATGCGCTGCAGGCGGCCGGCAAACAGTGTCTGCTCGACGATCGCACCATCCGCGCGGGCGGCAAATTCGCCGATATGGACCTGATCGGCCTGCCCGTGCAGGTAGTGATCGGCCCGCGCTCGGTGGCCAGCGGTCAGCTGGAGCTGAAGGACCGGGCGCGCGGCCAAACGCAAACCCTGGCGTTCGACGATCTGGTCGCCGCGTTGACACAAGACTGAACCTGCGATGCTGCCCGCCACCGGCCAGCCCTTCGTCCTGCTGGACGATGCCAGGCCGGACGGGGCGCCGCCGCGCCTGTACCGCGATCCGGTGCGCATGTTGCGCGCCGACACAGCGCCCGAACTGGCGCCGCTGCTCGAAGCGCTGCGCGCCGCGCAGGCGAAGGGCCTGCATGCGGCCGGTTACCTGTCCTACGAAGCGGGGCTGGCGCTGGAGCCTGCATTGGCCAACCGGCAACTGGCCAACGGACAAATGGCCCAGCGGCCCGGGCCGCTGGCGTGGTTTGGCCTGTTTGAAACATACGAGCGCTTCGAACCGGGCGATCTGCCCGATCCGGGCGGCGCGTGGGTGGGCCCATGGACGCCGAACATGGACCGGGCCGGCTATGCCGCCGCCTTTGCCCGCGCCCGCGCGCTGATCGATGCCGGCGACATCTATCAGGTCAACCTCAGCTTTCGCCTCCAGGCCGAATTTGCGGGCGATCCGCGCGCGCTGTTTGCGGCGCTGCGCGCCCGATCGGCGGCGGGCTATGGCGCGCTGGTCCACGACGGGACGGACTGGCTGCTCAGCCTCTCGCCCGAGCTGTTCTTCTCGCTCAAGGGCCGCGCGCTGCAGGTCAAGCCGATGAAGGGCACCGCGGCGCGGCTGGCCGATGCGCGCGCCGACGCAGCCCAGGCCGCCGCGCTGGCCGCCGATCCCAAGCAGCGTGCGGAAAACCTCATGATCGTCGATCTGCTGCGCAATGATCTGTCGCGCGTCTGCACGCCCGGCAGCGTGATCGCCGGCCCGCTGTTCGCGGTGGAGAGCTACCCCACCGTCCACCAGATGGTGAGCAGCGTGCGCGGCACGCTCGGGCCGGGCTGCGATGCCATCGAAGTGCTGAAAAACCTGTTTCCCTGCGGATCGATCACCGGCGCGCCGAAAATCCGCGCAATGGAGGTGATCGGCGATCTCGAGCGATCCGCGCGCGGCCCTTATTGCGGGACGATCGGGCGGATCGATGCCGATGGCGACGCCGCGTTCAACGTGGCGATCCGGACTTTGCACTTGCATGGTGCGCCCGCGTCCGTTCCACTGGGCCGCGCCATCGTGCTTGGCATAGGATCAGCGGTGGTGGCGGACAGCCTGGCGGCGTCCGAATGGGCAGAATGTCTGGCGAAGGGGGAATTCGCGCGCGTGGATAGCAGCTTCGATCTGATCGAGACGATGGCGTTCGATCCGCGCACCGGGCTGTTCCGGCTGGAGCGGCATCTGGAGCGGCTGAAGGACAGCGCCCGGCAGCTGGGCTTCTCCTGCGACCGCCATGCGCTGCGCAATGATCTGCATGTCGCCACCTTCCATCTTTCGGAGCCGTCGAGGCTGCGGCTGATGCTGGCGCGATCGGGCGAGAGCGCGATCGAGATTCGCGCCGCGCCCGCCCGTCCCGTTGCCGTCTGGGCCGTCGCGCCGGTACCGCTCCCGGTCCATGCCGATGATCTGCGGCTGGCGCACAAGACCAGCGACCGCGCCTTTTACGATGCGCCGCGGCGCGCGCGGCCGGGCTGCGACGAAGTGGTGTTCGTCGGTCCGCGCGGCTTGGTCACAGAAGGCAGTATCACCAATATTTTCGTGCAACGCGGCGGCCATTATCTGACGCCGCCGCTGGCACGCGGGCTTTTGGCCGGTGTGCTGCGGGCTGAAATGATCGATAGCGGAGCGGCGGTGGAGGCCGATCTTACGCTGGACGATCTGGCCGGGGGGTTCTTCTGCGGCAACAGCCTGCGCGGCCTGGTGCCCGCCCGCCTGTTGCCAGCGGACGCGTAAGTCCGCACGG
>JBBSUT010000131.1:0-6643 GCA_038234155.1 Sphingomonadales bacterium | reverse complement strand
TCCACATCGCCCAGTCCCAGCTTCACCCAGGTTGGGCGGCCGTGGTTGCATTGGCCCGAGCGCGGGGTGGCTTCCATTTCGCGCAGGAGATGGTTCATTTCGGCGACGCTGAGCACGCGGCCGGCGCGGACCGAGCCGTGGCAGGCCATGGTCGCGGCGACATGGTCGATGCGCTCCTTGAGGCTCAGCGCCTCGTCATAGGCGGCCAGTTCATCGGCCAGATCCTCGATCAGCCCGCGCACGTCGCCGTCTCCCAGCATGGCGGGCACGGCGCGCACCAGCATCGCGGCGGGGCCGAAGCGCTCCAGTTCCAGCCCGAAGGCGGTCAGTTCGCCGGCCCGCGCCTCCAGCCGGTCGCACGCGGTTTCTTCCATCTCGATCACCTCGGGCATCAGCAGGCGCTGGGCCGGTACGCCGCCCGAGCCCGGTTCCGCTTGGGCGAGCGCGCGCATCCGTTCGAGCACCAGCCGCTCGTGCGCGGCATGCTGGTCGACGATCACGAGCCCGTCCTCCGCCTCGGCCACGATATAGGTTTTCGCCACCTGCCCGCGCGCCACGCCAAGCGGATGGGTGGCGGCTGCCGGCACCGCCTCTGTCGCCGGTTCGGCGCGGCCCATGGGCGCAGCAAACGGGATGCCGGGGTCCCGAAAGACACCGGCGCGCCCGTCCAAGTCCGGCCCATCCGCTGGACCCGGTCCCGCCGTTGGACCTGGCCAAACCGCTGGGCCTGGTCCTGAAAAGGAAGCGGAAAAGAATGTCGCCTCGGGCGGTGTGCGCACCGGTTCGCGCTGCCACAGCCCCTCCGCGCCCGCGGCCGTGCGGCTGACGCTGCGGAAACCCGCGCCTTCGAGCGCGCGGCGCAGGCCCGAGACGATGAGCCCGCGGATCATCTGCGGATCACGAAAGCGCACCTCGGTCTTGGCCGGGTGGACGTTCACATCGACAGCGTCCGGCGGCACGTCCAGAAACAGCGCCAGCACGGCATGGCGATCGCGCGCCAGCATGTCGGCATAGGCGCCGCGCACCGCGCCCACCAGCAAACGGTCCTTCACCGGACGGCCGTTGACGAACAGATATTGGTGATCGGCCACGCCGCGGTTGAAGGTCGGCAAGCTGGCGACCCCGCCCAGCACCACGCCGCCCCGCTCCAGATCGACGGCCACGCTGTTTTCGGCCAGCCCCGGCGCGGTCAGCGCGGCGACGCGTTCCGGACTGCTCATCCCCGGCTGCACGCTGAGCGTGCGCCGCCCGTCATGGTCGAGCGTGAAACCGATGTCCGGCCGCGCCATTGCCAATCGCCGGACGATATCGAGCGCGGCGGCATATTCGCTGCGCGGTGTGCGCAGGAACTTGCGCCGCGCGGGCACCTTGGCGAACAGTTCCTCCACCCGCACGCGCGTGCCGGGAGGCAGCGCGGCGGGCCCCTCGCCCACCAACGCACCGTGATCAACGATGCGGCGCCATCCCGCACCACCCGCGGCCTTGCCCGATACCGGACGGCTTTCTATCGTCAGCCGCGCCACCGATGCGATGGACGGCAACGCCTCACCGCGAAAGCCAAGCGTTTCAACGAGTTCCAGCGCGTCGGTGTCGCCCAGCAGGCTTTCGGGTAGTTTTGACGTGGCATGCCGTTCCAGCGCCAGCGCGATATCTTCAGGGTCCATCCCGCAGCCGTCGTCGGATACCTCGATCAGACCCAGACCGCCGGTGGCCAGCCGGATCGCGATGGTGCGCGCACCGGCATCGATCGCATTTTCGACGATCTCTTTCAGCGCGCTGGCAGGACGCTCGACCACCTCGCCAGCGGCGATGCGGTTCACCAGAGACAGGGGGAGCCTTCTTATTGACATGGCGTGCGATCTAGACGAAGCGCCTGCATCAGGCGACTCCCTATAGCGCGACATCACGGTTACGCTGCCATAACGGCGGTGACAGGCTGCTGCAGGAACCGTCAACAGGGACCCGCCCCCGCTTACGATTCGGGCATCAAGGCACAGGACACGTCATGTTTTTCAGTCGGCTCTTCAAATTCAACTCGCATGACATGGCGATCGATCTCGGCACCGCCAACACGCTCGTCTACGTGCGCGGGCAGGGCATCGTGCTGAACGAGCCGTCGGTCGTCGCGATCGAGACCATCCAGGGCGTCAAGAAAGTCCGCGCGGTGGGCGACGATGCCAAGATGATGATGGGCAAGACCCCCGATTCGATCGAGGCGATCCGCCCGCTGCGCGACGGCGTGATCGCGGATATCGATGTGGCCGAGCAGATGATCAAATATTTCATCCACAAGGTGCACGGAAAGCGCCGGATGTTCAGCTACCCCGAGATCGTGATCTGCGTCCCTTCGGGCTCCACCTCGGTCGAGCGGCGCGCGATCCGCGACGCGGCCAGCAATGCTGGCGCGTCCGAAGTGTTCCTGATCGAAGAGCCCATGGCCGCCGCGATCGGCGCCGATATGCCGGTGACCGAGCCGATCGGCTCCATGGTTGTCGACATCGGCGGCGGCACAACGGAAGTCGCGGTGCTCAGCTTGCGCGGACTGGCCTACACCACGTCGGTGCGCACCGGCGGCGACAAGATGGATGAGGCGATTGTCTCCTACGTCCGCCGCCATCACAACCTCCTGATCGGCGAGGCCACGGCCGAGCGCATCAAAAAAGAATATGGCATTGCCCGCGCGCCCGCCGACGGCATCGGCCAAACCTTCCACATCAAGGGCCGTGACCTGGTCAACGGCGTTCCCAAGGAAATCGCCATCAACCAGGGGCAGATCGCCGAAGCGCTGGCCGAACCGATCGGTACCATCGTCGAGGGCGTGCGCATCGCGCTGGAAAACACCGCGCCCGAACTGGCCGCCGATATCGTCGATCAGGGCATCGTTCTCACCGGCGGCGGCGCATTGATGGCCGGGCTGGCCGAGCAGCTGCGCGACGAGACCGGCCTGCCGGTCACCGTGGCAGAGGACCCGCTCACCTGCGTTGCAATCGGCACCGGCCGCGCGATGGAGGATCCGATCTTCCGCGGGGTCCTGACCACCGCCTGAGACCGTTCGGTTCGCTTGATAAAGGGGGAGCGTCGTCATGGCCCCGCCGCACGATCGGCGTCCGGGTTTTTCCCGTAAGGCGCAATATGGCATTTTCGCCGGTTATGTGCTGGCCGTGGCCGGCATGCTGTCGGGATTGCTCCTGCTCGCCGTATCGCTGATCGATCCCGCCGGTTTCGCCGCGCTGACGACCGTCGGGCGCGAGGCGACGGCGCCGGTGGCCCAAGGCGTCGACGGCGGCCGCAGGGCGGTGGGCGGCGCTGGCAGCGCGATCGCCGCCTATATCGATGCCGGGCAGCGCAACGCCCTGCTGGAGCGGCAGGTGGATGTCTATCGCGCGGAACTCATCAAGACCCGTTCGCAGGAACGCGAGATCGAGCGGCTGCGCGCCATGCTAGGCCTGACACGCAGCCGCGGCGACAGCGTGGCGGTGGGCCGCCTCATAAGCTCCAGCGCCGCATCGACGCGCCGGCTGGCCACGCTGTCGGTCGGCGCGCGCCGCGGCGTGGCGGCGGGGCAGCCGGTGCGCAGCCCCAAGGGGCTGGTCGGGCGCGTCCTGAACGTTGGGCCGGGCACGGCGTCGATCCTCTTGATCACCGATCCCGAAAACGTTGTCCCCGTGCGCCGCGCCAGCGATGGGCTGCCGGCCTTTTCCACAGGGCTGGGCAACGGCGACGTTGAAATCCGCGCTATCAACGCCGGACAGAACCCGTTTCGCGTGGGCGACGTGCTGGTCACCAGCGGCAACGGCGGGCTCTACACGCCGGACATTCCGCTGGCGCGTATCCTACGCCTGACCCCGGACGGCGCGGTTGCGCGCCCGTTCGCGCAGCCGGCGGACACCAGCTATGCCATGGTGCAGCGCGTGTTCGTCCCGATCGAGAAAGCCGCGCCGCCGCCGGTGTCTGGCGCCGCGGACGAAACACCGCCCGCCCCACCCGCGCCGTGAGCGTGCGTCCGTGAAGAAAACCGTCACCAACGCCTATCCCAAGGCCAAGCGGCGGCGCTATCGATCGCGCCTGTATCGGCGCCGTTCGCCGCTGAAGGCTAACGCGGTGCCGATCGCCACGGTGCTGGCCGCGTCGCTGATCACCACGCTGCCGATCCTGCCGTCGCTGCCGCTGCTGCCGCCGCTGGGCCTCATGATGCTGATCGCCTGGCGCCAGCTGCGCCCCGGTCTGTGGCCGCTGTGGATCGGCGCGCCGCTGGGCCTGTTCGACGATCTGTTCTCCGGGCAGCCGTTGGGCAGCGCGGTGTTCCTGTGGTCGGCCGCGATGATCGCACTCAGCGTCATCGACGAGCGCACCAGTTACCGCGATTACTGGCTGGACTGGCTAATCGCGGCACTCGTGCTTATATCTGCGCTGATCGGGGGCATGCTGATCGTGGGTCTGGTGCATGAACCGGCCGGGCTGGAGCCACTTTTGCCGCAAATGATGTTGACCGTCTTCGGATTTCCCGTTGTTGCGCGCTGTGTGTCCGCGTTCGATCGCTGGCGGCTGTCGGCATGATCACCTTCCGCCGCAACCGCCACAGACGCAGCACCAGGAGCGCCAAGGCTCCGCGCACGATCAACAGCGCCCAGCAGGACTTCACCTTCACCCGGCGCGCGCTGTTTATCGGCGGCGTGCAGGGCGTGCTCGGCCTCGCGCTGGCCAGCCGCATGACCTATATTTCAATAGCCGAGAACGAGCGGTACAAGCTGTTGTCCGAAAGCAACCGGGTCAACCTGACGCTGCTGCCACCGCGCCGCGGCTGGTTTGTCGATCGCTATGGCAAGGCCATCGCCGACAATCGCGCGGATTTTCGCGTCGACATCATTCCCGAGCGCCTGACCAACCGCCAGGCCACCGTGTCCGAACTCACCCGCCTGCTCGATCTGTCGGATGAAGAAGTCACGCGCATCAACGACGAACTGGACGAGAAGAGCGGCTTTCAGCCGGTTCAGATCGCTTCCGGGCTGGACTGGGAACGCTATGCCGCGATTTCGGTGCGGCTGCCGGACATGCCCGGCGTCTCTCCGCGGCAGGGCTTTTCGCGGCGCTATCCGGCGGGCGCGGCGGTGGGGCATCTGATCGGCTATGTCGGTACCGCGTCGAAGGAAGAATATGACGAGAGCAAGGATCCGCTGCTCATCACCCCCGGCTTCAAAATCGGCAAGGACGGGCTGGAGTCCGCGTTCGAGGAAAGCCTGAAAGGAAAGCCTGGCGCCAAGCGCGTGGAGGTGACCGCCAACGGCAAGATCGTGCGCGAGCTGACCACGCGGTCGGACGTGCCGGGCCAGCCGGTCAAGCTCGCGCTCGACGTCGATCTGCATCATTATGCGGCGCGCCGTCTGGGCCAGGAATCGGGATCGGTGGTGGTGATCGACTGCCTGACCGGCGGCGTTCTGACCATGGCATCGATGCCCAGTTTCGATCCCAACAGCTTTTCGGACGGCATCGGGGTCAGCGAATATAGCTGGCTGCAGAAAGACGATCACATTCCCCTGCGCAACAAGGCGCTGAAGGGGCTCTATCCGCCCGGCTCCACGGTCAAGCCGATGGTGGCGATGTCGTTCCTGGAGGCCGGGCTCGATCCCGACGCGACAACCGTTTGCAACGGCGGCCTGCGCGTGGGCAACCGTGTGTTCCACTGCTGGAAGCGCAGTGGCCACGGCACCGTGAACATGGCCAAGGGCATCTATCAGAGCTGCGACGTCTATTTCTTCTACTTCGCGCAGAAGATGGGGATGGACGTCATCGCGCTGATGGCCAAGCGGCTGGGCATGGGGCAGGAATTCCCCCTGCCCGTCACCAGCCAGTTCTACGGCACCGTGCCCAGCCCGGCGTGGAAGCTGGAGAAATATGGCGAGCCGTGGCAGGCCTATGACACCGTAAACGCCACCATCGGCCAGGGCTATATGCTGGCCAATCCGCTGCAACTGGCGGTCATGGCCTCGCGCCTGGCGACCGGCAAGAAGCTGATGCCGCATCTGCTCATGGACCAGGCCGGGGGGCCGGTGGAACCGCTCGGCTTCGATCCCGAACATATTGCCTATGTGCGCAGCGCCATGAAAGACGTGGTCAACGGTCCCGGCACCGCCGGCCGTGCGCGGCTGCCGATCGATAATGTGCTGCTGGCGGGCAAGACCGGAACCGCGCAGGTGGTCGGTCTCAACTTTGGCAACGGCAAGAACGTGCAGTGGAAATATCGCGACCACGGATTGTTCATCTGTTTCGCTCCGTTCGACAATCCGCGCTATGCCTGCTCCGTGGTGATCGAACATGGCGGCGGATCGGGTGCGGCCTATCCGGTGGCGCGCGACGTGCTCACCTATCTCTACGACAAGCAGAAGGCGATGGATTCGCTGCTCGTTCTGGAAAACCAGTGGGGCGGGGATATCGAACAGCGCATGGCCCGCGATCTGTCCCTCTTCCGTGCCCGTCAAAGCGCGGGACCATCCGGCGAACCGGCCGCCGCTGCGGCCAGCCAGACCACATGAGGGCAAGGCTTTGAACTCCATCGTCCCCGCCCCCATTGCGCAGCTGCCCTGGAAGCTCATGCTGCTGCTGTTCTGTCTGGTCGGGTTCGGCGCAACCGTGCTCTACAGCGCGG
>JBBSUT010000130.1:0-6686 GCA_038234155.1 Sphingomonadales bacterium | reverse complement strand
TTGGTTGCGAGAAATCAGTAACCGGCGCCGGGGCCGTATGAGATCTGCACGCGGCGGTTCTGCGGCTCGCGCACACCGTCGGCGGTGGGCACACGCAGGTTCGTTTCGCCAAAGGCCTCAGTCGAGATGCGAGCCTGCGGCACGCCGCGCGACTGCAGGTACGACTGAACCGAAGCGTTACGACGCTGCGAAAGACCAACGTTGTAGGTCGCGGTACCCGAAGTATCGGTGTAACCGGCGAGCATGACGCGCGCCGAACCGCAATTGGCATACTGAGCGACGGCATTGTCGAGCACCGTGGCTGCGTCGGGACGCAGGTTCGACTTATCCCAGTCGAAGAACACGATATACGGGCCGTTGTTGCACTGAGCGATCGCTGCCACTGGCGGCGGCGGAACCGGACGCTGGATGGGCGGCGGCGGCGGTGCCACCACAATCGGAGCCACCACTTCGGGAACGCCGAAGTTGAAGATCAGACTGCCGAGCAGGCTGTGCGAACGGTAACGCGTTTCCAGATCGTTGCCACGCGAATCGATCAGGTTGACGTTGGGGACCGTGAAGAACTTGTACTTCAGGCCCGCGTCGACCGTGCGGGTCAGCGGAGCGCGAACACCGGCGACCGCCTGATAGGCGAATGCGGTGTCGGAATCGTTCAGGAAGTTGTTGGCGATTGTGTAGTCCGCGTCCACGCGTGCCACACCGGCACCGCCGCCGACAAAACCCTGGACGCCATCATCGGGACCAAAGTCCAGCAGGCCGTTCAGCATGAAGCTGAGCGCGCTGATCTTTCCGCCAACGTCAAAAGTCTGACCAGCGCCAAGGTTGGTGGGAAGCGCATTGATACCGGTGATCACCTGATCGCCGCGGGCCTGCTGATAACCGACTTCGGCTTCGATGCGGAATGCACCGAAATCATAACCGACGATACCGTCGGCGTTCCAGCCGTAATCGCTATCGATCGTGAGATCCTGCTTCACGCCGTTGACATCGAAATCGATATCTTCAACGATCATTGGGCCGCCTTCGAGACCAGCATACCAGGCACCGTCACGGGCCATGGCTGGCGTCAGCGCGGTGGTGGCAAGTGCCACGCCTATTGCTAGCTTACGCATTAAATTCCCCTCTATCTACTTAGGAACTGAAAATTGGTAGTTTTCTACTATCCGGTCGCTGCAACGGGCGCAAGCGGCCATTGGTTCCTACTGTTGCCAAAATGTCTACTTTCGAGGGGAATGAGCGACAAAACTGACCGGAAACGCCGCTATCATGGTTAGCGTGGCTATAATGGCGGCTTGGCCAGGCCCGTCAAGGCGATGATGTCACCCAAACGCGCGATGGCGGCGCGTGCCTCCGCGTCGATCGTGGTTCCGCCGCCAACGGCCAGCACCGGCGCTGTCTCCTGCCAGGCACCGCCGACGCTCACCAGCGTGCCGCCTGTGGCCCTGTTCCACAGCCGCATCCGCTCCGGCGGCGGCGCGAATCGCCAGCCGCCTTCGGTCCAGCCCGCCAATTCGCCGGCGTGTCCGCCCCACGTCCCCACCGGGACCGTGCCGATCGCCCAGCATTGGCCGAGGCTTGCGACGAGCCCCGCCGGATCGCTGGCCACACCCTCGGCCACGGGATGCAGCAGCATATCGATAACGGCCAGCGCCTCGTTGTGGATCAGCTCCTTCTGGGCCTGGGCGAGCGCCAGCAGCGGCAGACGATACCGGGGTGATTGGGGATCGGTCATGGCGTTTGGCTCCTTCAAGGCTACGAAAATATGAGGGTGGCGGCAGGGGACGCGCCGAACCGGCCGAGCTGGACGACGCCCATGTGCAGCGCGCCTTGCGCCGCCGCCGAAAGCTCGGCCAGATCGGCGGCCGCGATGCGGTGGACGGGCGCGTTCGTCTCGATCGTGCGCAGCGGAGCGCCGCCAATTGGAGAGATTGTGAGCCGGTAGGCCTCGCCCTCCTCCCCGATCGGCGGCTCGACCGTAAGCGCCCAGTCCGCACGCAGGCGCGTTCGCCGGATCCAGGACAGCTGCAGCGCGCCGTCTTCCACCCGGTCCGCCCGCAGGCGCACCGGCAAAAGCGGAAGCGTGGCCAGCCCGGTGGGCACCAGGTCGGCGCGCACGGCCAGCGCATCGCCCACGCCCAGCGCCGCGAGATACAGCGGCAGACCGGCGGCCACCTCCGGCGCTTCGATTGGCTGCAAACGGTCGCGCTCCAGCAGCAGGAAACGAGCGCCGAGCGCATGCGGCGCGTTGCGCGCGGTACCGAACACGCCGCGCCGCAGCCCCGAAAGCCGGTAGGCGGCAGGCCCGCTGCGCAAGGCTCGCTCGAACTGCACGATTTCGCCATCGGAACCCGCACCGATCCAGGCCGTGTTCGCGCCGGTGAACAGGGCATCTCGGTCCGCATCAGCCAGTTGCATGCCGGCCTGAAGCAGCGCGATCTCTGCGGTATTGGCCCGGTCGATCAGGCCGCCGCCCGCTGCCGGCAGCGCTGCCGAGAGCGTGCCGATAATGGCCGCCGGCGCGGTCTCCCCCACCGGCCGCAGCGCCCCGCGCGCGTTGCCGATCAGCAGCGCCGCGCGCCGCCAGCCCGCGCCGGCGCCGGCTGCCGCGACCGCCACGATCGGCCGATCCGCGCCGATCGCGGTGAGATCGGACAGCTCGACCAGTAGCAATGTGGTCGGCCCGATCGGAGCGTCCGTCTCGCGCAGCGCACGCCCGGCAGCGGCGGTGGGGGGTGTCATCGTGCCCTCCTCCCCCATGCTTCCCTGCGCGCAAAGCCTTGCCCCGACAGCCAAGGCGCCGCGGCGATATTCGATCTCGGACACTTCCCAGCGCACGCCGTCATGATCGAACGCCGTACCGGCACGCGGGCGCGCCGACCCGGCTGGAAGTGTCAGGCTGAGACGCTGCGCGCCCTGCACCGCGCGGCGCGCCAGAATCTCGGCCAGTCCCCGCGCCTCGGCCGCGTCGATCGCTGCGGGGAAATCGATGCTGGCCTCCCCTCGGCCCGGGCCAGTACGCCGCGCCCGCTGCAGTCCGGCCTGATAGTCGCGTGCCGGTTCATAATAGCGCAGCGCAACCGTCACTGGCCGATCCCCCAGCGGAGAGCGGGTGCGCGCGGGACGATCGACTGCGCGCCCATCGATCGCGGCCACCGGCTCCGGCGCGGTGAATGCTTCCAGCGGTGCGGATGACAGCACCAGTCCGCTTCCGTTCTCGGTTTTGTCTTTGGCGCTGTTTGCAGTCCGGCGAAGCGACAGCCCGCCCGCCTGCATCATGAGGTCGATCATGTCGCGTTCGGTGCCGCCAGCCGCGAAGCCGGCCACCGCCTGTGCGTCCTCACCCCCCACCACGCCGCCGCTGACGGCGCGCGCGACATCGACCAGCCGGACCGATCCGCCGCGTTCGAACAGTTCGAAGCTCAGCGAAGGGATGCGGTTGCCGAAATCGGCCAGCGGCAGATCCTCGAACATGGCATAGGCCAGGCCGCGAAAGGCCGATGCCTGAACCCCCTCGGCCTGCGCGATCAGCGGATCGACCGGTTGATCGCCATGGCCGGTATAGAAGCGGAAACCCGTGGCCAATTTGAAATCGCCCGCCGCGCCGCGCAGCAGATTGCCGTCGGCCCAGATGCGGCCGACGCGCAGCGCGGGGCGGCTGGACAGCGCCACTGCCAGGCTGACTGCATAGCTGTATGTGGTGCGGCCGGGCCCGGATTTGCCGCCCCCCTCGCTGCCTTTGCTTTCGATGAGGTCGGTCGCCCAGATCACCGTACCCGCCACACGCATTGCGCCGAAGATGGCCGGTATCTCGGTGCCATAGCTGGAGGTCTGCACGTCCAGCTCCTTCAGCCGCGGCCCCTCTGCGCGGCGCGGGCCACCGAACACCGCCTGATCGAGCGCCTTGCCCGCGATACTGCCGATGGCCGCGCCAATCGGCCCGCCCAGCGCGAAACCCACGCTGCCCAATAGGATGGTGGCCATGTCAGAGGCTCCTTTCGTGCCAGAGGGAGAGGACGGGCCAGGGCGGTGCATCCTCGGGCAGCGCGCACCCCGGCAGGAAGACCGTGCGGCGCAGGCCGGCATGGGCATGGACAAAGCCGCCGCGCACGACGATCAGCAGATGCCGGTGCAGCGGGCCGGGCGCGACCAGATAGACATCGCCGGGCAGGGCCGGGCTTTCCACGGCGTCAAATCCGTGCGCGGCGAACCACGTTTCCCACGGGGCTTCGTCACCGGCGTTCAGGCGATAGCCGCCCGGCAAATCGTCGGTACGGTCCAGCGCCAGCGCCGCCAACCCGATGCAATCGATCCCGTCGGCCGGATCGCGTCCGCCCAGCTTGAACGGTGTGCCGACCAACGCCAGCGCGCGCGCTGCCACCGCATGCCCGCGCCCCGTTTCGAGGCGGATCGTTTCATGGCGGATCGTTTCGCGGAGGATCGTTCCGCGGCGGTTCGTTTTAGGGGGAGTTGTTTTTTCCCGCGCCATCATCGCCCGCCCGGATAGCGCGTGAGCAGATCATTACCCGGCAAATGCGGTTCCCCGCGAAAATTCACAGCGTTGCCAAAGCGCGCCGAACAGGTGTCGATCGTGCGATCGCAGCCCTCGGTCAGCAGCAGGCGCGTACCGGGGAGCGGCGGCGATGCGGGCGGCGCGGCCAGCCAGATGTCCGCCGCCTGCCCGTCCGCGATATCGTGGATCGCCCCGGCAAGCGGTCCCGACAAAAAACGCACGGTGCCGAGGCGATAGCGCGCGGCGTCGATGCCCGGCGGCAGGCCGATGCGCCCGCCGTCCGCCAGCTGCACCAATGTCTCGATGCGCCGCGTGCCCGGATCGATCCCGCATTCCGGGCCGCAGAATTCCGCGCGGCATCCGGGCGAGGTGCGCGGCGCGGCCGGTCGGTCCAGCCGCGAAGCCGGACCGCGAAGTTCCGCCTTGAACGCGCCGCCGCCGCGTGACACCTCGCCCAGTACGCCGCTCGCCAGCAGGCGTTGGCGCGCGGGATCGGTCCAGTCGACCAGCCGTACGGTCAACGCCGCGCCGTCCCAGCGCCCGGCGTCCAGATCCGCCTCGCCGATCAGGTCGCTGGCGAGCGCACCCTCGATATCCAGCCCCTCGTCCTCCAGCCGGTTGCTCTCCACGATGGCGCTCGGCACCATGCCTGGCCCGGCATGATGGAGCAGGCCGTCGATCATGAGATCGCGGTCGTGCGCAGTGAAGCCGAGCGCCGCTCCGTCGCGCCGTTTGAGCGTCCAGGCGTAGGCGGTGGTGGTACAAGGTTCGTCCAGCCAGTGACCGGTCATTTGGGCGTTTGAGGTCATTCCTTCACCTCGATCAGGGGGACGCTGGCGATGTCGCTCGCCCCTTGTGTGGCGGCAGTTACGTCCAGCCGGTCCTGGGCGAAGCGCACCGGCACATCGAAGCGATAGCCTGCGGTCAGCAAGGCCCCGGCGGCCGGCGGCGCATCGAAGCGCAGGATGCCGAGCGGCTGCAGCGCGAAGCCCTGCGTCTGCACCCCGTTCACGGCCACGCGCACGCTGCCCGGCACAGGGCGGGTGATGCGCCGTTCCTGCGCCTCCGCCCCGTCCCCGCCGCCATAAGATTTGATCAGCGGGAAATCGGTCGCCAGTCCATCGCCGATGCCGATCAGCTGATCGGTGGGGGTGGGCACGCCGGTCATCCCGGCCGAGCTGTGATCGCTGGCGTCCTCGAAGCGGAAGGCCACGGCCGCGCCGCGCCGGGCGCGAAAGAAGGCGATCAGCGCGGCCGCATCGTCGGCTCCGCGCACACCTGGTCCGGCATCAAATGCCAGCCGCGCGTCGGCCCAGTCGCTCGATCGGCGTTCGTGGCCCGACAAGCTGGTCACCACGCCGGTGGAAAATTCGGGCGAAACCGAGGCGTGCAGCCCAATCGCCAGCGGAAACCGGACATCGTCGAACGCGCGCATATCGCTCTCCTGCTGCTGTTGATCGGTCTGAAGCTGAAAATAGGTGAAACCGTCGCGCGCCACCTGCGGCAGCGCCCAGACGTAATTGCGGCCCGGTGTGCGCCCGCGCGCCGCGGCGATCGCCTCGCCAATCGCCTGCCACTGCGCCGCATCCTCCGGCTTCAGCACGAAACCGGCGAGATATTCCTGAGCGTCGAGCGGATAGCCCAGCCGGGCGGTCATGGCCGCCACGCCGCGCTCGGTGCCCGCCCGGTCGCCCGCAACGGCCCAGTCGTAATCCTCCAGCTGGAGCACGTCGAACGCCGGGCTGGCCCAACCGATCGGCACGTTGGCGCGCTGCGCATCGGGCGCGCCGCGGTCCAGCACGCTGGGCAGATAGACCAGCAGATAGAGCGTCGCCCCGCCCGCCCCCGCCTGCGCACGCACCGCGGCTGCCAGCGCGGCGGTGGAGGCGGCGAGCAGCGTGCCCGCCATGTCCAGCACCGCGCGCTGGCCGTCGTCCATCGCCGCGCGGATGGTGGGGATCGATACGAGCGTTGACCCGAGCGCGGCCCTGGCGGCGGCGTCATACAGACATATGCGCCCATCCGGCGTGATCCACCACCACGGCTCGCCGATCTGGAAGCGCACGGGCAACCCGTTGTCGCGCAGAATGGCGGCGAAGGCGCGGGCGACGCTGCGCAACCACGCCATCGCGCCGTCGTGCGCGGGCGAAAGCAGGGTGGAGGGCGGCTGCCAGCC
>JBBSUT010000129.1:0-6714 GCA_038234155.1 Sphingomonadales bacterium | reverse complement strand
GCGGCGATCTGGCGGCATGTTGAGACAGCCAAGCTGCAGGTACGGCCGCTATCCGATGCGTTTATCGCAGCCTACGTTGCGGCAGAATGGGATGCGATCCGCCACACCAGCGGCTGTTTCGAATATGAGGGCCGTGGCGCGCAGCTGTTCGCGCGGGTGGAAGGGAGCCATTTCGCTATTCTTGGCCTGCCGCTGCTGCCGCTGCTGGCTTTTTTGCGCGCACGGGAGATCATGCCGTCATGAAAGCAATTACGGGCCAACCCTATGCCGAGGTAATCGGCGATCCGGTGGGGCACAGTAAATCGCCGCTGATCCATCGTTTCTGGCTAAACCGGCTGGGCATCGATGGCGATTACCGAACTGCTGCGGTGACAGCGGACGGCTTGGCCGATTATTTTGCCGACCGGCGCGACGATCCGGACTGGATGGGCTGCAATATCACCATCCCACACAAGATCGCTGCGCTCGATTATGTCGCCGACCCAGGCGGGGTGCGCAAAACAATCGGGGCGATCAACACGGTGTTTCGCGGCCAGGACGGCACATTGACCGGCACCAACACCGACGCCGCGGGCTTCTGGGCCCCGATCGCGGAGCGCCATTGGGCCGGGCGTCATGCTGCCGTGATCGGATCGGGCGGCGCCGCGCGCGCGGTGCTGTTTGCGCTGTCCAAGGGCGGGATCGGAGAAGTCACGATGGTTGCGCGCAGCAGCTTGAAGGCGATGGGCCTGCTCGCGCAATTCGGCCTGAAGGGCGGAGTACAGGCCATGGATGCCAAGCTGCCAGCCGCGCATCTGTTGATTAACGCCAGTTCCCTCGGCATGGCGGGACAGGAGCCGCTGGAGCTTGACCTGAGTCCGTTAAAACGCGGCGCGATGGTATATGATCTGGTCTATAATCCGGTTGAAACCGAGTTGCTGCGTCATGCCGCTGACCGCGATCTGGAGACGGTGGACGGGCTCTCCATGCTCGTGGCGCAGGCGGCATTCGCTTTCGAACTGTTCTTTGGCGCGCCAGCACCAGAGGAGGGGCAGGATGCTCTTTTCGAGACGTTGACGGCATGACGGTGTGACCACCCGACCCATCATCGTTGGGCTGACCGGATCTATCGGCATGGGCAAATCCACCGTGGCGGCCATGTTCGCCGATCTGGGCATACCGGTATTCGATGCCGATGCGATCGTGCGCGCAATGCAGGGACCGGGCGGGGCGCTGGTGCCGATGATCGAGGATATATTTCCGGGCAGCACCGGGCCGGACGGCGTCGACCGGGCCAAGCTTGGTGACATGGTGTTCGGCAAACCGGACGAACTGGCGCGGCTGGAGGGCATCGTGCATCCTGCGGTCGCCAACTGCCGAATGGCGTTTCTGGATGCCAACCGGTCCGCCCCGCTGATCCTGTTCGACATTCCGTTGCTGCTGGAAAAGACCGGCGCCGCCCGGGTGGACGTCGTCGCGGTCGTCAGCGCTCCAGCCGAGCAGCAGCGCGTCCGCGTTCTGGCACGGCCGGGGATGACCGAAGCCAAATTTTCCGCGATCCTGAAATTGCAGCTGCCCGATGCGCAAAAGCGTGCCCGCGCCGACTTTGTGATCAACACCGGCGCCACCTTGGCTGATACACGCGATCAGGTGGCGCAGCTCGTGGCCCAGCTCACCGCTCCGCTTGCCTGACCGGTCCAAGGCGTGAATACAGGGGCCATGCGCGAAATTATCTTCGATACCGAAACCACTGGCGTGGACCCTGAAAACGGCGACCGGATGGTGGAGATCGGCTGCATCGAAATGATCGACCGGGTGATGACCGGCGCGACCTATCATGGCTATTTCAACCCCGATCGGCCGATGGACCCGGGTGCGGAGCGGGTGCACGGTCTGGGAGACGCGTTCCTGAGGGATAAGCCGCGCTTTGCCGATAAGGCGGCTGAGTTGCTGGAATTTATCGGCGATGACAAGCTGGTGGCGCACAACGCCAAGTTTGATTTTGGCTTCGTCAACATGGAGCTCAACCGCTGCGGACGGACGCCGATCGACTATGCCCGAATGATCGACACGGTGGCCATCGCCCGCAAGAAACATCCCGGCGCCAAGGCATCGCTCGACGCCCTGTGCACGCGTTACGGCATCGATCGCAGCCACCGAGTAAAGCACGGTGCGCTGCTGGACGCCGAATTGCTGGCGCAGCTTTACATCGAATTAACTGGCGGGCGGCAGATCGGCCTGGGCCTGGGTGGTGATGCGGGCGGGACCGGCGCGGTTTCGCAGACACCTGCCAGCCTGCTGCCAACCGGCGCCATGCGTACGCCGCGTCATCATACGCCGAGCGCCGCAGAGGCTGCTCGGCATCAGGCCTTCGTTGCCGGCATCGAGGGCTCTTTATGGAGCAGCGGGCGCGCGCGTCTCTGAACCCTTTTGCCGCGGCTGTCCGTTGAGACCAGTACCAAGATTTGGGTCAAAATAAAAAAGGAGAGTCATCCCATGCAAATCCAGGTTTCGGGCCATCAGGTGGATACCGGCGAAGCGCTGCGGCAGCATGTCGAGGACAAGATGAACGCCCTCGCCGAAAAATATTTTCCCGAGACGATATCGGGGCAGGCCACCTTTGGCCGCGCGCCGCACGACGGGTTTTCCTGCGATATCGTGAGTCACGTGATGCAGGGCATGTGGTTAAAGGCGCATGACGACGCGCAGGACGCGCACCGCGCGTTCGATGGAGCGCTGGCCAAGATCGAAAAGCAGTTGCGGCGCTATATGCGCCGGCTGAACGACCGCCACAGCCAGGCTGCGCACGCGCTAAAGGAGGAGGAGGCGGCTTACACCGTGTTCGATTCTGAAGAAGAAGCGAACGAGCCCAGCGATGCGCCGCCGATCATCGCCGAATTACGCGCCAATATTCCTGAAGTGTCTGTTTCCGATGCCGTGATGGTGCTCAACATGCGCAGCACCCCGGCGCTGCTTTTCAAAAATTCTGGTACTGGCCGCCACAATATGGTCTATCGCCGCGACGATGGCACGATCGGCTGGGTAGAACCGCAGACGGGATCCTGATGTCGACGATGTTCCGGGCTCAGATCATGGGTCCTGAACGCTATATATTGCAACTTTTGCGTAGCGCCGCTGTTCGGCGCGGATGGCTTTACCATGATAATCCAGTTGAGTTGCGGTCTGTCAGAGGATGCCGTCCAATCGCGCCCATCGCTGCCGGGCAAAGATGCACTATTCGATCAGTTGAGCGCCATGGCCCAGGCTGCCTATGGCCTGAACGCGCAGGACGTGGCCACGGCGCTGCGGCGACGCGAGAGCCTGGGATCTACCGGGTTCGGCTCCGGCGTAGCAATTCCCCATGCGCGCATTGCCATGCTTGCCGATCCGCTGGGTTTGTTCCTGCGGCTGGAAAAGCCGCTCCCCTTTGGCAGCGTGGACGACGCACCGGTCGATCTGGTTTTTTGCCTGCTGTCTCCGGCTGGCGACGGGGCCAGACATCTGCGGGTGCTCGCGGAAGTGTCACGGGCCATGCGCAGCGAAGCCAATCTGACAAGGCTCCGCGATGCCAACGATGCCGCGGCGATTTACGCTTTGCTGGCCGGACTTTATGAGTTCGACGCGCGCTGATACGCCGCCCGCAGGCCCGGTTCTGGCAGGCTCAACGTGCGACGACCCTGCGCCGGGTGGATCGGTACGATCGGAGGCGGTTTCCGGCCAAGAAGCGCATTTCCGTGCCCTTGAATCGCTCTACAGGGCGGCTCCGATCAACCATCTTTTCGCTTCCCAGATCGCCATCCTCGGGCCCGGCAAATGCGATATCTGGTTCGATGTCGACGAACGACATTTTCATGCGGCAGGCGCAGTGCATGGATCGGCCTATTTCAAGATGCTCGACGATGCGGCCTTTTATGCGGTCAACAGCCTGGTGACCGATCGCTTTGTGCTCACCACCGCATTCAACTTGCTGTTCACGCGCCCGATCAGGCCAGGGCGGCTGCGCGCAACCGGCCGATGGCTGAGCGGCCGCAAACGCGTCTATGTCGGCGAAGCGCGTTTGCTTGACGAAGATGGTGAAGAGGCGGGCCGCGGAACTGGCACGTTCATGCGGTCGTCGATACCATTGGCAGGTCTGCCCGGTTACGCTGCACCGTGACTGAGCCACGCTTGGCCGCGCACATGCAGATCGGCGCAATTCGGCGGCTCTGTGAGCGGCACGGCGGCTTTGCCACGGTGCTGTCCAAGGGGGACGCTACCGCCGGCGATATTTTGCTTATCATGCGGCAAAGACACGGTTCCATCAGCCTGGCATGCCGGGCAATGCGATGGGACGGTCCGCCGTCCTGGGCGAATGTAGAACGTCAAGTTATTGAAAACGAAAGAGAATTAGAACTAGTCCTGGCGAAACGCAGAGCCGTGGACATCGATTTATGGTTAATGGAGCTGGACGTCCCGGATACGGACCAGTTCGTCGCGTTTATGGGCGCATTTGGTTGACGCGAAAAGGTTCCGCGTTAAGTGCACCCCCAGCAACGAGCGCAAGTGGCCAATGGTTTCGTCTCCAGAGAAGAGACAAATCGGCAAACACGCGAGTCGGAAGATCGCCCTGAGCAAAGCGGGTTGTAGAGAATAGAGTTTTGCTCCGCGGGCATCTGCCGCACGATTATGCGAGTTTCATGTTCCATTATCTGAAAGCCGCGGGCGCCGCGGCTGTTTCCATGCTGCTACTATCCGCGGTCATCGTAACGGACAGCAGCGCCGCCGCCGCCGAAGACGCGCAGCAGACGGCGCTTATAGCCGGTGAGATCAGGATTGATCCCGGCTTGATCCTATCCTCCCAGGGTCAGGACGCCGCGGCGCCGGTCGAGGGTACCGAGAACATCCGCTTTTACAGCGACCCCGTAATCGCTCCAATTCCCGAACGCAGTGTGCCCGAATCCTTAGGCAATCTGAGCCGCGCCGATAGCCTGGCGCAATTGGTCGATGGCACAATCGACAGCGATTCGCTCGATGCCGAAGAGCGTTGCCTTGCTGGCACCATCTATTTCGAATCGAAGGGGGAGACGCTGGAGGGGCAGCTGGCCGTGGCCAAGGTCGTGCTGAACCGCGCCGCCTCACCGCGCTGGCCCAACTCCATCTGCGGCGTCGTCTATCAGAGAAGCCAATTCTCTTTCGTGCGCGGTGGCAAAATGCCGTCGATCCCCAAATCGAGCCGGTCGTGGCAGAAGGCCAAGGCTATCGCACGCATTGCGCTGGACGACAGCTGGCAGACCGATGTTGATGATGCGCTGTTCTTCCATGCCAAATATGTATCGCCGGGCTGGCGGCTGACGCGCGTCGGTGCGGTGGACAAGCATATTTTCTATCGCTGACGCCGCCGCAATTACGGCCGGACGATAAAGGCCTCAATTGGGGCCTTTCTTCTGTTCACGACCTGTTCTATATCAAGGCCATGCTGACATTAGCCCCATCGACCGAAGATAGCGTCCTCTTGGGAGCCGCCGCTGTCACCCGCGGCTTGCGGCGCATGTTGGCGCGCCACCAGATATACGGATTGCCGGAGGTGCCGCTACGCAGCGGCCGCCGGGCCGATCTGATGGGACTGGATGCCAAAGGGCAGGTGGTCATTGTCGAGATAAAATGCTCGCGTGCCGATCTGCTGGGCGATCAGAAATGGCGCGATTATCTGGATTACTGCGATCGGTTCTATTGGGCCGTGCCACCAGCGATGGACGACGCGTTGCTGGCGCGGGAGATATTTGAGCCGGAACGAACCGGATTGATCGTGGCCGACGCCTATGATGCGGCCATCGTGCGTGCTGCGGCCAGCCATCCACTCGCGCCCGCACGCCGCCGAAAGGAATGCGAACGTTTGGCCGTCATCGCCATGCGGCGGCATACCCAGCTGTGCGATCCTGAAACCGCCTGGGGGGTCGATCCGCTGGATTGAGCGACGGTCTCGCCGCCAGTGCCGACGGGTAGTGCGCCTATTTTATACCAGAAAAATCAAGCCCGCCCGCAGTTGTCGGAGTTTTCTGCGGGGCACCGCGTCCCTCAATCAGGCCCAGCACAGCGCTGGACCGTCCGTCCAGCGCGGCATATTCACGCGCCGATCGGCCGGAGACATTGTCCTTGATATCCGCGTTCGCGCCATTTTTCAGCAGCACGCGCACCGCTTCCAGATCGCGCAACTGCACCGCCCGAATCAATGGCGTTTCGCCCGAACGGTTGGTGCCGTTCACCTTGGCACCGTTGGCGATCAGCAGCTCGAGTGCGTCGATAGTGCTCAGCTGGGTGGCCAGCATGAGCGGCGTGTTGCCGTTATCGTCGCCGATGTTGGTATCGGCCCCCTTGGACAGAAGGAAGCGCAGCCAGGTCGCGTCGCGGCGTTCCACCACGATGTGCAAGGCAGTTTTGCCATCGTCACCCGACCGGCTGTTGATGACATAATTGCCAGGGGTGTTGATGAGCGCGGTCGCCTTGTCGCCGTCGCGCTTCTTGACTGCCTCCAGAAAGGCATAGCTGGGCGACAGGCGCTGCGCGTGGACGGCTGCGCTCGGCAGCGGCAGCGCGGCGAAGCTGGAGGCGAGCAGAACGGCAATCAGAAAACTACGCATGGGGCATGGACCGCTTGATGGTTGATCCCTGCAGCTTAGCAGACCAAAGGAAAGCCTGTCATGAACAAAGCCGGACCTTTTTACCTTTTCGCCGCGCTCCTGCTGGGCGCCTGCAGCG
>JBBSUT010000128.1:0-6720 GCA_038234155.1 Sphingomonadales bacterium | reverse complement strand
GATGAGCAGCGCGATCGTCGACATGAACGATACGCTCGACGATCTCGAAGAGCATGAGGATGATTACGACACCGGGTTCATTCAGGACAAGATCACCGATATCCGCCGCAACTGCCTGGCGCTGAAACGCCATATGTCGCCGCAGCGCGAGGCGCTTCTGGAGATCGGCCGCTGCGCCGTGCCATGGATGAGCCAGGCAAACCGCCGCGACATCCGCGAGACGATCGACCGGCTGTCGCGCTTTCTGGAGGATATCGACGTCAGCAAGGAAAGCGCGCTGGTGCTGCAGGACGATCTCAACGCCCGCGCCGCCGCGCATGCAGGCCGCACCAATTATGTCCTGTCGCTGGTCGCCGCGATCTTCCTGCCGCTGAGTTTCATGACCGGCCTGCTCGGCATCAATGTCGGCGGCATGCCTGGCGTGAACGACGGCCACGCCTTCTGGATCACGGTGGCGATGCTGGGCGGCATTTTCGGCGTGCAGATGGCGATTTTCAAATGGCTGAAGTGGTTTTAACAATGGCGGGTAACCCTGCCTACCCATCACCGTCACCCCGGACTTGATCCGGGGTCCAGCTTTTACCTGCGTCAGATCACCATATCCGACAAATCCCGCCAGTCCGGATTGCCCCTCTCGATCAGCGCAAACTTCCACGTCCGGGCCCAGCGCTTCACCCGCTTCTCATGCGCGATACAGTCCACAATCGTATCGCCGCGCTCCGCCCAGACCAGCCGACCCAGCCCATAATAGCGGCAGTGCTCGGAGCCATAGCCGGTCCGATGCTGGTTGATGCGCTTCGGCAGATCGGCGGTCACCCCCACATAGATCGCGCCGCGATACCGATTGGCCATGATGTACACCCAGCCGCCGCGATGTTCCCGATCCATGGGGTTGGAAGAGAAGGGAAGCTGGACCCCGGGTCAAGCCCGGGGCGACGAGAAAAGGGGATCAGCATTCATTCTGCTAATACTTTGATAGGGCGTACCAAAGCACCCAGCGCGCCGAAACGCTTTGGCTCGACACTGAGAATCGGAACCCGAACGTGCAAGCGCAGCTCTCCCATCACCGTCACCCCGGACGTGATCCGGGGTCCAGCTTTGTGCTTTAAAATGGCGCGCCCGTCACATCGACCCGCCCTTTTTGATAAACGCAATTTTCCACTCAACATAGATCGGGCTGGGATACCGATTGGTGATGACGCAAACTCAGTTCCCTCGATATAAGCAATCCACCTTCTCGGTGGGAGGAAAGCTGGACCCCGGGTCAAGCCCGGGGTGACGACGCTCTTCTCTACCAAACAACATCTACCCAGCAGCAACAGGGCTTTCCGCTAACGGCTTCGGTCGCCGCTTCTTGCTGCGTTTGTAGCGTTCCTGATACGCGCGCCGCTGCTTTGTGACTTCGTACAAAACAATACCCGACGTCGTGCCCAGATTGAGGCTTTCGATCATACCGAACATGGGAATGCTAACGCAGTTTTCGCTACGCTCTACGGCAAGGTCACTGATGCCCTGCGCCTCGGTTCCAAACCAGACGGCGAGCTTTGTGTGATCGGTATAGTCAGCGTCGTGCAGGATGAAGTTTTTTCGACCCTTGACGTGAGGGGAGGTCACTATGGAAACGAAGCCGTTCTTTTCGAGATGCGACAGGCAGTCTTCAGTGCTGTCGAAGCGCTTAACAAAACTCCATTTCACCGCTGAAACCGAAGTCTTGGACAATGACTTTCGTTCACGCATGTCCTGCCAATCGTCAGGCAGCGCGTGCTGCGGATCGACGACATAGACTTTCTCGACGCCCAAAGCGTTCACGTTCCTGATAACAGTGCCGATATTCTTGATATCGCGCGGATCCTCCAGAACTGCAATCAGGTTCTTGCAGCGATAATCCTTGATCGCGTTTGCACGTTCACGCACCGATGGCTTGGACTTCTTCGGTTCTTCACAATCCATTCTTATCGACTTTCAGATCATCCGACAGGCTTCAGTGACTGTTGCCCGGAGCTAGCATGGAAAGCAAATCGGATGTTCGATGCCTACACCCGCCCCGCAACCGCCTCTGCAGTCGCCACCGTCCCCATATCGCCCCCCAACTCCGCCGTCCGTCCGCCGACCGCCAGATGCGCGCGCACCGCCGCCTCGATCGCGTCCGCTGCTCCAGCGGCCTCCAGCGAGTGGCGCAGCAGCATCGCGGCGCTCATGATCGCGCCGATGGGGTTGGCCTTGTCCTGGCCCGCGATGTCAGGCGCGCTGCCGTGGATGGGTTCGTAGAGGCCGCGCGGGCCAAGCCCGAGCGAGGCGCTGGGGGCCAGGCCGATCGATCCGGCCAACACCGAGGCTTCGTCGCTCAATATATCGCCGAACATGTTTTCGGTCAGGATCACGTCGAACCAGGCGGGTGCCTCGATCAGCTTCATCGCCATCGCGTCGACCAGCATATGGTCCAGCGTCACGTCGCTATACTCCGCCTCGTGCAGCCGGATCACGGTCCCCCGCCATAGCCGGGAGGTGGCGAGCACATTGGCCTTGTCGACCGAGGTCAGTCGCCCGCTGCGCCCGCGCGCTGCCTCGAACGCGATGCGCGCGACGCGCTCCACCTCCATCGCGGAATAGGCGCATTCGTCGGTCGCGTGGGTCTCGCCTTCCTGACGCTTGCCGAAATAGATGCCGCCGGTCAGCTCGCGCACTATCAGCAAATCGATGCCCGCCGCGCGGTCGGGCTTCAGCGGGGAGAGATGCTCCAGCCCCTCGAACAAGGTGATAGGCCGCAGGTTGGCAAACGTGCCGAGCGCTTTGCGCAGGGCCAGCAGCCCGGTCTCGGGGCGCGGGCCGCCCTTGTCCCATTTCGGCCCGCCGACCGCCCCGAGCAAAATCGCGTCGGCGCTCTCGCAGGCCGCGCGGGTGGCGGCGGGGAAGGGGTCGCCGTGCCGGTCGATGGCGATGCCGCCAAAATCATGCGCCTCGAACGAGAGGCCAAGATCGAAGCGCGCGTCGGCGGCCTCCAGCACCAGCTTGGCGGCGGCGGTGACTTCGGGGCCAATGCCGTCGCCGGGCAGCAGGACGATGTTGGCGGTCATGCCCCAATCTCCTTGGCGTGGTCTTTCTCATAGGCCGTTATCGCGTCCATCCGATCGGTCAGGAAACCGAGCGGGTCATTGCCTTCGAGCAGGCATTTCTTGGCAAACGGCTCCACCGTAAAATGAGCCTCAATGTCATTGCCGCTGGTGAGCACGCCGGCCTCCAGATCGATCGTCACCTCGCGGCCCGGGCATTCGAGCAGCCTGGCGTGGGTCTCGGCGTCGATCTCGACCGGCAGCAGGCCGTTTTTCAGCGCGTTGCTCTTGAAGATATCGGCGATGTCGCTCGACACCACCGCGCGGAAACCGAAATCGACGAGCGCCCAGGGAGCATGTTCGCGGCTCGATCCGCAGCCGAAGTTCGGGCCTGCCACCAGGATCGCGTGGCCCTTATGCTCCGGGCCATCAAGCGGGCTGTCTTCGGCGGGCGCGCCGGCCTCGTCATAGCGCCAGTCGTGGAAGGCGTGTTTGCCCAGTCCCTCGCGGCTGGTGGTGGTGAGATAGCGCGCCGGGATGATCTGATCGGTATCGATATTGGCGCGGGCCAGCACGATCGTGCCGCTGGTGAGGGTGCGCATGGGTTCAAACATGTTCGGGCTCCCGGGCGGCATCGAGATAGTCGCGCGGATCGGCGATGTGTCCGGCGATGGCGCTGGCGGCCGCTGTGGCGGGGCCGGCGAGCACGGTGCGCACGCCCTTGCCCTGCCGCCCGATGAAATTGCGGTTGCTGGTGGAGACCACAAGCTCGCCCGGCTGGCCGATATCGCCGTTCATGCCGATGCACATCGAACAGCCCGGCTCGCGCCACTCCGCCCCGGCATTCAGGAATATGATGTGCAGCCCCTCCGCCTCGGCATCGCGGCGCACCGCTTCGGAGCCGGGGACGACGAGCGCGGTGACGCCGCTGGCCACGGTGCGCCCGCGCATCACGGCGGCGGCTTCGCGCAGATCGGACAGCCGCGAATTGGTGCAGCTGCCGATGAACACGCGGTCGACGGCCTGTTCGGTGAACGGGCGACCTTCCGCGAATTTCATGTAGTCTGCGGCGTGGCGCGCTTCGGCGGTTTCGGCGCGGGGCGCGTTGCCGGTGACGGGCGCGGCGGCATCGGGCGAGACGCCGTAGGTGATCATCGGGGCGACGGCGCTGCCGTTCAACACCACCTCCTTGTCAAAGCGCGCGCCCTCGTCGCTCGGCAGCGTGCGCCAGTCGGAGACGGCAGCGTCCCAGTCGGCGGGCACCCGGTCGCGGCCCTTCAGCCAGTCGAAGGTGGTCTCGTCCGGCGCGACCATGCCGACGCGCGCACCGGCCTCAATCGCCATGTTGCACAAGGTCATGCGCCCTTCCATCGAGAGCGCGCGCACCGCGCTGCCGGCGAATTCCAGCGCATAGCCCTGGCCGCCGTCCGCGCCGATTTCGGCAATGATCGCCAGCGCCATGTCCTTGGCGCCGCTGCCGGGCGGCAGCTCTCCCTCCACCGTGACGCGCATCGATCTGGGCTTGCGCTGCAGCAGACACTGCGTCGCCAGCACATGGCCAACCTCGGTAGTGCCGATGCCGAACGCCAGCGCGCCGAACGCGCCGTGGGTGCTGGTGTGGCTGTCGCCGCAAACGATGGTCTTGCCGGGCTGGGTCAGCCCAAGTTCGGGGCCGATGACATGGACGATGCCGCGCCGCGGATCGCCGATCCCGAACAGCTCGATGCCGTGGGCCTTGGTGTTGGCGATCAACCGCTCGACCTGCTTTTCCGCCTGCGCGGTGGCATAGGGCAGCCTACCGTCGGCGCCAGCCTTCAGCGTCGGCGTCGAATGGTCCAGCGTCGCCTTGGTCCGGTCCGGGCGGCGCACGGCAAGGCCGCGTTCCTCCAGCACCGAAAAGGCCTGCGGGCTGGTGACCTCATGGATCAAATGTAGATCGATATAGAGCACCGCCGGGCTGTCGCCGGTTTCGGGCACCACGACATGGCGTTCCCATAACTTGTCGAACAGGGATTTGGCCATCATGCTGCGGCTTCATGCTGCGCAGCATGGACTTTACGCGCATGGTTGTTGAACGCAGCCAGCAGCGCTTCGGCGGCGGCCACGATCACATCGGTATTCTGGCTGCGGCCGAGGATTTTCTGGCCCTCCACGGTCAACCCGACTTCGATGTCCATCTCGCGCGCCAACTGATGCGCGTCGATGCTGTCAAGCGTTCCCTCCACCTCCGCGACGATGCAGAAGGCGTCCGAAAGCGCCTCGAACGGGCCGGTGCCGTGGCCGATCGCGGACAGCCGTCCCCGGTCGCGGTGATCGACCACCAGCTTGGCGGTGGGGTTGGCCGTCGCCTTGGTGCCGGTGCGCAGGTCGGCGCGCACCAGATGCCAGACATTGGCCACATCATCACCCTCGATCATGGCGACCAGATCGTTATCGGTCACCTCGCGTCTGGTATCGGCGAGCGTCTTGAAATCGGCGAACACGCTCTCCATCCGGTTGTCGCCAATGTCATAGCCCAAGGTTTCGAGCCGCGCGCGCAGCGCATGCTTGCCCGAATGTTTGCCGAGCACCAGCGTGGACGGCATGCCGACATCGGACGGCTCCATAATCTCGTAGGTTTCGCGGTTGGCGAGCATGCCATGCTGGTGGATGCCGGCCTCATGCGCAAACGCGTTGCGGCCGACCACCGCCTTGTTGCGCGGCGGCGCATTGCCGGTGCTCTCCGCCAGCAACCCGGAGGCCGCGTACAGCCCCTGCGTGCGGATGCCGGTATCGGCGCGGTAATGATCGGCGCGGGTCTTCAGCGCCATCACCACCTCTTCGAGCGCGCAATTGCCCGCGCGCTCGCCGATGCCGTTGATCGAACATTCGACCTGCCCGGCGCCGCCGCGCACGGCGGCCAGGCTGTTGGCAACGGCCATCCCCAGATCGTCATGACAGTGGGTCGAGAAGACAACATGATCCGCGCGGCGGATCTTCGCGGTGAGATCGCGGAACAGTTCGTACATTTCCTCGGGCGAGGTGTAGCCCACGGTGTCGGGCACATTTAGCACATCGGCCCCGCAGTCGGCGGCGACCTGCAGCGCTTCGATCAGGAAATCGCGCTCGGTGCGGATCGCGTCCTCGGCGGAAAACTCGATCTGGCCGAAATGGCCTTTGGACGCTGTGATCGAGCGCTCGATCTCCTTCAGCACCTGATCGCGGGTCAGCTTGAGCTTGGCCTCGCGGTGCAAGGGGCTGGTGCCGATGAACAGATGCAGGCGGTTGTTGTGCGAGGCTTCGAGGGCCCGCGCGGCGGCCTCGATATCGCCGTCCTTCGTGCGGGCGAGCGAGCAGATCACGGGGCCGGTGACCTGTCTGGCGACTTCGGCAACAGCCTCGGCATCGCCGGGGGAGGCGGCGGCGAAACCGACTTCCATCACGTCCACGTTGAGATCGGCAAGCGCGCGGGCGATCGCCAGCTTGTGCGCGGTGGTCATCGAAAAACCGGGAGCCTGCTCGCCGTCGCGCAAGGTGGTGTCGAAAATCGCGATGCGGCGCAAGGTGGCCGCTACGCCGCCTTCCGATACGTCGGTTTCGATAGCGGAGGTGGTGTCAGCCTGCTGCGGCACGGGGTATCTCCCTGATAAAACTGGTCGCGCCGTCGATACGCTCGGCCTGGACGACGCCG
>JBBSUT010000127.1:0-6724 GCA_038234155.1 Sphingomonadales bacterium | reverse complement strand
GATATCGAAGCGACCATTGCCTACGCCAAATCCAAATTCGGAGTGAGCATGGTGGGCGCAGTCGGATATTGTCTGGGTGGACGTTTGGCCTATTTGGCTGCGGCGCGTACCGATAGCGATGCGACCGTTGGCTATTATGCCATCGGCGTCGATACGCTGCTCGGCGAGAAAAATGCTATCGCGAACCCGCTGCTTTTGCACATTCCGCAGGAGGACGGGTTTGTCGACAAAGCGACGCAGCAAAAAATGCACGACGGCCTGGACGATCACTCCAGAGTCACGCTGTACGATTATCCCGGCATTGATCACGGGTTCGCAACGGAATTCGGCAAACGCCGCGACGAGGACAATGCCCGAAAGGCCGATCAGCGGACGATGGAATTCTTCGCCCGCCACCTCGCATGAGCGCCTGCCGCTCGTGACAAGCTTGCATTTGAAAGACGGTTGGCGGATTGCACTGCCTCTAGCCATATTGGCTGCGCTTATCCTGTGCATCGCCCTGCCGGCCCTGCGATGGGGGCTTTGGATCGCCGGGCCGCTGGCCCTGATCGGGTTGTGGGATTTCTTCCAGCCGCACCACAGTTTGCTGCGGAATTTTCCCTTAAGCGGTCATATTCGCTGGGTGATGGAGGCGCTGCGGCCCTATTTGCGAAGTTATTTCGTAGAAAGTGATCTGGACGGCCGACCGTTCAACATCGACGAACGCGCTCTGGTCTATGCTCGGGCAAAAGGCGATATGGACGCGCACCCGTTCGGCACTGAACTGGATGTCTACTCTTCGGAATATGAGTGGATGACCCATTCGATCGTGCCGAACGACGATGCCGATACTGCGCCGCGCGTTATCGTTGGTGGTCCGCAGTGCGCCAAACCCTATAGCGCTTCGGTGCTGAACATTTCTGCCATGAGTTTTGGGTCGCTCGGCGCCAACGCCATCGAGGCGCTAAACCTCGGGGCGAAGCTGGGCGGATTTTACCACGATACTGGAGAGGGCGGCATCAGCGCCTATCACCGCAAACACGGCGGCGATCTGACGTGGGAAATCGGCAGCGGCTATTTCGGATGCCATGATGGCAACGGCCATTTCGATGCGGGCAAGTTTCGCGATACCGCGCAATGCGATCAGGTGCGGATGGTCGAGATCAAGCTTAGTCAAGGCGCCAAGCCGGGCCATGGCGGCGTGCTTCCAGGTGCTAAGGTGACGCAGGAGATCGCCGATGCTCGCGGTGTTGCGCAAGGTCAGGATTGCCTGTCGCCCGCCGCGCACAGTGCCTTTGCAACGCCCACCGGCATGCTCGAATGGGCGGCGCAGCTACGCGAGCTTTCGGGCGGCAAGCCCTTGGGGATCAAATTATGCGTCGGCCAGCCACATGAGGTCATGGCCATCATGAAGGCCATGCTGGAGACCGGTATACTGCTCGATTATATCGTGGTGGACGGTGCAGAGGGCGGCACCGGGGCCGCGCCTGTGGAACTGTCAAACCGGGTGGGCTATCCCCTGCGCGAAGGACTGATCATTGTCCGCAACGCGCTGGTTGGCAGCGGGCTCAAGGACCGCATCCGTCTGGCAGCGTCGGGCAAGGTGCACAGCGGCGCCGGCCTTGCCGCCAATGCCGCGCTGGGCGCGGACTGGAGCAATGCAGCGCGGGCTTTCATGTTCTCGCGTGGCTGCGTGCAATCAATGCGCTGCCACACGGGTTTTTGCCCCACCGGCGTCGCCACGCAAGAGCCAACCCGCCAGCGCGGCCTGGTGGTATCAGACAAAGCCAGGCGTGTGGCCCGGTTCCAGCAGCAGACGGTCAATGCGCTGCACAGCATTGTATCGGCCATGGGGCTGCAGCATCCCAGCGATATCCAGCCGCACCATCTGCATGAGCGGATTTCGGATATGCGATCCAGCGCGGTCGACAAGATCTATGATTTCCTGGCCGAAGGCGAGCTGATAGCCGGAACCGTTAGCGACAGCTATGCCGCGATGTGGAACGAGGCGCAGGCGGGGAGCTTCCGATCGAAGGCTGCATGATCGCTAGCTCTCGCCTGGTGACCCTATTTTGCCCTGTGCCTTGAGTAGGGACTTAAGCAGAATCGGCTGAGCCGCGGGCATGAAGTACCACTGGCGCCGCCGGTCCAGCCTTACTGATTCATCGAGTCGAAGAAATCTTCGTTGCTCTTGGAATCCTTCATCTTGTCGAGCAGGAATTCCATCGCATCGATCGTGCCCATCTGCATGAGGATACGGCGCAGCACCCACATCTTGGACAGCACGTCCTTCTCTACCAACAGTTCTTCCTTGCGCGTACCAGATTTGCCAACGTCCAGTGCCGGGAAGATGCGCTTGTCAGCGACCTTACGGTCAAGCACGATTTCGCTGTTGCCCGTGCCCTTGAACTCTTCAAAGATCACTTCGTCCATCCGGCTGCCGGTATCGATCAGCGCAGTGGCGATGATGGACAGCGAGCCGCCCTCCTCGATATTGCGCGCCGCACCGAAGAAGCGCTTGGGACGTTGCAGCGCATTGGCGTCGACACCGCCGGTAAGCACCTTGCCCGAGCTCGGCACCACGGTGTTGTAGGCACGGCCCAGCCGCGTGATGGAATCAAGCAGGATGACAACATCCTTCTTGTGCTCAACCAGCCGCTTGGCCTTTTCGATCACCATCTCCGCAACCTGGACGTGCCGGTTGGCCGGCTCGTCGAAGGTGGAGCTGATCACTTCGCCCTTCACCGAGCGCTGCATGTCGGTCACTTCCTCAGGCCGCTCGTCGATCAGCAGCACGAGCAGGTAAACCTCGGGATGATTATCGGTGATCGCCTTGGCTATGTTCTGCAGAAGCACGGTTTTGCCGGTGCGCGGCGGCGCGACAATCAGCGCGCGCTGGCCTTTGCCCTGCGGCGAGATGATGTCGATTACCCGCGCAGACTTGTCCTTCACTGTGGGATCAAGTGTATCCAACGTTAGCTTGCTGTCGGGATAGAGCGGGGTGAGATTGTCAAAATTCACCCGGTGCCGCACGGCGTCCGGATCATCGAAATTCACCTTCATCACCTTGACCAGCGCAAAATAACGCTCGCCATCCTTTGGCGCACGAATTTCGCCTTCCACCGTATCGCCGGTGCGCAGACCAAACTGGCGCACCATGTTGGGGGAGACGTAGATATCGTCCGGTCCAGCCAGATAATTCGATTCCGGGCTGCGCAGGAAGCCGAAGCCATCAGGCATCACCTCGATCGTGCCAAGGCCGAGAATTTCCTCGCCGTCGTCCGCGCACTCTTTCAGAATCGCAAACATCAGATCCTGTTTGCGCAGCGTGCTAGCGCCCTCAACGCCCATTTCCTCAGCCATTGAAACCAGTTCGGCCGGCGCGGTATCTTTGAGTTCTTGAAGATGCATAAGAAATCCATTCCCGGCGACAGGCGGGGACCAAGGTGAAGCTGGAAATTCAGCGCGAGGCCGCCAGAAAAACGGCGCGCAATAACAGGACCCGGACGGGCCTAACGCTGCGGGATTTACGCCGCGCCGCGGTTGCTGTCAATCGATCAGCGCGGGCGGCGCTGTGTCAGAACGGCTTGACGATAACCAGCACCACAATGATGGCGATGGCAATGGCCGGCACCTCGTTCAGGAGGCGCAATGTTTTGCCGCTAAGCGGTTGCTCTCCGCGGGCCAATTTCTTCGAATAACCAATCAGATAACCATGATAGCCCGACAGGCCGATCACCAGCAGCAGCTTGGCGCCAAACCAGCCCATGCTCCACGCGCCGATTGTGCTGGCCAGCGCCAGACCGAGAATCCACACCAAAATCATCGACGGATTCAAGATAATTTTCAAAAGTTTGCGCTCGCGATCGGCGAATTTCGCAGCCTCTTCGGAGCCCGCCGCCGCTTCCTGGTGATAGACGAACAGCCGCGGCAGCATGAACAGCCCGGCCATCCAGAAAATCACAAAAATCAGGTGGGCGGCCTTAAGCCAGAGATACAGCACAGCGAGCGTTTCCATTCCAACTATCTAGGATTATTTGGCCAGAGCCCCAAGGAGTTTTGCGACATTTTCCACCGGCGTGTCCTGTTGGATGCCGTGGCCGAGATTGAAGATGTGCGGACGGCCCGCAAATGCGCTGCGAATGACCGACACAGCGGCTTCCATGGCCGCGCCGCCCGCGATCAGGAGCAGCGGATCGAGATTGCCCTGCACCGGCAATCCAGGCGGCAGCACGCTGTCGGCCCAGACCGGATCAACGGTCTCGTCCAGCCCGATCGCGTCCACGCCTGTGCCCGCGGCATAAGCGGCAAGCTTGCCGCCCGCGCCCTTGGGGAAACCGATGATCGGCGTATCGGGATGGCGCGCACGCACCCGCTCCACGATCGCCCGGTTGGGCGCCACCACCCAGTCATCAAATTGCTCTGGGCTCAGCGATCCGGCCCAGCTGTCAAACAATTGCACCGCATCAGCGCCGGCCGCAATCTGGCCGCAAAGATAATCCGCGGTCACGTCGATCAGCCGCGCGATCAACGCCGCGAACCGCGCTGGTTCGGCATAAGCCATCCGCCGCGTCAGGCTCTGGTCTCGGCTGCCCTCGCCTGCCACCATATAGGTCGCCACCGTCCACGGACTGCCAGCGAACCCCAGCATGGTCGTCTCAGGCGGCAGCGCCGTCTTGACGCGGCGCACAGTTTCATAAATCGGATCGAACCGGCTGAAATCGGCGGTCAACGCGCTCAGCGCATGGGACGCCAGGATCGGGCTCAGCCGCGGTCCCTCGCCTGCCACGAAGCGCAGATCCTGACCTAGCGCGTGCGGCACAATCAGGATATCGGAAAACAGGATCGCACCATCGAAGCCGAAGCGGCGGATGGGCTGCAGCGTCACTTCCGTTGCCGCCGCACAGTCGTAAACCAGATCGAGAAAGCCGCCTTTTTTCGCCCGCAAGGCGCGGTATTCCTCTAGGTAACGCCCGGCCTGGCGCATCAGCCACACGGGCGGTGGATCACGGCGTTCACCGCGCAGCACGGCCAGCAGCGGTTTGTCGTTTGCGGGCGGGTCGATTTCCACGGTCATGCCTGACTTCCTATATCCTTATATATTTAAATGAGAAATTGATGAGGGAAGATGGTCGGTGGACAAGCCCGGCTCTAGGTCCATCCACCGTCTTTGCCAACAGATTGACTCGGCGGCGCTCGTGACTCGCGTACGGAGTCGCGATGGCTCGTACCCGTTTTCAACAGGGTGGGGACAAACAGCACATGCTGTGTACGAACGCGGGGCGACTCGAACCGGGCATGGCCACTTGTCCGCAGGTCAAACCTTCCCCGGTGCTATCCCTTGATTTATTCACGTCCTGCCAACAAGGCTGACGGACATGGACCGCTTTCACCTCCATCTGCTCTCGGATTCGACCGGGGAAACGCTCGACAATATCGCCAAAGCAGCGCTGGCGCAGTTCGACGAGGTTGATGTGGTCAAACATTTTTGGCCGATGGTGCGTTCCGACGTGCATCTGGAGCGGATATTGGACGATGTCGCCGTCAATCCCGGGATGGTTTTGTTTACGCTGGTCAATTCGGACACGCGCCGCAAGTTGGAGAAGCGTTGCCGCGCACTCGGCTTGCCCGCAATCCCCGCGCTCGATGCGGTAACGGATGCGTTGTCGGACATGTTCGGGCAGGAAGCCAAGGCCCGGCCCGGGCGGCAACATAGCCTGGATGCGGCCTATTTCGCGCGGGTCGAGGCGATCCAATATACCATCGCCCATGATGACGGGGTGCATCAGGAAGGCTGGGAGGAGGCCGACATCATTCTGGCGGGCGTTTCGCGCACGTCCAAGACGCCGACAAGCATTTATCTGGCCAACCGCGGCTACAAGACCGCCAATATTCCGGTGGTGGTGGAATCGCCGCCGCCCGAATTGCTCTATCGGCTCCGCAATCCACTGATCGTCGGGCTGACCACCAGCGCGGATCGGTTGGTCCAGATCCGGCGCAACCGGCTGCTGTCACTCAATCAGATGCCCGAAACGGATTATGTAGAGGGGGACAAGGTGTTGCAGGAGGTGCGGTTCGCGCGGCGTATATTCGCCGATCGCGGATGGCCGGTGATCGACGTAACCCGCCGCTCGATCGAGGAGACCGCCGCAGCGATCATCAATCTGGCTAACGACCGCGAACTGTCGGGCCGCAAACGCCAGGGAAATATCATTTGAGCAAGCAAATCAATGCAAGCCAGCAGGGGGATACTGCCCGTGCGATCGTCCTGGCGTCCGGCAGCGCGATCCGCCGTACCATGCTGGAAGCGGCGGGCGTGCCGTTTACGGTCAAGCGCGCCCCGGTGGATGAGGACGCGCTGAAAGACGCGCTGGCTGATCTTTCGCCGCGCAATCTGGCCGATGCCCTGGCAGAAGCCAAGGCGCTGCGCGGAGCGCAGAGCGCGCCCGGGCGGCTGGTACTGGGTGCCGATTCCATGCTGGAGCTGGCGGACGGACGGCGGCTCGACAAACCGGATAGTCCTGAAGCCGCGCGCGCGCAGCTTGCCGCCATGTCGGGCGGAACGCACAAACTGCATTCGGCGGCCGTGATCGCAGAAAATGGCGCGGCGATCTGGCGGCATGTTGAGACAGCCAAGCTGCAGGTACGGCCGCTATCCGATGCGTTTATCGCAGCCTACGTTGCGGCAGAATGGGATGCGATCCGCCACACCAGCGGCTGTTTCGAATATGAGGGCCGTGGCGCG
>JBBSUT010000126.1:0-6779 GCA_038234155.1 Sphingomonadales bacterium | reverse complement strand
CTTCGCCTCTTCTGCGGCTTCCTTGGCAGCGGCGGCCTTGGCGTCGCGCTCCTCGGCGCGCTCGGTGGCCTTTTCGCCCGGCTTGGCCTTGTTCGGGTTGTTGCGCACCTTGCGTTCCAGCACGCCCGCGGCATCGAGGAAGCGCATCACGCGATCGGACGGCTGCGCACCGGCGGCGATCCAGTGCTTGGCGCGCTCCACGTCCAGCTTCACGCGCTCGTCGCTGTCCTTGGGCAGAAGCGGATTGTAGCTGCCGATCCGCTCGATGAACTTGCCGTCACGCGCCGCGCGCGCGTCGGCCACGACAATCTTGTAATAGGGGCGCTTCTTGGAGCCACCGCGCGAAAGACGCATTGCTACTGCCATAATATATTCCTTATCTTATCAAAAGTTGATGTCTTGTCAAAAGTTTATGTCGGTTACTTACGTTTTTTATTCATCATGTTGGCAAGCTCGGGCGGCAAGCCGCCGCCGCCCATGCCGGGCATGCCGCCCGCCCCCGGATTGCCGAGCGCGCCCATCATTTCGCCCATATCGCCGCCGGACTTGCCGAACATGGCGGCCAGGCCCTTGAGCCCACCCATCTTGCGAATGCGCTTCATGGTGCGCGCCATTTCCTGATGCATCTTCAGGAGTTTGTTGACCTCCTGCACCGTGGTGCCCGATCCGATCGCCACGCGGCGTTTGCGCTTGGCGTTCATCAGGGCCGGCTGGAGGCGCTCCTTCTTCGTCATCGATCCGATGATCGCGTCCATATGGAGCAGCATCTTGTCATCCGCGCCGCTCGCAGCCATCGCCTGCTTGGCCTTTTTCATGCCGGGGATCATGCCCGCCAGCGCGCCGAGCCCGCCCATCTTGGTCATCTGGCGCAGCTGCGCGCGCAGATCGTCCATGTCGAACTCGCCCTTGGCCATCTTGCGCGCCAGCGCCTCGGCTTCGTCCGCTTCAACCGACGCCGCGGCGCGCTCGACCAGCCCGACCACGTCGCCCATGCCCAGGATACGGCCGGCCACGCGTTCCGGATGGAACTGCTCCAGCGCATCGGCCTTTTCGCCGGTACCGACAAATTTGATCGGTCGGCCGGTAACCGCCCGCATCGACAGCGCCGCGCCGCCGCGCGCATCACCGTCCATACGCGTCAAGACCACGCCGGTGAGCGGCACCTGGTTCGAAAAGCTCTGCGCCACATTGACGGCATCCTGGCCCGTCAGCGCGTCCACGACGAGCAGGATTTCGGCCGGCTGCGCGGTGTCAGACACGGCCCGCATCTCGTCCATCAACTGCTGATCGACGTGCAGCCGGCCCGCGGTGTCGAGCATCAGCACGTCATAGCCCTGCAGCTTGGCCGATTGCATCGCGCGCCGCGCGATATCCACCGGCTGCTGCCCCGCCACGATCGGCAGCGTCGCCACGTCGATCTGCGTCCCCAGCGTCGCCAACTGCTCCTGCGCGGCCGGGCGATTGACGTCGAGCGACGCCATCAGGACCTTCTTGCGGTCCTTGACCTTCAGCCGCTTGGCGATCTTGGCGGTGGTGGTGGTCTTGCCCGAGCCCTGCAGGCCCACCATCATGATGATCGCCGGCGGGGTGACAGCAAGCTCCAGGTCCGACGCATCGGAACCAAGCATGCGCACCAGACCGTCATGGACGATCTTGACCACCTGCTGCCCCGGCGTGATCGAGCGCAGCACCGACTGGCCGATCGCTTCCTCGGTGATCGATTCGACGAATTCGCGCACGACTGGCAGCGCCACATCGGCCTCTAGCAGCGCGATCCGCACTTCGCGCAGCGCCGCGCGCACATCGGCCTCGGACAAGGCGCCGCGGCCCTTCAGCCGGTCAAACGTACCGGAAAGCCTGTCGCTCAGCTTATCGAACATAAACCCGTTTCCCTTCCGCCCGGCGGCAAACGCAAAAACCGCCGGTGGGCGAAAACTCGCCAACCAGCGCGATTGTCGTGCAACCGGATTGCCTGGTGCGGGCCCGTCGGACCCGCTTCAGCGCAGCCCGGATAGCGCGCCTGCCGCGCAAAGGCAAATCCTTAGGCAGCCGTCACCCGGCGCATGGGCAGCCATAACACAGTTTCGATCAAAATTCAGCGCGTTAACCTTAAATTCGTAATGAGGGCGCACGCTAACGGGAGGCGCACATAGGGCGCATGATGAACCGAGGCGACCTTATGCAGACCCGCGCGATCGATCGATTGAACCGCCGCCGGACCGGCGCAAGGCGTGACGTCATGTACGGCGCCATCGTGACCGCCGCGCTGATCCTGTTCGTAGGCACGGGCAGTTCGGTCGTGTCCGATTTCATTCGTACGCTGCGCGGAACGGGCGAAAGCAGCGAGCTGATGGCGAGCGCGCTGCTGCTCAACATCGCGCTCATCATCTTTGGCTGGAGGCGGTACCGCGAATTGCGCGAGGAGATGGGCGAACGGATCGCGGCGGAGGATCGCGCCACCAGGCTGGCCGTCACCGATCCGCTCACCGGCCTCAACAACCGCCGCGCGGTGGCCGAGCGGACGGCGGAAATGTTCCAGGGCGCGCGCAACCGCGGCATGGACGTGCTGTTCCTGATGCTCGATCTGGACGACTTCAAGCGGATCAACGATCTTTATGGCCATGACGCGGGCGACGCCGTGCTGTGCGAGATCGCCGCGCGGATGCGCAGCGTGGCCCCGGCCGGCGCGCTGCTGGCGCGGCTTGGCGGAGACGAGTTCTGCTGCGTTCTGCGGTTCGCCAACGACATCCCCGGTGCGGCCGACAGATTTGCCGACGATCTGGTGGCGGCGGTGGCCCAGCCGTTCCGCCATGGAACGAACGAGCTTGATATCACCACATCGCTGGGCATCAGCCGGACCGATGCCGCCGATGGCAGTGTCGGCGCGCTGATGCGCCGCGCAGACATCGCGATGTACGCCGCCAAGCGCATGGGGAAGAACCGCCATGCCTGGTTCGAACAGGGCATGGAGGAGGAGCTGCGCATCCGCAGCGATGTTGAGCTGTCGATGCGCCGGGGCATACCGGCGGGCGAATTCCTGCCCTATTTCGAACCGCAGATCGATCTGGCGACGGGCACGCTGATCGGTTTCGAGATGTTGGCGCGATGGGACCGGGACGGGCTGCTGGTGGAGCCGGAAAGTTTCATTCCCGTGGCCGAGGAAACGGGGCTTATCGAGACGCTGTCGCTGTCCGTCATGCGGCAGGCGTTCGAGGAGGCGCGCTATTGGCCGCCGTCGGTATCGCTGTCGGTCAACATCTCGCCGCTGCAATTGCGCGATCCGTGGCTGGCCCAGAAAATACTGAAGCTGCTGACCGAAACCGGTTTTCCGCCATCGCGGCTGGAGGTGGAGATTACCGAAAGCTCGCTGTTCGAAAATCTGCCGCTGGCGCAGGCGATCATCGCCAGTCTAAAGAACCAGAATATCCGCGTGGCGCTGGACGATTTTGGCACAGGATACAGCTCGCTGGCGCATCTGCGCGCCTTGCCGTTCGATCGGATCAAGATCGACAAGAGCTTCGTGCTGTCGATGAACAGCAACAAGGACTCCATGGCCATCGTGACGGCCATCGTCGGGCTGGGCGACAGCCTGGGCCTGCCGGTGACGGCCGAGGGCATCGAGGAGCAGGCGGTGGCTGATATGCTGCGCGCCATGGGCTGCCACCGCGCGCAGGGCTATCATTACTGCCGGCCCGTGGACGCCGTGCGCGCACGGCTGTACATGGCCCAGCGCGGGCTGAAGCTGCTGTCTGATGCAGCGGTCAACATTGATGCCGCCCTGCCCCAGGACGCGAACCGCCGCAGCGCCTGATCTTCACCGATCGGCTTTACCCGCAGGCGGACCGGGCACCGCTGGACTTGCGCGTGCACCGATCCTACAGCGCCAACCCATGCACAACGGCCGATTTCACAAGATGCACGGGCTCGGCAACGACTTCGTGATTGTCGATGCGCGCAAGGACGCGTTCGATCCCTCGCCCGCCATGGCCGCCGCTATCGCTGATCGGCGGCGCGGCATCGGCTGCGATCAGCTCATCGTGCTGAGCGATTCCGCCATCGCCGACGTTGCGATGCGTATCCTCAACGCGGACGGCAGCGCAGCGCAGGCTTGCGGCAACGCGACGCGCTGCGTGGTGGCGCTGATTGGCCGCGACCTGACGATCGAAACCGTGGCTGGCGTCCTCGAAGGCCACGCCGACGATCTGCCGGAAATCGCCATGGGTCGGCCACGGTTCGACTGGGAGGCGATCCCCCTCGCCTATGCCGTCGACACCGCCGATATGCCGATCGGCTATGGCGCGCTCGAAAGGCCGATGGCGGTAAACGTCGGCAATCCGCACGCCGTGTTTTTCGTGGACGACGTGAACGCCATCGATCTGGCCGACATCGGCCCCGAAATCGAGCATGACGAACTGTTTCCCGAGCGGGTGAACGTCAACGTCGCTGCCGTGCGGCCCGACGGGGGGCTGGACCTGCGCGTGTGGGAACGCGGCGCGGGCCTGACGCTGGCCTGCGGATCGGGCGCCTGCGCCGCCGCCGTCGCCGCCATCCGCAAGGGGCTGGCGCGCAGCCCCGTGGCCGTGCATCTGCCCGGCGGAGTCCTGTCGATCGCTTGGAGCGAAGGGGAACCGGTACGGATGACCGGTCCTGCAGCCTATGTTTACGAGGGGCGTACCGACTGGAGCCGCTTCGGATGACCGAGACGATCTCGCTCGGCTGCCGCCTCAACATCGCGGAAAGCGACGCCATAGCGGCGGCGCTGGGCACGCGGGACGATCTGATCGTGGTCAACAGCTGCGCGGTAACCAACGAGGCGGTGCGCCGGACGCGCCAGCTGATACGCCAGGCGCACAAGCGCCGTCCCGATGCGCGCATCGTGGTGACCGGGTGCGCCGCGCAACTGGAGCCGGAGGCATTTGCCGCGATGCCCGAGGTCACGCGGATCATCGGCAATGCGGACAAAACGGACGCGAGCCTTTACCTACCTTCGGATGAAGCGAAAATCCGCGTGTCCGACATCATGGCGGTGCGAGAAAACGCGCCGCATCTGGCCGCCAGCTTTTCGGACCGTGCCCGCGCATTTCTTGAAGTGCAGAACGGCTGCGATCATCGCTGCACCTTTTGCATCATCCCCTTCGGCCGCGGCAACAGCCGATCGGTGCCCGCCGGCGCGGTCGTCGAGCGGGCCAGAACGCTGGTGGACGAAGGTTTTCAGGAGATTGTGCTGACCGGTGTCGATGTCACCAGTTACGGCGCCGATCTGCCCGGCAGCCCGAACCTCGGCAGTCTGGTCGAGCGTATTTTGACCGCCGTGCCGGGGCTGCCCCGCCTGCGCCTGTCCTCTCTCGACGGGATCGAGGTGGACGATCGCCTGTTCGATCTGATCACGCATGAGCCCCGCGTCATGCCGCACATCCATCTTTCGCTCCAGGCCGGCGACGACATGATCCTGAAACGCATGAAGCGCCGCCACAGCCGAGCGCAGGCGATCGATCTCGTACACAGGCTGAAGGCCGCCCGGCCGGAGATTGCGATCGGCGCAGACATTATTGCTGGCTTTCCAACAGAAAGCGATGCGATGTTCGCAAACAGTCTGAAGACCGTCGAGGCCTGCGATATCGTCCATGGCCATATTTTTCCCTATTCCGCGCGCACCGGCACGCCGGCTGCGCGCATGCCGCAGGTGGACGGCCGCACGATCAAGATGCGCGCCAGGCAGCTGCGCGAAGCGGTTGCGGCGCGCCATCACGCCTGGCAGAAAAGTCTGATCGGATCGGTGCAGCAGGTGCTGATCGAGAGGGACGGTGCGAGCGGTCATGCCGCCAGTTTCGCCAAGGTTCGCACGGCGCGCAACGATGCCGCCATCGGGCGCATCGCGGCGCTGCGCATAACCGGCATCGAAGACCTTATCCTCATCGGAGAACCGGCATGAGCAGCAAACCGAGCTGGCGTGACCGGCTGTTCGGCGGCCTGAAAGACACCAGCCAGCGCCTGACGGGCAATCTGGCCGGGATCGTCGGCGGCGGCCGGCTGGAAGATCCTGATCTCGATCAGATCGAGGATGCGCTGATCATGTCCGATCTTGGCCCCGAAACCGCCGCGCAAATTCGCGATAAGCTCGCCGCCGAACGGTTTGAGGGAGGCGTGACCGAATATAAGGTGATGCAGGTGGTCGAGCGGGAGATTGCCACAATCCTGCGCCCTGCCGCGCAGCCACTGGTTATCGACGCTTTTCCGCGCCCGCAGGTCATCCTTGTCATCGGCGTCAATGGATCGGGCAAGACCACCACCATCGCCAAGCTGGCGCATAATTTTGTCGAGCAGGATTACGGCGTCATGCTGGCGGCGGGCGATACCTTTCGCGCTGCGGCCATCGGGCAGCTCAAGATCTGGGCGGACCGCATCGGCGTGCCGATCATCAGCGGCAAGGAAGGCGGCGATGCGGCCGGGATCGTATTTGACGCCGTCAAGGAAGCGACCGCGACCGGCATCGATGTGCTGATCGTCGACACCGCCGGCCGATTGCAGAACAAGCGCGAACTGATGGATGAGCTTGACAAGATCCGCCGGGTGCTTGGCCGCCTCAACCCGGCCGCGCCGCACAATGTGGTGCTGGTGCTCGACGCCACCACCGGTCAGAATGCGTTGGGCCAGATCGAGACGTTCAAGCAACTGGCCAAGGTGACCGGCCTTGTCATGACCAAGCTGGACGGTACTGCGCGCGGCGGCGTCCTGGTTGCCGCCGCCAAATCCCAGGGACTGCCGATCCACGCCGTCGG